>NZ_JAWRXV010000475.1:0-312 GCF_046534875.1 Paraburkholderia sp. SIMBA_054 | reverse complement strand
ATCTGTTCGTTGGCCGCCGGGTGCGGCTCGCTGTCGCGCAAGCCGACGGCTCCCGCTGCCGAAGCGATCGTCTCGCCCGCACCTGCCGTGATCAGCGTGCCGCAGGTGCGCTATGTGCCGATCGACAAGGAACTGACCTCGCCGTGCAGCTGGGTGCGCAACGGCGCGCTGGAAGACATGCCCGAGGTGGCCCGCGGCCGCAAGCGCTGTCTGGATATCTACGAGGCGCACCTGCGCGAGATCGCCGCCAAGCAGGGCGGCCCGGCCGCCGTGGAGGTCCAGCCGTGAGCCGGATCGCGATCGAGGTCGACG
>NZ_JAWRXV010000474.1:0-312 GCF_046534875.1 Paraburkholderia sp. SIMBA_054 | reverse complement strand
AAGTAGGCAAAAGAAAGCGGCTAACACCGCCAGCCCGTGTTCTTATCCACGGGCCCCCAACGTCCCCACGCTTCACGCGACAGTGCCCTGGTTGGTGCTCGTTGCCAACGCTTCGAATGAACGCTTCACCCGCTTCGAATACGCGTACTTGGGCAGGCGGCAGCGAATGGTATGTGCCGCCCAGGTGGCAAACTGTGTGCAGGTTGTCGCCTCGTATAGCTTGGCGCTCTTACAGGGTGGAACGCGTGCGCTATCGGTCCGAAGTCTCAGGATTACCCACATCTTGCGAGCGGAGTAATGAATGATCGCTTG
>NZ_JAWRXV010000473.1:0-313 GCF_046534875.1 Paraburkholderia sp. SIMBA_054 | reverse complement strand
CTCCTTGTTTCGCGCGGCATCTGCCAGGGTGCAGCCCGCGCCCGCCACGCAGCGGACGCGTCGACATCGTTTTGCATGGTGCACGCCATGCCGCGCCAGGTTTATTCAATGAGTGGACGGTTCGACCCTTTGGCGAACGATCGGTTGCATCGTTTAGCCGGTTGGCCAGGGCAGATAGCGCACGGCGCGCACATTTCAGCGAATTCGGTTGCGCGCTTCCGATCGTCGCAGCACTGCCTGCCAACGTTCCGCGCAGCGTCGCGCGGATTCTGACTTCGCGCTAGGCCGTTTCCTTCACTTTGTGCGGCGACCC
>NZ_JAWRXV010000472.1:0-313 GCF_046534875.1 Paraburkholderia sp. SIMBA_054 | reverse complement strand
ACGCAGGCATGCTGGCCGGCGTCGTTGTTACCAGTGCTGCGCGGCACCGCGAGGGCACCGGGATGGAAATCTTGCTGAGACTCACCGCGATCCGCGCGCCACAGGTAGTACTTACGGGTGCGCTGGCGGAAGAATTATAAACGTTTCAAAACTGCAACGAAGTGCGCTCACGGGCCGATAAGTAGCGATCCTGCCCCTGCCCCCGATGCTGAGGCCGGACTTTCGCAAATGCGCGGCTCTGCGAAAAGCCTGCCTCGCGATCGCGGCGAAAAGATAAAACCTGTAATCGTCGGCGGATAGGCGAATTGGGGAC
>NZ_JAWRXV010000471.1:0-313 GCF_046534875.1 Paraburkholderia sp. SIMBA_054 | reverse complement strand
ATTCCAGTTCCAGCAGACCCGGCAGTTTCGCGTTGATGTAGTCAACGAATTCCAGCGCTTTTTTTTTGATTTCTTCAGATTTACCACCCGGGATGGTCGCGTACAGACCGTCGGTGTCGATGTACAGAACTTTGAAACCGAATTTTTCTTCCAGTTCTTTCCAAACGAATTCGATGTATTCACGACCCCACGCGGTAACAGATTCCGCGCATTCTTTGCAGTACCAACGCGCTTTCGCGTAACCGTAGTAACCGTAGTAAGAGTTCGCCAGGATTTTGATCGCACGCTGACGGTAGTCCAGCATGATTTTTTC
>NZ_JAWRXV010000068.1:0-55433 GCF_046534875.1 Paraburkholderia sp. SIMBA_054 | reverse complement strand
CCGAATTATGCGTAACCCCCAGGGGACTGTCAAGCACTTATTTCGCACGATCTACGAAAAGTTTGCGATGCCACTTTATTAGGCGAACGCGGTCACTCGAACCCGACTCTCTGTCGGCGTCCCATTCCTGTTCCATTTCGGCCCGCCATATCCAGCTATATTTTTCACGGGTCAAACAATTCGGACGTTCGCGTGACGCGCTGCTCCCGACGCGGCTCGCATCGGTGCAGGTATTCACGTGCAGCGGTGCGCCGGCAAATCAGGGAGGACCCGCCGCATGGCTGCATCCGTCTGCTGTTGCCGTGCGTAAAAGAGGAATGACGCGCCGGCGATGGAGAACACCCAATGGATGTGCAGACGGAAACTCATCCCGTTCCGCCGGGCAGCCGCGTTGCTGTCATCGGCTCCGGCATCGCTGGACTTGCGAGTGCGTATCTGCTGGCCCGCCGCCATCGCGTGACGCTTTACGAAGCCGCTGCCTACGCCGGCGGCCACACCAATACCGTCGACGTCGAACTGGATGGCCTCACCCATCCCGTCGATACAGGTTTTCTCGTCTTCAACGATCGCACTTATCCCAACCTGATCGCGCTCTTCAACGAGCTCGATGTCGCGTCATACGAAAGCGACATGACGTTCTCCGTCTCGCTCGATCACAGACGACTCGAATGGGCAGGCACCAATCTGAACACCGTATTCGCCCAGCGGCACAATCTGCTTTCGCCCAGCTTTCTCGGCATGTTGCGCGATATCGTGCGTTTCAATTCTGCTGCTGAAATGCATCTCGAGGCGGCATCCGCCAACGGATACTCCGTTGGCGACCTGTTGACGGCGGGCCGCTACGGCGATCCCTTCAGGCAAAACTACCTCTTGCCGATGGCCGCCGCTATCTGGTCGTGCGCGACGTCCGACGTGCTGCGCTTCCCGGCCGCGACCTTTCTGCGCTTCTGTCTCAACCATGCGCTGTTGCAGGTGAATCGCCGCCCGCGTTGGAAAACCGTCGCAGGCGGTGCACGCGAGTATGTCCGCCGGATCGTCGCCACACTGGACGACGTGCGCACAAACGAACGGGTGGTCGCGGTGCGCCGCGAGCGAGGCGGCGTCCACGTAGCGAGCGAATCCGGCTGCGAGTGCTTCGACGCGGCGATTCTCGCCACGCACGCGCCCGACAGCCTGCGCATGCTCGCAGACCCCGATCCCGACGAACGCCATATGCTCGGCGCGATCCGCTATCAGCCCAATGTGGCGTGGCTGCATACCGATCTTGCCTTGCTTCCGCGCCGCGAGCGGATATGGTCCGCGTGGAACTACCTGTCGACGCATGGGGTAGACGAAATGCGCCCGGTCTGTGTGAGCTATCTGATCAACCGCCTGCAACCGCTGCCCTTCAAAAGGCCTGTGATCGTGACACTCAATCCGTCGCGACCGCCCTCGCCCGAGACGGTACTGAAGCGCTTCGACTACGATCATCCACTGCTCGACAGTGCGGCTGTGGCGGCGCAAAGCCGCCTTCCGTCGATACAGCGCTCGAGACGCACATGGTTCGCGGGCGCGTGGACAGGTTATGGCTTCCATGAAGATGGGCTGAAATCGGCGCTGCGCATTGCTCGCGACTTCGGCGTCGAACCGTCGTGGTCCGTACGATGAACGGCCATTCTTCCGACCGCGCGGGATGGCTGATGTCCGGGCACGTGATGCACGAGCGGCTGCGCCCCGTGCATCATCGCTTCGTCTATCCCGTGTTCTGCATCCGTTGCGATCTGGCGAGGCTTCATGAACTGGATGGCTGGTGGCTGGGCATCGACCGGCTGCGGCCATTGAGCCTGAGAACGCGCGACTACGGCGCATGCGACGGAACCGATCCGCTCGCGTGGATACGCGGCAAACTCGCCGACGCGGGCATCGACCTGGACGGCGGCGCCATCTGGCTGCAGACCTGCCCGCGCGTATTCGGCTATGCATTCAACCCCGTCAGCTTCTGGTTCTGCCACGACCGCGACGGCAATCTGCGCGCATTGCTCACTGAAGTGCGCAACACGTTCGGACAACGTCACTCGTATCTGCTCAAAGCGGGCGACAACGGCCCCATCGACGCGCACACCCATCTCCACTGCGTAAAGAAGCTACACGTATCGCCGTTTTGCGGCGTCGAAGGACACTACGCATTCCGTATACACGAGAGCGAGCACCAATCTTCGATCTCCATCGACTATTACGACGCGCAAGGGCTCCTGATCCGCACCGCGATTTCGCTCGGGAAGCGCCCCCTCACGCGCGGGCACGCGCTGCGCGCACTCATGCGGCAACCGCTTCTCACGGTCGGCGTCATCGCACGCATTCACTGGCAGGCGCTACGCCTGTGGCTCAAGAAAGTGCCGTTCTACGGGAGCCAGCCGCCCTCGCCTCACTCACGGCCAACAACGATCAACGAGGAATCGTAACAATGACGTTTTCACGCGCCTTCTATGCCGCCGGCGGTGCGCCCCTGTTCGCCCGCCTGTTCCTCGCGCTGCTGGACCGTTTGCGCGTCGGCCATCTGGTCCTGACGACGCCCGGCGGCCAGCAACGCGTGTACGGCGATCCCCATGCCCAACCCGGCGCGCAACTCATCCTGCACGACTGGCGGGCGTGCCGCGCGATCCTGCAGGCGGGCGACATCGGATTTGCCGAAGCGTATCGCGCGAGATGGGTCGACACGTCTGACATCGTAGCGCTGGCGCGGCTCGCCATCCGCAATGAAGCCGCGTTGCCGCGCACCGTGTCGGGCAGCGCCCCTGCGCGCCTGCTCTATGGATTGCGCCACTGGCTGCGTCCCAACACGCGTCGCCGCAGCCAGCGCAACGTGCACGTGCACTACGATCTTGGTAATCCGTTCTACGCGCTCTGGCTCGACCGCACCATGACCTATTCGAGCGCGTTGTTCGAGGGCGATACGAGCCGTTCGCTCGAAGACGCTCAGGCAGCCAAGTATCAGCGCATCGTCGATGTGTTGCAGTTGCGCGCCGGCATGCGTGTGCTGGAGATCGGCTGCGGCTGGGGCGGCTTTGCGCTACACGCGGCGCGTCAAGGTATACGCGTGCACGGCGTGACGATCTCCCCTGCGCAGTACGAATGGGCACGCGAGCGCGTGGCACAAGCCGGTCTCCGCGATCTCGTGACCATCGAATTGCGCGACTATCGCGACCTACGGGGCATCTATGACGCAGCGGTGTCGGTCGAGATGTTCGAAGCCGTCGGAGAGCGCTACTGGCCTACGTTTTTCACCGTCCTCGGGCGCATGCTGAAGCCGGGTGCACACGCGCTCGTCCAGTCGATCACGATGGACGATTCGCGCTTTGCCGAGTACCGGTCCTCGAGTGATTTCATCCGCGAGTACATTTTCCCGGGCGGCATGCTGCCGGGTGCCGAACGCTTTCGCGCCGCGGCGAGACGCGCGGGAATGGCATGCGTCGAGTCGCAGTCGTTCGGGCTCGACTATGCACGCACATTGCAGTGCTGGCACGCACGCTTCGAGGAGAACCTCGACGCTGTGCGGGCACTCGGTTTCGACGATCTGTTCATACGCACGTGGCGGCTCTATTTCGCGTATTGCGAAGCGGGCTTCGTCGAGCGGCGCACGGACGTCAGGCAATTCGTCCTCACCGTCAACCCGTGACGTGCGCGCGTCCGGCACGCAGCGCGAATCGGCCGTCACTCGTCTTGCGGCAGGAACCCTGGCTGGCCGATCTGCTGCGGATGCTGCGGCACGCGGCGAAAGCGCGATGCGTCGAAGCCCATAGCATCGAATCGCGCGAGCAGCGAGCGATAAACGTCGTCGCTGATATCCGGCTCTCGCGCGAAAATCCAGCCGAGGCTCTTGTCGCCGAGACCGAGCAGTGTGTAACGGTACTCGTCGTCGACATAGAGCGTCAGCTGCGTCACATAAACCGGCCAGAAAATGCGCACTTTCCACTTGCCGTTTCCGCTGCCCGGCACGACGCTGTCGACGAAATGGAACTTCGACGGCGACGCGTCGAATGTTCTCTTGTGCGCGGTGTACCGGTCGTCGATCTTTCCGTCTTCGCGCAGAGACCAGTCCGTATAGCTGCCGACGTACTTGTTCTCAAGAAAATACGGAATGATCGCAATGACGTACCAGCGGCCCATGTAGCGTCGCAGATCGACGCTTGCCGGCTTTAGCGGAATGTCTGCGCGCGGATTGGGATTAGCCGGCGACTGCGAGCACGCCGACATCAGGACGGCCATCGCAGCGACGGCGGCCAGTGCGAGAGCAACACGCGTAGCTTTCATCGCATCACCGCTTGTCGAACAGATAGTGCGCAACGCCCCACTCATTACCTTGCGCGTAGCCAAAAAGTTCGGCCACAGCCATGTAGAACATGCGCCAGCGCTGGAGCCAGAGTCGCGCGTTATCCGCGCCGTATGTCAGGACCAGTTCTGGCATCACGCGCTCGCTTGCCTTGTCGAGATTCGCAAGCCATTGCTCCGCCGTGCGTGCGTAGTGAGCGCCGCCGATCCACCACTGCCTGTCGATCCGGAGATCCTTCTGAAAGTGCAGCAATAAAGCTTCCGACGGCATCGTGCCACCGGTAAAGAAGTACTTCGACATCCAGTCCGTAGCGTCCCGGTTCTGAAAGTGATAAGCGAGCGTTCGATGCGCGAAAATATGGACGAAGAGTTTTCCATCGGGGCGCATCCAGCGCGCAACGCGCTCCAGCAGAAGGCCATGGTTCTTCATATGCTCGAACATCTCGACCGACAGCACACGGTCGAAATAACCGGCGTGGAACTCATCTGCGAAATCGAACTGAGCAACGTTGCCCGTCACGACGCGCAGATTCGTGATGCCCGCAGACGCTGCACGCGCTTCGATGAATTCGCGCTGACTGCGCGAATTCGACAAAGCAACGATTCGGGCATTCGGATACTGCGCGGCCAACCACAATGCAAGCGCGCCCCAGCCGCAACCGAGATCGAGAATGGTCTGGCCGTCTTCGATCCTTGCCCGCTCTGCGTAGACTTCGAGCATCGCCTGTTCCGCCTGCCCGAGCGTCTCGTCGCCGCGCGGATACAGGCAGCACGAATACTTCAGGTGCGGTCCGAGATGCGCCTCGAAGAATGAAGGCGGCAATTCGTAGTGTTGCGTGTTTGCGGCATCGGTTTCGATCGCGACGGGACTCGCGCGCAACTCGTCGAGCAGCGAGTTGAAACGTTGCGAACGAAGCTCGCCGTCCAATGCGCCTTCTTCGATCAGACGCTGCCGCATCAGGTGGCGCATGCCGAAGCGGATCGCACGATCCGGCACCCATCCGCGCTCGCACGCATGGATGAGCCAGTCTTCCCTGGCAAAAAGCGGCTTATCCATCGAAGGCCGTGTTGCCGTAAATGTCATGGCGGGCACCGTTCGGGTGTATTGGAAGCGTAGTGGGATTCAGCCGCGTCGCGGCGGCCACGGTATCAATGCGCTGGTCTCGCGCATGTACTCGGCGTAACCCGGACGCGAATGGACCAGATGCGCTTCAAGCATCGGCACGCCTGAGAGTTTCATCAGCAGCCACGCCATGAGCACGGGTGGGAGTAGCGTCAACCACGCCCAGGGTGACCCGATCGACAGCGCGATATAAGCCACCCAATGCAGACACTCGAAGAAGTAATTCGGATGCCGCGAATAGCGCCACAGTCCGACGCGACACACTTTGCCTTGATTTGCGGGATCGGCGACGAAGCATCTGAGTTGACTGTCCGCCACTGTTTCGCCCGTTACCGAGGCGAGCCAGATCGCTACCGCAATCGAGACCCATGCAACGGAAGGCTTGTCTGCGCGCCATGCAGGCACGGCGAACGCGAGCGACAACACCATCGAAATGACCGTCTGAAACTCGAGAAACCAGAACATCTTTCGTCCCGCAGCCGCGCCCCATTGCTCGCGGAAACGGTGATAACGCGGATCTTCCCGTTTGCCCGCGTTACGCCGCCACAAATGCCAGCCGAGCCGCGCGCCCCAGAAACCCCCGCCCGTCGCAACGAGCGCGCGGGCAAGCGAATCGCCGTCGCTCGCCATGCCGTAGAACACAGCGATTGCGCCCAGCGAGAAAGCCCATATCGGATCGATCATCCCCGCGTTCGCGCTTTTCAGCTGCCACGCCCAGAAGGCAGCGAACAGCGCGACGAGCACTACGAACGCAATCGACGCTGCGGCAGCAGGAGACATCAAAAGCTCCTCTCACGTAAATCAGCAAGTGCGTTGTCGACAGGTTATACGCGCAATGACAGCGCGCGGATGCATCGTGGGGAGAGTGCGCGCAAACAGCCTGCCCCCAAGGGGCCGTGTCGCGGATTTGAATCGGTTCCCCACGCAGCACGAAGGCGCGACTGCATCGCAATGGGGAACCGTTAGATGTGGGGTAACAGAGAAGCGGTTAAAGGACGCGTGTGCACCGAAACCAGCCTGACGCGAGAACGCGTCAGGCCGAAGCACGCACTCCGTGCGCAGAGATGAGCTTGCACGCATGCGCCGGCAGCCCTGCAAGCACCGGCACGCCGGGTGCAAGACCCGGCACTTCGCGCGGTGTGGTCGCGGCAGTCAGCGTAAAGCCCGCGCATTCGATCGTTGCTTCGAGCGAGGCGCCGACGTCGCGAATGAACCGCACCGTGCCTCGGACGCAGTTCGTATCGTGGGCGGCCTGATCGGTGCCCAGTTGAAGATGCACATCTTCCGGCCGGATCAGAAGACGAATATCGCCGGACGCAACGGACATCGGCGCCGCGTTGGCGACAACGATCTGCTGCCCGCCCGGCAGACGCACTTTCCCGCTCTCGTCGTTTGTTACGGGCAAGATATTGCCAAGGCCAATGAAGTCGGCCACGAATTCGCTGACAGGGTCGCGGTAAATATCGAGTGGCTTGCCAACCTGCGCGATACGACCTTTCTCCATCACGACGATGAGGTCGGCCATGGTCATCGCTTCGCGCTGATCGTGCGTGACCATGATCGTCGTGATGCCCAGACGCTGTTGCAGCAGGCGAATTTCGATCTGCATCGCCTCGCGCAACTTTGCATCGAGCGCCGACAGCGGCTCGTCGAGCAACAGGAGCTTCGGTGACGTCGCAATCGCGCGAGCAATCGCCACGCGCTGCCGCTGGCCGCCGGAAAGCTGGGTGACGGCCCGCCCGGCCATATGCGGCAACTGGATCAGTTCGAGCAGTTCAGCGACCCGCCTCGCCTGCTCGCTCTTGCCCGTCTTGCGCAACTTGAGCGGATACGCGATGTTCTCCGCCACCGTCATATGCGGGAACAATGCGAGTGACTGAAACACCATGCCGAAATCACGCCGGTTCGCGCTCAGGTGCGTGATATCGCGACCGGCGAACATCACCGCTCCCGACGTTGGCTGTTCGAGCCCGGCGATCATCCGCAACAGCGTGGTCTTGCCGCAGCCCGACGGTCCGAGAAAGCACACCAGCTTGCCTTCGGGGATCGCGAGATCGACGTTGTCGACCGCATGCGCGGCACCGAAGCGTTTCGTGACGGCCTGCAGCGTAAGATGAGTCATGACAGTTTCCAGTCCGTTTCGCGGCAAGGCGCGATGAATGGGATCACAGCGCGATCCCTTTGTCGCCCACCAGCTTTTCGAGCAGCCAGATCAGCGCAAAATCGATTGCGACGACGAACACCGCGAACGAAAACACGGTTGGATCGAGCGAAGACACCGTGCGGCTGTACAGCCATACGGGAAGCGTCATCGTGTCGATGCCATACAGAAAGAACGTCACCGTGAATTCGTTGAACGAGATGATGAACGCGAACAGCATGCCCGCGAGAATGCCCGGCCGCATCAGCGGCAACACGACATCGACGAGCGCGCGTCGCGGGCTCGCGCCCATCACGTAAGCGGCCTCTTCGAACTCCGGCCCGATCGACGCCACCGACGCCGCGCAATTCTTCACCGTGAACGGCAGCGCGAGAATCACGTGGGCGATGATCAGCCGGAACACGCCGAGTTCGACGGGCAGAACGTTGAACACCAGCAGCAGCGACAGTCCCAGCATGACCAGCGGATACACGAGCGGCAGCGCGACCAGTTGTTCGACGAGCCGCTTGCCGCGAAAACGGTAGCGGCTCAACGCGTACGCGGCGGGCACGGACACGAGCGTCGCAATGATCATCGTCGACACGGCGACCAGCAGGCTCGTTCCGAGCGCCGCGCCCATCGACAGCGCATCGCTTGCGTCAGGCGAAACGAACGTGTGCCACGCCGCGCGATACCACCGAAGGTTGTACGCATGCGGCGGAAATTCAAGCGTATCCGCCGCGCTGAACGACATCGTGATCATCGTCAGAATGGGGAGCGCCGCCAGAAACAGCACGATCGCAGCCGACAGGGCCGCCACCTTCCCAAGCCGGCCCGGCATCGTCGAGGATGGCCTCAGCGCGCCCAACGGCCGGCGAGGCAACACACCTTGCGTACTCATCAGGCAGAACCCTCCAGACGCTGCATGCGGCGCAGCAGCCATTGAGACAGCGCCATCAGCGAAAGCGTGGCGACCATCAGCACGACGCCCGATGCCGACGCCGCAGGCCAGTTCAACAACGGCGAGACCTGGTCGTGAACCAGCACCGCGAGCATGGGAACGCGTCGTCCGCCCAGCAACAGCGGCACCGCGAACGCACTCGCGTTATACGCAAAGACGAGCAGCGCGCCGGATACGATGCCAGGCATCGCGAGCGGCAGCACGATGTCGCGCATGGTTTGCCAGCGGCTCGCGCCGAGCGTCGCCGCGGCCTCTTCATACGAAACGGAAATCGCACGCATCGCGCTCGATATCGGCAGCACGGCCAGCGGAAACGCCGTCTGGATCAGACCGAGCAATACGCCATGTTCGCGATAGAGCCACATGACGGGACGCGACACGAGCCCGCTGCCGAGCAACGCATGGTTGAGCAATCCGGCGGGACCGAGGATCACGAGCCACCCGTAGCCCTGCAACAGCAGATTGACGAGCAGCGGCAGCAGCACGCCCGCTAGCAGCAGGCGCCGCACAAGGCGCGATTCCGTGCGCGCCATCGCAAGCGCAACGGGAATAGCCAGCAGCACCGCGCACACCATGCTTTGAAAAGCGAGCCGCAACGTCAGCCACAGCGACTTGACGAAGTAGCTGTCGGCGAGTTCGACATAGTTATGCAGCGTGTACGCGCGCCATTCGTTCCCTGAGACGCCGAAGCTCATTCGCACCACGACCAGCGCGGCGGCGGCGAGCACGGCGAGAAACACGAGAATCGGCGCAAGGAGCAGCCACGGCCTCGCGCGCGCGGACGCGCTGTCGGCACCGCTCGCGGCGTGCCCGTCGGGCACGCCTGTCGACCCAGCCGGCGCGACGTCAGCGCGCCCGCGCCGCGAAAAGAGCGCGGGCATTCCGTTCATGCCGAGAAGATTTCCGTGTAGCGCTTGATCCACGCGGGCTGCACGGCCGCGAGCGCCTTGTCGTCATGCAGCACCGCCTTTTCGGCGATCTGCTTCGGGCTCGGCACATAGGCGCTGCTCTCGGCGGGAATCATGGCCTTCGAGTTGACCGGGCCATTCAGGACATCGGCGGCCATCCGGCCCTGCACGCCCGCATCGAGCGAATGGTTGATGAACGCGTGGATCAGGTCGGCATCGCCCGGGTGCGACTTCGGAATGACGGTAAACATCAGTTGCGTCGCGAAGCCTTCCTTCATCCCGTAGGTCACGCCCATCTTGTACTCCGGCTTGCGGATCTGAGCGGGGAAAAACGCGGGTGAATAAATGCCGCCGATATCGAGCGAACCCGTGCGAAACAGATCGGCAACCTGATTCGGGTTTTCACCGAGCGTCATCACACGATCTTTCAGTTGCGCAAGCTTCTTGAAACCCGGCTCGATGTTCTGCTGCGAACCGCCTGCGAGCTTCGCAGCGATGATCGCGAGATCGACTGCCTCGGCCCACTCCGGCGGCGGCAGGAAAATGCGGCCCGCGTACTTCGGGTCCCACAGCGCTTCGTACGAGTCAGGCGGCGTCTTGACCGTCGATGTGTTGTAAATCAGGCCGTCCGACCAGAGCAGATAGCCGACGCCGAAGCCGTTCGCGCCCGTGCGGTACTGCGCCGCCACGTCTTTCAGGTTCGGCAGCTTGTCCAGATCCGGCTTGACGAGCAGGCCTGCATCGCCGAGCCCGGATGCGCCGACGCCTGCCAGCGTGATCACGTCGTAGGTGGGACGGTCGCCTGCTGCCTTGACCTTGGCGACCATGCCGGACGTTCCGTCAGCGCGGTCGGCGATCACTTTCGCACCCGTCTTCGCACTGAAGGTCGCGGCGATGTTGCGCAACGCGGCCGTGCCCGTATCGTCGGACCAGGTGAGGAGACGCAGGGTTTTTCCCGAGAAATTCTGTTGCTGCTGGGCGCGCACGTTGATGAACGGCATCGGCAACGTCGAAGCCGCGAGTGCCGCGCCGATCGTCTTGATTGCCTGCCTTCTGCCCCGTTTGATGTCTTGCATGACGGTCTCCTGATGAACGATCGATGTCCACTGCCTGTCTCACGTGACA
Organism: Paraburkholderia sp. SIMBA_054; assembly: GCF_046534875.1. Taxonomy (NCBI): domain Bacteria; kingdom Pseudomonadati; phylum Pseudomonadota; class Betaproteobacteria; order Burkholderiales; family Burkholderiaceae; genus Paraburkholderia; species Paraburkholderia sp. SIMBA_054. The sequence continues at coordinate 44,868 of NZ_JAWRXV010000068.1, read as the reverse complement.
CAGCGGCACGGTGCGAAGGCTTTGCGCGACAACCGACTGTAGGTTTGCCAATATCACGCAACAAGCGAAATCTGCGCATGCGCACCATGTCAAAAACTCATGCGTGCGATGCGTTCAGGCGGTCGTCCTTCAGGCGGTAGAGCGACATTCAATATCCGCTACATACCCCACCTCAGCGACGGCGTGTGCACCGCGCTATCCCAATGTCTTAGCATCTCGTCGTTCATCACGCACAACGTAATCGACGCGCCCGCCATTTCGAGCGAAGTCGTCAGCGAATCCACTTTCACGCGTGCAATCTTCAGATCACGCTGTTGCAGCCACAGGCGCGTGGAATTGAATAACAGATAGAGTTCGCCGAGCGGCGTGCCGCCCAGCCCGTTGATCAACACTAGCAGTTCCGCACCGGCTGGCGGCTTGAGATCCGCGACAATGGCCGTCAGCAGTTCGCCCGCAATCGCGTCGGCCGCGGCGAAACGGGCACGCCGCCGCCCCGGCTCGCCATGTATCCCGACGCCGACTTCGATTTCGTCGTCGCCGATCTTGAACGTGAGCGTGCCCGCCGCCGGCACCGTGCAACTGGAAAAAGCAACGCCCATCGACGCCGTATGCTTGTTGATCCGGTCGCCGAACGCCTTGCATTGTTCGAGATCCGCGCCGGTTTCGGCGAGACTCCCCACCAGCTTCTCGACGATCACGGCACCCGCCACGCCGCGCCGCCCCGTCGTGTAACTGGAATTTTCGACGGCGACGTCGTCGTTGATCAGCACCATCGCATTGGGCAACTCCGACATCTCCGACGCCATTTCGAAGTTCATCAGATCGCCCGAATAGTTCTTGACGATAAACAGCGTGCCCGCGCCCGTATCGACGGCCTGCGCGGCGGCCATCATCTGGTCGGGTGTTGGCGACGTGAAGACCTGGCCCGGACACGCGGCGTCCAGCATCCCGTAGCCGACGAAGCCGATGTGCAGCGGCTCGTGTCCCGACCCGCCGCCCGAGATCAGCGCGACTTTGCCCGGCTTCAGGGTCTTGCGCCGCACGAATACCGGTTCCTGATTGAGCACGACGAGATCGCTGTGCGCGGCGCCGAATCCGGCCAGGCTCTCGACCAGAAAGTCGTCGACGTGATTGATGAATTTCTTCATGGTCTCCGCTCCTTCTACGCTCTGTCTTGCGCGAGCCGCGCACATACGGCGTCGATCATCAACTGGCTCGACCGCGCGCCCGGATCGATGTGGCCTCGCGAGCGTTCGCCGAGAAACGATGCGCGCCCCTTGGTCGCGAGCATGTCGCGCGTAGCGAGCATGCTCTGCTCCGCGACTTCCGGCAGGGTGTCGAGCACGGCTTCCGGCGGCGCATCGTCGTCAGCCAGTTCCGCCAGCCGCGACGCCACGGGAATCAGCACGTCCATCATCGTCTTGCTGCCGATACCGGCCTTGCCGCGCTGCGCAACGGCATCGACACCCGCGGCGAAGATCCGCGCCGCGTCCCGCACGCTTGCAATGTCCCCGCTCCCAGCCGACGCTTTCGCCATGCCGTGCAACAGCGAATAGAACAGCGGCCCCGACGACCCGCCCACCGTCGACAGCAATTTCGACGCAGCGAGATCCAGCGCCGGTGCGAATGCTTCGGCTTCGATATCGGCGCGCAGGCCGAGCAGTGCATCGACCCCGCGCAACAGGTTGAATATGTGATCGCCGTCGCCGATCTGCTGATCGAGCGCGGCGATCTCCTCAGTGTGTTCCTTTAGCGTTGCATGCGCAGCCTCGATGCACGCCATGACCGTTTTGCCGTTCATGCCGGAATCCTCCTGCCGTCGGAACGAAAATAAAGAAGGCTGCGCGGCGGCAGTGACACGCCGACCGTTTGCCCTGGCGTGAAGTTGCGTTCTGTCATCGTGGTCGCGACGATCGCGGTGCCTTCGCGGTCGAGAATCAGCAGATGCCGCAGCGGCGAATATTCGAGCACGCGAAGGTTGAGCGCGTCGCGTGCATCGGCGCCGTGCAGCACGATGTCTTCCGGACGGATCGCGACAGTCGACGTACCCGCAGGCATCGCCGCCGGATCGAACAGCGCGGGCGGCAGCAGGTTGATGGGCGGCGAGCCGAGACGTTGCGCCGCGCTGAGCGACGCCGGGTTGCCATAGACTTCGCGCGGCGTGCCCATCTGCACGATGCGACCGTGCTCGAGTATGCCGATGCGATCGGCAAGCGTCGTTGCCTCGACCTGGTCGTGCGTGACGTAGATGATCGTTGCGCCGATGGAGCGATGCAGCCGCTTCAGCTCGATGCGCAATTCCTCGCGTAGTTTTGCATCGAGCGACGACAAGGGCTCGTCCATCAGAAATACTTTGGGTTCGCGCACGAGCGCGCGGCCAATCGCAACCCGCTGCATCTCGCCGCCCGACAGATGCGTCGCCATGTTGGCGAGTTTCGACTCGATGTGCAGCATCTGCGCGACTGACTGCACGCGCGCGCTGACTTCCGCCTCGCTCGAGCGCCGCCGCGGCGAGCGCAATGGAAACGCCAGATTGCCGAACACCGTCAGATGCGGATAGAGCGAATACTGTTGAAAAATGAAGGCGACGTCGCGGTCTGCAGGATGCATGTCCGTGGCCGCTTCGCCGTCGATGAATATTTCGCCTTCGTCGGGCCGTTCGAGTCCCGCAATGAGCCGCAATGTCGTCGTCTTGCCTGCGCCGCTCGGTCCGAGCAACACGACGAACTCGCCCTCGTTCACGTCGATCGACACGTCGTCCACCGCGACGATATCGCCGAATCGCTTCGTCACGTTGTGCAGGCGAATCTCAGACATAAGCGCCTCCGCTGCCGTTACCGTTACCGTTAAAGGCCATCTGGCGTGCGGCGCCGGGCAGCAGCTTGCCGCTGTCCGCGTCGTACAGCAGTGTGCGTTCCTTGCGAAACGACAGCCCGACCTGCGAACCCGCCGCGCGCCCCTCGTCCTTCCCGACCCGCACGCGCATGATGCCAAGCGCCGTCTCGACGACGAGAATCTGATGCGAGCCGAGATATTCGTCGGCGATCACACGTCCGCGCAACGCGCCGCGTTCATCGATCATGACGTGCTCGGGCCGCACTCCCACCAGCGCCTTCGCGGACGATGCGTCGGTACGCGGTACGGGCACCGCCGCGCCGCCGAGCGAGACCTGTTCCGCGCCCGCCGGAACGCCGCCGTCCACCGCCAGAAAATTCATCGGCGGGCTGCCGATGAAGCTGCCGACGAACACGGTCGCAGGAAAGTGATAGATCTCATGCGGCGACGCGGACTGCAGCACTTCTCCGCGATTCATCACGACGATGTCGTCAGCCATGGCCATCGCTTCGCTCTGGTCGTGCGTGACATAGACGGTCGTTGCCGTGAGCGCGTTATGCAGCTTGCGCAACTCGAGACACATCAGTTCGCGGAAGTCCGCGTCGAGCGTGCCAAGTGGTTCGTCCATCAGAAAGGCCTTCGGATGGCGCACGATGGCGCGACCCAACGCAACGCGCTGACGGTCGCCGCCCGACAATCCGCCCGTCTTTCGGTCCATCAGATGTTCGATGCGCAGCATACGCGCAGCCGTATCGACGCGCGTCGCTATTTCGCGGCGCGAGATACCCTCGTTCTTCAGCGGAAAGGCGATGTTGTTGCGCACCGTCATATGCGGATAGAGCGCGAACATCTGGAACACGAATGCGATGTCGCGCTGACGCGCTCGCAGTGCCGTCACGTCTTCGCCGTCGATCAGGATCTGGCCCGACGTCGGCAGCTCGAGTCCGGCGATCATCCGCAACGTGGTCGTCTTTCCACAGCCGGACGGTCCGAGCAGCACCACGAAACGGCCGTTGCCCACCGTGAGATTCGTATCGTGCACGGCGGTGAATTCGCCGAAGCGCTTGTGGAGATTGGAGAGAACGATCGTCGACATGGCTCAGTCCGGGAAATGGCTTGTCACGACAAAGGCCAGCGCGCCCACCAGAATCACGGGAAACGACCATGTATAGAGGTCGACGGTGAACGGTTGAACCAGCATGGCAATGCCCAGACCAATGAGTGCCATCGATGCGCCTTCCCAATAGCGCCTGCGAAGGAAGCGCCGCCGCGGCGTGGCAGGTAGGGCTTTCATTTGCGCACCGCTCCAAAAGTGATGCCGCGCAACAGATGCTTGCGCAGCACGACGGTGAAGACCAGGATCGGCAGCACGAACAGGGTGGTGGCGGCCGCAACGGCCGGCCAGTCCTGACCGCCCTCGCCGATGATGAACGGAATGAACGGCGGCATCGTCTGCGCGTCGCCGCTTGTCAGCAATAGCGCGAACGCGTACTCGTTCCACGCGAAGATGAGGCAAAAGATCGCCGTGGCGGCAATGCCCGTGATCGCTTGCGGCAACACGACCTTGATGAAAGCCTGCATGCGGGTGTAGCCGTCTACGAGCGCGGCCTCTTCGTATTCGCGCGGGATCTCGTCGATGAAGCCCTTGAGCAGCCACACGGCTAGCGACACGTTCACGGCCGTATAAAGCACGATCATGCCCAGATACGTGTCCGCGAGTCCGAGCGCGCGGTACATCAGGTAGATCGGGATCGCGACGGCAATGGGCGGCATCATCCGCGTCGACAGAATGAAGAACAGCAGATCGTCGGCGAGCGGCACCTTGAAGCGCGAGAACGCATAGGCGGCAAGCGTGCCGAGAAACACCGCGAGAAACGTCGAGCCGAAGCCGATTACCAGCGAATTCACGAAGCGCGGCAAGACCTTCGACGGTCCCGCGATCACCATATTGCGCTTGCGCACATCGCGGTCATACCAGGCCGTTGCGGGCGGCAGGCTCGCGATGAACTCCGGCGTCTGCCGCGAGCGGATCGTGAAGAGGTTCACATAGCCTTCCATCGATGGCTGAAACATCACGACGGGCGGATAGGCAATCGCATCTTCTTGCGTCTTGAAGCTCGTCAGAATGATCCACACGATCGGCAAGGTCGCAATGAGCGCGTACGCGATCACGACGACGGCGGCAAACGTCTTGCTGCGCGGCGTGGCAGCCACGACCGATTGTTGAAGGGCAAGGTCTGTCATCGCTGTTTCACCTTGTTGAGTGCCTTCACATAGATATTCGCAGCGCCGAATACGACGACGAACAGGATGATCGCGAGCGCGGACGAATAGCCCGTCTGCCACTTCTCGAACGCGGCGCGCTTGAGCGTGATCGATACGGTTTCCGTCACAGAGCCAGGGCCGCCTGATGTCAGCAGATTCACCATGTCGAACATCTTGAAGTTCTCGATGCCGCGAAACAGGATCGCGAGCATCAGAAACGGCAGCGTCATCGGCAGTGTGATCGACCAGAACTGACGCCACGGCGAGGCACGGTCCACTTCCGCCGCTTCGTAGATGTAGTCGGGAATCGAGCGCAGGCCGGCGAGACAGATCAGCATCACGTACGGTGTCCACATCCATGTATCAACCATCACGATGGTCCATGGCGCGAGCGGCACATCGCCGATCATCTGGAACGAGCTGGGCGGAATGCCCGTGAAGAAGCTGACGATGTCGTTGAAGAGACCTGTTTGCGGCTGCAGCAGGAAGGTCCAGAAATTGCCGACCACGGCGGGCGACAACATCATCGGCAGCAGGATCAGCGTCGTCCAGAAACTATGGCCTCTGAACTGCCGGTTGATCAGCAGCGCGAGCCCGAACCCGAGCAGGACTTCCAGTCCGACCGACCAGAATACGAAGCGCGCGGTGACCTGCATCGCGTACCAGATGTCTTCGTCGGTCAGAATGTCCGTGTAGTTGTCGATGCCGACATTGCGCGCGGGCACGCTGGGCATGTTCGATTTGAAATTCGTGAACGACAGGCGCAATGCCCAGATCAACGGAAAGATGTTGATCGCGAGCAGCAATACGATGGTCGGAAGAATGAACAGCCACGCGATCGTCCTGTCGGACAGCCCACGCTGGCGCGCAGCCGCGCGCGGCGGCCGTTTCGCCTGCAATCCTTCCGGAGTAAAAGGCTTGTTTGCCAACATGCCGACTCCTTTTCGCGGACTAGCGGGGATGACCCGCCCGCTAATCCGCGAGCCGAGATATTTTGATTGCTAATGCGTCTCTACTTCCCTTCCGCCTTGAAGACCTTGTTCCAGTCCTTGACGAGCAGATCGAGTGCTTCTTTTGCCGTGCCTTTATCGGCAACCACATAGTCATGCACGCGCTTCTGCATGTCGAGCAGCAACTCCGCGTAGGCCGGCTCCGCCCAGAAGTCCTTGACGATCGACATCGACTTCAGGAAGGCGGGCGCGAACGGTGCGCTCTTCGGAAAGTCCGGTGCATCCACGACCGACTTCGCCGCCGAATAGCCGCCGAGTTGCCACCATTTCTTCTGCACATCGGCTTGCGCAAACCATTTGATGTATTCGAGCGCGTCCGCTTTGTGATCCGAGTACGACACGACGGAGATACCCTGCCCGCCAAGCTGCGTGAACTGCTTTGTTTCCTTTGGATTGACGAAGAAGCCGATCTTGTCGCCGCCGACGTTCGGATCCTTGTACAGCCCCGGGAAGAACGCGAACCAGTTCATCTGCATCGCAACCTGACCGGACTTGAACGCATCGAGTCCTTCCTGCATGTACGCGTTCGTCATGCCCGGCGCCGTGCAGCATTTGTACAGCGCCTTATAGAACTCCAGCCCCTTGATTGCACCGGGTGAGTTCACATAGCCTTCGAGGTGATATGGCTTCTTGGGATCCTGATATTCGAAGCCAAAGTTGTAGAGCATGTTCGTCACGCCCATTGTGATGCCTTCGGAACCGCGCTCCGTGAAGATATAGACGCCGTACACGGTCTTTCCATCGATCTTCCGCCCCTGGAAAAACTCGGCTGTTTGCTTGAGTTCGTCCATCGTGGTCGGCGGTTCGAGTTCGCGTTTGTATTTCTGCTTGAACTCGGCGCGCAGCTCAGGCCTTGCAAACCAGTCTTTCCGATAGGTCCAGCCCACTGCGTCCGCCATGGCAGGCAACGCCCAGTAGTTCGGCGTGTTCTTCGGCCATTCCGCGTAGCCGACAACGGTTGCCGGCACGAAGTCATCCATGGAGATCTTATTCTTCGCGAAGAAATCATTCAGCTTCACGTAGTGACCATTGACAGCCGCTCCGCCAATCCACTGGCTATCGCCGATGATCAGATCGCACAGTTTGCCGTGTGAATTGAGTTCGTTGATGAAGCGGTCCGCATAGCTCGTCCATGGCACGAACTCGAACTTCATTGCAATGCCGGTTTTGGCCGTGAAGTCTTTCGATAATTCGACGAGTGCATTGGCGGGGTCCCACGCCGCCCAGCACAATGTCAACTGCTTGCCCTGGGCGTGCGCCGCCGATCCCAGGCAAAGTCCCAATGATGCGAGGACCGCCGCGACTACCCTTGCTGACGTTAGACGTAACATGTGTCTTCTCCTTGTCTTTCTCGGGTCTCCAACCTGATGACAGACAGCGTCCATGCGCCGGACGCCGTATACGGGCTCCGGCGGATTCAGAAAGCTGTCCGCGTGTCGCGAGCGTCAGGCATGCGCATTCTCACGAAGATAAATCCGGGTTTCGGGCGTCGGGATGTTGAGCACGCCCCGCACATCGTTCAGAAAATTGATAGCTGCCAGGCCCGCCCAATGGACGATGCCGCGCACATCCTGATCGAGGATCACGTCGATGGCGCGCTCGGACAATTGCGCGCGCGTCTCGGCCGTACATTCGTGGCCGATCAGAATAACGCGCGCCTTGTCGCCCGATTCCTGCAACGCGGACGCAATGCCGGAAATGCCGCCGCCCGTCACATACACGCCGACCAGATCCGGGTGTCCTGCAATCAGGCCTTGAACAGCGAGACCGGCGCTGTCGTCGTCTTCGGCGAAATCGGGTTCGGTGACCCAGCGCAGGTTGCGAAAATCTTCTTCGAGAACCTGTGAGAAACCCGTGCGGCGCTCCAGTTGATCGTGCAACCGTGACGAGGCGGACAGCACCGCGACCGTGCCAATGCGAGATCCGACGAAGCGGCCCATCAGCAACCCGGCCGTGCGTCCGGCGATGCGGTTATCGACGCCGACATAAGCCGCGCGTCCACTCGACGGCAGATCGGAGAACACCGTGACGACGGGCATGTTCGCGTCGGTCATGTCCTGGATCATCCGCACGACCCACGGGTAATCGAGCGGCACGAGCACGAGCGCGTCGTAGTCGGTCAGCTGCTGGGCGAAGGATGCGGCGTCTCGCTGGTTCGACAGGTCACATCGATAAAACGACGGGACGATGCGATGCTCGCGAAAGAAGCTCGCCGACAGCGCGATATCGCGCTCGGCCTGATCGAGAAACCGGGAATTGATTTGCGGCAGAACGAATGCGACCCGAAATGACGTGGCTTTTGCCGGACGACCACGACTTGCACGCTCGTCGCGCAATGTCGCAAGCGCGAGATGAACGCGTTCGGCTGTCTCCGGGCGCACGCCCTGGTCGTCGCGCAGCACACGATCGACCGTGGCGACGCTCACGCCGGCGCGACGCGCAATCATCATACGAGTAGCCGGCATGGGTCTCCTCCGTTGCCGAGCCAAGAATCGTTTTGTTATTTGAAAATAGTTTTTCCAGCGAAGAATGCAAGGTTTTTCGTTGGGATAAATGCGTCATTCTTGATGACGTTACCGCGCAAGGTACTTCGCTGGTGCGTGGCGAGGGAATTAGCTATTGCGCAGACGATAAGAAATGGTCCGCAAAAGAGAATCATTTGCGCTCCCTGTCTCGTTACCGCCGTGCTCACGCCAGCCGTCTATCCTGTATGAAACGCTGCGGAATGACGGGAGCTGTCATGCAAGCCGATCCAAAAGTCATTGAATATCTGAACGCCGAACTGAAGTACGAACTGACGGCCATCAATCAGTACTTTCTACATGCACGCCTCTACAAGCATTGGGGGCTGGAAGGACTCGGCAAACACGAATATGACGAGTCAATCGAGGAAATGAAGCATGCCGACAAGCTGATCGAGCGGATCTTCATGCTCGACGGCCTACCCAATCTGCAGGATCTGGCTAAGCTGCTCGTCGGCGAGGATACGCTCGAGGTCCTTCAATGCGATCTCAAACTCGAACAGTCCGCCCAGGCCCATTGCAAAGAGGCGATCACATACTGTGAATCAGTCAAAGACTACGCGTCGAGAATGATCTTTTCGGACATCCTCGATGACACTGAAGATCATATCGACTGGCTGGAGATACAGATCGGCTTGATCGACAAGGTCGGAATCCAGAACTACCAGCAGTCATCCTTGAGTTCACCTGGTTGAGGCGCGAGTCCGCGCTATCTTGCATAACGCGGCGAGGCGGTCGCGAGTTGGTTGCGCGAGAAGCACAGGAACGTCGCGTTTCTCAGAGCCGCTCAAGGGCGACACTCACCGGGCGGATCCTCCAGATCTCGTGACAGTACTCGCCGATCGCGCGATCGGAGGAGAACTTACCCGAACGTGCGGTGTTGAGGATGGACATACGAGTCCAGCGCCGCATGTCGTGCCATGCGCTGTTCACACGCTCCTGGCAAGCCACATAATCCGCGTAGTCGGCCAGCACAAAAAATGGGTCGGCGTGCAGCAGATTGTCGACAAGCGGCCGGAACATATCCCGGTCGCCGCGCGAGAAATGCCCGCTGACAATCAGATCCAGTGCGTCGCGCAATTCGCCATTGCCAGCCGCGAAGTCTGCCGGACGGTAACCATCGCGCCGGAGTTGCTCCACCTGAGAGTCGGTCATGCCGAACAGGAAAAAGTTCTCCTCGCCGACCTCCTCCCGGATCTCGATGTTCGCGCCGTCGAGCGTTCCGATGGTCAGTGCGCCGTTCATCATGAATTTCATGTTGCCCGTACCCGATGCCTCCTTGCCCGCAGTTGATATCTGCTCGGACAAGTCCGCTGCGGGATAGATGAACTGTGCGTTCTTCACATTGAAGTTCGGGTAGAACACCACTTTGAGCCGTCCGGCTATCGACGGGTCGTTGTTCACGACTTCCGCCACGCCGTTGATCAGGCGAATGATGAGTTTGGCCATCGCGTACCCCGGCGCCGCTTTCCCGCCGAATACGAAGCAGCGCGGCGCGACAGCGAGTTGCGGGTCGCGGCGCAGACGCTGATACAGCGTGACGATGTACAGCGCGTTCAGGTGCTGTCGCTTGTACTCGTGAATGCGCTTGACCTGGATGTCGAACAACGCGGCAGGGTCCACCTCGACGCCTGTCGTGCTTCGAATGTGCTGAGCGAGAATCGCCTTGTTCGAATGCTTGACGCGGCGCCATTCGTCGAGAAAGCCCGAATCGTCGGCATGCGATTCGAGGGCGCGAAGCCGTGTGAGGTCGGTCGCCCATCCCTCGCCCACCGTCTTGTCCAGTAACCGCGCAAGCCCAGGATTGCTGAGCAGCATGAAGCGACGTGGCGTGACGCCATTGGTGACGTTTTTGAAGCGCTCGGGCCACAGTTGTGCGAAATCGCGCATTACCGTTTGTTTGAGCAGCGCGGAATGAAGCTCTGCCACGCCGTTCACAGCATGGCAGCCGACAGTCGCCAGATGCGCCATGCGCACCTTCTTCTCGCCGGCCTCGTCGATCATCGACATCCGCGCCACGCGTGCATCGTCGCCGGGATAACGTTGCCGGACCTCGTCGAGAAAGCGTCGGTTGATCTCATAGATGATTTCGAGCAGGCGCGGCAGCAGGCTGCGAAAAAGCGGCAGCCCCCAGGTTTCGAGCGCTTCGGGCAGCAGTGTGTGATTGGTATAGGCCAGCGTGCCGCGGGTTATATTCCAGGCTTCGTCCCAAGGGACCTGCCGCTCGTCGACGAGCAGGCGCATCAGTTCTGCCACGGCGATTGAAGGATGCGTATCGTTCAGCTGTACCGTGAACATGTCGGAAAAGCGCGCGATGGGTTCGCCCTTGATATCGAGCAGGCGCAGCATGTCCTGCAACGAGCAGGAAACGAAGAAGTACTGCTGCGCGAGGCGCAGCCGCTTGCCGGCTTCGGGCTCATCGTTGGGATAGAGCACCTTGGACAGCGTTTCGGAAATCACCTTTTCCTGCACAGCCTGGTAGTAGTCGCCGGCGTTGAAGTCCTCCAGATCGAAGGACTCGACAGCTTCGCTCTTCCATAGGCGTAGCGTGTTGCAGGTGTTGACCCGGAATCCGAGCATCGGTGTATCGCAAGCCACACCCTTGACCATGTGCGCCGGTATCCAGCGCACGCAATAGCGGCCCTGCGCATCGTTCTCGACCTGCGTGTGTCCGCCGAAGCGCACGTAGTAGTTCACGTTGGGACGCACGATCTCCCATGGGTTGCCCTTCTGCAGCCACTTGTCGGTGGCCTCCACCTGCCGGCCATCGCGGATCACCTGGTCGAAGATACCGAACTCATAGCGTATGCCGTATCCGACCGACGGTATCTGAAGCGTGGCCAGCGAGTCCAGATAGCAGGCGGCGAGCCTTCCGAGTCCGCCATTGCCGAGTCCCGGCTCTTCCTCGAGGGCGATGAGCGCGTCGAGATCCTGGCCGAGCGACTGCATGGCAGCACGCGCTTCCGCCTCGATGCCCAGGTTCACGAGATTGTTGCCGAGTTGCGGTCCGATCAGGAACTCCGCAGAGAGGTAACACGCAACCCTCAGCTCGCGAGCAGCATAGGTCTGGATCGTGGCGGCCCAGCGCGCCAGCATGCGGTCACGCACGCTGTAGGCAAGCGCCATATACCAGTCGTGCGGCGTAGCAATGGCCAGCGGGCGAGCCTGCAGGCAGATGAGATTGTCGAGCACGCCGCGCCGCAATGCGTCGGGATCCAGCGCGCTACGCGCGGAGTCGCCGCAACTGGCGCTGGCGGACATGTCGGCAGCCATGGTCTTGCCCTCCTGTTTTTGCGCGACCGCTTCAAACCCGAGGGCAGTCTCACATTCGCAGCGCTACCCGAGGAGATAGGCGTGCACGAAGGCAGCATACGTTACACCATGCGTATTTCAAGGCAATGCCCGATTTATCGCGGTTCGTTCAGATGATTAGGCGCGATTCAGGCAGCACGTCAACGCTGCGACGTTGAATCCGGATCATGGTGAACACATCCATGTACCGCCCCTGTGACAGGCTTTCGCTGAAGAATGACCCGCTGCGGACTCAACTCGTCATCGTCTCTACCAGCATGAAAGAAACGATTCGCAGCGTGGGCGCCGCGCTGCGGAGCACCACCGCGTCCACGATGTGATGCGCGCGGCTCGTCCGTGTCCACAATCGGATCAAGCCTGCGAGATGATGGCCAATCGATAAATGTCTGGCGGATTCAGGATGGACCGTGGTGCGCCGCGACGCACGGCATTGAGCATGGCGTCGCCGACAACCGACGTCGTCAACACATGCTCCGGCGAAATGCGGCGGGCCAGAATCAGAAACGGCTTGAGCACGACATACATCCACCGATACACGGCGGTGCGCGACTGGATACCGTCCTCGGGAATGATGGCGGCGGGCCGAAAAATCACGACTTGCCGAAATGGGAGCCGCTGCAACGCATTCTCGGTTTTTCCGCGGATGCGGGCCCACATGGTCTTGCCCTGCCCGCTGCTGTCGGCGCCAGCGCCGGATACGTAAACCATCGTCATCGCAGGGCTCACGCGAAGCAGTTCTTGCGCGACATGAAGCGTGAGGTCGTAGGTCACCGCGCGATATGCCGCCTCGGACATACGGAATGACGAAACACCCACGCAGAAAAAGCACGCATCGACCTTGACGAAAACGTCGCCCTCGGCTTGAAAGCGCTCCAGATGTGGCGTGATGACGACCTTGAGCCGCGGATCCTCGTAACCCTGTAGCGCACGCCGGCTGATCACGATGATTTCGGTGACGTCGCGTGCTTTCAGGCACGCTCGCAATACGCCTTCGCCCACCATGCCGGTTGCGCCGATCAGAACAATACGCATCGTCTTACTCCGGGGGCAACTCAGGCGATACCGCGCCGAAATCGGCAGCAAGGGTGGCTGGCTTCCAGCGCAGCTTCGAGAATGATGCGGCCCAAACCTCGGGACGCACCGCTAATCAACCAGACTTTGGACATGGTCGTTTAATCCTTTGAGATACGCCGGGACTACGCGTTGGCATTGAAGACGTGGAAGCTCGTCACTCTGGCATGAAGCCAGACTTACCTTCGAACATCACAGACGCTGCGAGATCCTTTTGCGCCTGCAGCGCGGCCAGACTCCGGGTATAGCCCGCTTCCAGCACAGCATAGGCATCGCCGCCTAGAACGGTGCGCAGCGGCGGCTCCGGCATCTGGCTGATCGTATAGATCGCTTCGGCCATTCTCACCGGGTCGCCCGAAGCATCTGCTTCACCGTTTTCCTCGATCCATCGACGCAGCCTGGCAACCGTGCTGTCCTTGTAGTGGTCGAGTTGCGGCGTCCAGCGGATATTCGCCACGAACCCTGTCTTGATGGAGCCCGGTTCGATAATGATGGTCTTGATGCCGAACCCGGCGACTTCCTGGCTAACTGCTTCGGCGAAGCCCTCCAGACCGAACTTCGCGGCGTGATACATCGAGCCTCCGGGGAACGCGGCACGTCCGCCGACGCTGCTGACATGGATGAACGTGCCGCGCTGTTTCTCGCGCAATGCGCCTAGAAACGCGCGCGTGACGTGGATAGGCGCCAGCAGGTTCAGCGCGATCTGCTGCTGGATATCGGCGTCACTCATTTCCTCCATCGCGCCGATAACCGCGCCGCCCGCGTTGTTGACCACAACGTCGACATCGGGATGACGTGCTGCTGCCGCCTGAACCTGCTCGCGATCAATCACGTCCACCGACTCCACTTCAAGCAGATCCGGATAGGCCTGCGTCAGTGCTCGCATTCCCTCGATGCGACGCACCGCTGCGACCACGCGATGCCCTTGCGCCAGCACTTTTTCCGTGAGGGCGAGCCCGAGACCGCCGGAGGCTCCCGTTATGAACCACTTCTGACTGGACATGATGACTTTCTCCTTTCGCAAACTAAGTGAGTGCATATTAGTGAGCGCCCAATCACTCATTAATTGAGTAAAAAAATTACATCGTGATTGCGCGCCACAGAACGCGAAAGCCAAGCTTCCTTTGAAGCGCGGCGTCCTTGGGATGCCTTTCGATATGCTCGATCGTCGTGTCGGCAATGTGCTCGATCAACGACGAGAGAAAGCTGATCGGCGCATCGACCAACACGCCGTCGCGCACGCCATCCTGCATCATCTGGGCGACGGCCAGAAACGGCTGCATGCCCTGTGATCGTGTGTCGTCCGATACCTGCCCTGAACCCGCAAGCCGGGCAACCGCGAACCGTGCAGACGGATTGGCCAGTCCCCAGTTCACATAACGCTCGAAAACGTGCTGCATGCGCTGCATGTAGTCGGCTCCCGTGGGATAGTCAGGCATCACAGCGTCGGCCAGGCCGCGCTTGAGGTGCAGATACAGTTCCTGGAACAATGCCTCCTTGCTCTCGAAGTACGTGAACAGCGTGCCCTCCGCCACGCCGGCGCCACGCGCGATGCTCGCCGTGGAGGCCTGCACGCCCAGTTCAGCGACGGCTTGCGTCGCGGATTCCAACAGGGCGCTACGTTTTTCGGGACTCAAGGGACGGGCCATGAACTGCCTTAAATGACTGATTACTTGCTCAACTATAACCGTCTTTTTCAAGACAAGCAATCGAAAGTGACCTTTCTTTCGAAGTCGAAGATCGATACGACTGCGCGGCGCAATCCTGAATAATCCTTCACACCAGATATGCCAGCTGTCTCGTATCGGAATGCGAGCAAGCCATCCCGGCATTTCGTCGAACTGCCCAAGCAGGCAGCGCCCGCACGATGTGCGGGCGCCCAGGCACATGACCAGATTGAGCAAACGCGTTAGAAGCGCGTACGCAAGCCTACCGTCGCCGCCACCTGATTGCCCGTCGTAGCCTGAGCCAGGCCGTTGATGAACGCACCTTCGAACGCGGAACCTGTCGCACCGTACGCGTGTTGATAGACGCCTTCGACATAGACATCGGTGCGTTTGCTGAAGGCATAGTCGGCCATCAGCGTCACTTGATGCCACTTCGGATCACCCGAACCGGTGCTTCCGTCAAAGGCACCTTGGGTGAACGTATAGGCACCTGCGAGCAAAACAGACGGCGTCACGGCATAGTGCACATTGACTTCATAGTTGTCGAAATGAAGCGAATCAAATGATTGAGCGATCACAGAGTTCGCGCCCGGCTGCGTGTTGTCGAACAGGGTATGCGTCCACAGCAAGCCGACAGACGCCGGCCCGATCGTATAGTTGCCGCCAACCCCCATCACACGCTGGCGTGAAGCGGGGAAATTGACGAAGTCGTTGTTCGACACCGCTCCCGTTCCCGAAAGCGAACCATTATTAAGTTGAAGGTAAGCAGCCGCCAGATTGATAGGGCCAACGCTGTACGTCACACCGAAGCTATAGGCGCGATTGTTCGAAAAGCCACCGGCCGCGTTACTGAAGCCGTATAGCGCCTCGGCCTGCAGCCCCCGATACGTCGGACTCACGTATTTGACCGAGTTGTTGATATAGAACGAGTCATCCACGTTGTCGTTGTCGAACGGATGTGCGGCCAGGTTGTTTCCATCGCCGTTGTTTGCCAACGCAATGGGACCAAGGTCATCGACCACGGAATCATACTGGCGGCCAAACGTTAGCGTTCCATACAGATCGTTTTGCAGACCGACGAAAGCCTGACGGCCGAACATCGTACCCGCGTATGTGGTCTTGCCGTTTTGTATATTGAAGCCGTTCTCAAGACGGAAGATCGTACGCAGACCGCCGCCGAGATCCTCACTTCCCCGCAGGCCCCACACTTCATTCGACAGCATGCTGCTTTGTTCCTGCACCACGCTGCTGCCACCCTGGTTATTCGTATAGACGATACCTGTATCGATCAATCCATAAAGGGTGACGCTGCTTTGCGCATGAACCCCCACCGCAAAGACGGAAAGAACAGCTGCGCCGATAATCTTCTTCTTCACTTGCTTTGCACTCCAGGCCGTGTCACAAAAAGAGATCATGACGTGTGCATGATCCCCGTCCATCCAGAAGCTCCGGATAACGCGCGCTTACTTGACAAAGAATTAACGAAGGATCCGCCGGCACCGTAATGGCTAGTCATCCGTCGAATGTGATCCGCTTTGCATCCGCGCATCCGCAGCGTCACGATTCTATGGGTATCGACATTGCGGTTTATCGAAAGAATTGCAGTCTTCCCGCAAAGATTTCATAAACGACTATCGGAAGTCATCGAACCCCTGCTCACTCTGCGCAACATTGCAGCGAATGGCCGCGTCACGTCGGCCAACCCAGCCTTAGTGGCGTCGACACGAACGCATTCAACTCAAAGGACACCCGCTTGAGTCAACAGTCGCGCCCTACCCGGGAGCCCTCGCGCAATTTAAGGTAGTCTGTCTGGAACGGTTCAGCAGCGGCGGGTTCAGGGATCGACTCCGCCAATACGACGATGGTTATAGCGACCTCATGGAGGGTATTGACTGTGGCTACGAAGAATGGCGGTACGCTGTATATCCTGCAGGCACGTCCACCGGCGATCATCGCTTTATCACCGGACGGTTCACACGAGGTGATTGTCGCGAACCTTACGCGCACGCCCGACGGCATCAAGGTCGATGCTGAAAACCAGGTGGTCTACTGGACCAACATGGGAACGGGCATCCATCTGGTCGATGACGATCCGGCTTCAGGCGCAGTTCCTCCGAACGACGGCACGATCGAATGCGCGAAGCTCGATGGAAGCGAGCATCGCGTGCTGGTGCCTTCCGGTAAGGCCGGGACGCCCAAGGAACTCGTGCTGGACAAGGAAGGCGGCCACCTCTACTGGTGCGACCGCGAAGGCATGCGCGTCATGCGCGCGCGGCTGGATGGCAGCGAAGTGACGGAACTCGTCCGCACCGGGAATTTCCCCGAGGATACGGGCGACGCGACTCGCCATTGCGTAGGCATCGTATTGGATAAAGCAAACGGGCACGTCTACTGGACGCAAAAGGGACCGCCGGATGGCGGAGAGGGCCGCATCTTCAGGGCGGGGATCGAGTTGCCGCCTTCCGCGACGCCCGATCGACGCCCGGACGTCGAATGTTTGCTGGCCGATCTGCCCGAACCGATCGACCTCGATATCGATCACCGCGATAGCATGCTTTACTGGACGGATCGTGGCGACGATACACATGACGGAAATACTTTGAATCGCGCAAGAATCACGGCGTCCGGGCTGATTGATCGCCAGGTGCTCGCCCACGATCTGAAAGAGGGTATTGGTGTGTCTCTGGACTCACGTGGGCGCCGTGCCTTTGTGACCGATCTGGGCGGCAACGTGCGCGAGCTGAACATCGATACGAAGCACACCGCGCATTTCACCACCGTCGCACATCTAGGTGTTCTGACCGGTATCGACTACGCCGAGATTTGAGTCGGATCCCAAAGACTGCCCGGGACGTATCGGGCAGTCTTGTCACGCTAGCACCCATTGAGCCTCGATAAGCGGCGATCGGCGGCGCCACGCCTTCCGGTCGTCCTTTCGGCCGGGCTCACCCGCAAGCCTCGAGAAATAGAACAAAGCGTTACGCGAAGAGAGGGGCCACTCTTGTTCTATGTAATTGGATCGATGGGCTTGTCGCGGTAAAGATCGATGGATGAGCGAGATCAATACGTCGTAACGGAACGCGCGCGCTACCTGGCTGTCACGGCCCTGTCACGGACAGATAGGCGGCGACCTGTTCGATCTGCTGTTCGTTGAGCGCAGCAGCAACGGCCGTCATCGTGCCCGACTTCGGCGGCGCGGACTTCGCGCGCGCCTGGAATTCGTGCAATCGTGCGATCGTGAACGCGGACGGCTCGCCCGCAATCGACGGGAATCGCGCGCCATTGCCTTTGCCGCCTGCGGCGTGACAACTGAAACACGCAGGAACACTAGCGCCCGCGCCCGTCTCTGCCAGTTGCCGGCCCGCCATCACGAGCGTTTGCGAAGGTGGCGGAGAAGCTTTCACGATCGGCGGGTGCTGCCCGGAAAAGAACACGGCAAGCGCATGCATATCGCTGTCCGAGAGGTTCTGCGCCACCGCCTGCATCGGCACACTGATGCGCGTGCCTGCCTTGAACATCGACAAAGCGTGGGCAAGGTACTGCGGATCCTTTCCCGCGAGTCGCGGCGCGCCGGACGCTTCGCCGGCACCCAACGCACCGTGACACGCGACGCAAGTCGTGATCGAAGGAATCTGCGTCGATGTGGTTCCAACCGCAGCAATGGCATTGTCTTGCGCGAAGCCCACACTCGCGAATGTGCCTAACGACAGGAAAATACCCAGTTGTGCACCGCCTAACAGGATGCGCGCGCAAAACGAGACTTTTTTTGTGCGCCACGCGCTCCTGTCCGGGACGCTCGCATTGAACAACCTTGCCCTTTTCAACATCGGTCCTTTCTCCGCTGAAAGCCATGGAGTCGCCCCTTGATTGGGAGCCAACATGAGTCGAGGAGCGTACCTCAAACCGGGTGACTATCACGTTGGATTTGTGCGAGATGTCCAATTTGTAATCTGAAGGCAATGTACTCGTTATATGTCATGCGACATGTGCTTGAGTCGTGTGCGCTTTCTTAAGCGAAACCGTCGCGCAGTTTGTAATCTTGAGTAATCAGGCTTTCTTACGCCCTGTTATTTTTTGCCGCTGCCTACATCAATGATATTTACTATCGATTCCTAAACGTATGTCAGCTCGCAACGCGCACCCCATTATCTATTTTGTCGAAGTCTTCTCTTTGCGTGAGACGAATGGGTCCAAGGAATTGAGTCGACGACGTAGTGATCGGGGAGACGAATGCCGCCGATGAACATTTGCAATTCCGGTAGAAAAACGCATCGACCCCACTAACGGATCGTTCTGATTTGCGTCGAAGGGCTACCTTATGACCGATGCGTGCTTGCGTAATTCGGAATAGCGGGTTGACGCTAGTGCGCCGCTGACCGATATTGGCAATCTGCCCCGCTCCGTTTTCGATTCGTCTTATCTTATTGCGATCGCGGTATCGGTTCGCATCATGGAGCAGTTGCATTTATAGGGGGAACATTTGCCGATGGACGCTCAAACCGCTCGTCGCCCGAATTCTTTGACCACGTGCGCGCAGTGCGGCGGTAGGTTATCCGAGCCTGTTAATTTTTGTCCACAATGCGGGGCGCCCGCGAGGCTCGCGTTCAGCGAACGCACCTCGACGAAGAAGCCCAATGCCGCAACGGCATCCAAAACGGCAAGCGCTACAGGTGCGCGTGCGAATGTTGCGCCCGGGGGCCAGATCTGGCGGTCCCGGCTGACATCGTTCGTCCGACCGGCCGTCGCCGCCCCGCATGGCGGCGCGCGTTCACCTTCGCGATCTCAAGGCGGCTTCCGTGGTTCGCGTATGAAAACGGGGACAGCGCTAACTCTGGTGGCATTAGTCGTGCTCTGCGGCGCAGTGGTATTGGTTCACCGTCTTAGTGGCTCCGCCGATGGAGAACCGATAGCGGCATCGAACACTGCGCAAGGTAGCGTAACGGCAAATGGCACGAGCCAGGCGAGGCGGACCCCGGGGGTTGATGCGCCGGCAATCACGCGAGGCTCGGCGCAAAATCCAGCGTTGGCGCAAAACTCGACAATGACAGCAGAAACAACGCCTGCGCCGGTCGCGTCGGTTGCCGTGCCCGAACCGGCTCAACCGTCGACCGCGACGCCGCAGCCGTCACAATCCGTGTCCTCGCAGAGTTCGGTTTCGAACAGCGGGCGAGATAGCGACAAGAATCACAGGCTGATGGCGCTCGCACTTGCGCGAGCACACAGCGGTCTCAACAAAAACGACCTGCGTATGGCGCGCTCGGGCATTTTTTGGGCGCTTTCCTTGCAGCACGACAATAGCGAGGCACTCATGTTGAAGCAGGAGTTGCTCTCGCGGGAAAGGGAGCGTAATACGTCATCCACCGCGACACGCGGATCCGTCAACGGTGCGAGCCCGGCGGACTAAGTCCACCGTGGCCAAAAGCGCCAATGGATCAGTAGTTTGCTGGAAGGGCGAAAGGGCAGCGACTTCGGCAGACGCCTCCGTCTTTCCTCCTCGAGAGTCCGTCGTTCGCTGATCGATGCTCACAGCGAGCGCCCTGAGATGACTGGCCTGAACGAAAAGGCGTACCCGCGGTCTTATGTTATCTCCACCTCCCAGTCACTGGGATCGTTCCCTAACTGCCTGGGGATCAAAATGAAACGTACATTTATCGCGATCGTTCTGGTTGTAACAGCGTCGACGGCGTTTGCGCAATCGACCCGCGGCGTCGCTTCCATCGCGCAGCCCGCCAACAACTCGCTCCAATTGCCGAGCAGCCATTCCGCCGGTCTGCCGGCCGGCCGATGGGTCCCGCCATATAGCGGGCCGACGCCTGCCAGAACTCCCGCACAGGTTTATCAGCAAACCGTGCATGCGGAGGTCGACGGACAACTCGCGCATCTCAACTCGATGGCGGCGGCAGCTCGCCACTAGCGCGCAGGTTGAAGACCGGGGACCCAGCGTCCCCGGTTTGCCACAAAGATCCGATCCAAAACCGCGCTATAAAGTTAAATTGACGTACCAGTTCATATGCAAACCTAACTAATTAATGATGCAAACGCCGGCGCTGGCCAAACCAAATTGACCTCACTCTTTATCACGTCAACGATCACATCCCAAGCTTGACACGGGATGCGAACGCATCATTTAGGCAGCGATCAGCAGAAAAGCGAAGATCGCCATTCGAAACAGCACCCAGATTCGCGTCAATCTCCCCCAGCCGTCGCCAGGCACCTCTGCCCCACCGGCTCGGACCGGGGACGACACTATCACCCCCATTACCAGTAAGGCCATCCACACATATCGTGAAATTCCGATATAAGATTCGGTCCATAGCGATTCAGACGCCGACATTCCGGCCAGAGAGTCTGTCCGCTGTTTCATGAGCACGAAGCCCAACCCGAAGACCACCGATATCGACATCGACGCGATCCACAAGGCGCTGGCCAACCCGGCGCGTCGCGTGATTCTTGCGAAGCTGCGCGAGCCGGGAAAGTATTTCCCGGAGCAGGAGCTTTCGTACGAGCACGGGGTCTGCGCCGGACAGTTCGACGACTGCTGCGGTCTGTCGCAGTCCACGGTGTCCGCGCACCTCGCCGCGTTACAGCGCGCGGGGCTGATCACGTCGAAACGCGTGGGTCAATGGGTGTTCTTCAAGCGCAACGAGGCCGTCATCGAGGCGTTCCTCGCACGCATGAACACGGATCTCTGATTTACGCCGGCGTCTTCGCTTTCCCCGAATGCAGTCTCGACACATCGGGCCATGCGCCTGCAAGGATTGACACAACATGCCGACACTTTTCGACCCGCTCCAGATTGGCGATCTCACGCTGAAAAACCGTATCGTGATGGCGCCTCTCACGCGTCAACGCGCTGGCGACGTGCGCGTGCCCAACGCGTTGATGGCGAAGTACTACGCCGAACGCGCAAGCGCCGGCCTGATCATCTCCGAAGCCACGTCCGTGACGCCGCAAGGCCTCGGCTACGCCGACACGCCGGGCATCTGGTCGGATGAACAGGTGGAAGGCTGGAAGCTCGTGACGGACGCCGTCCACAAGGAAGGTGGCAAGATTTTCCTGCAACTGTGGCACGTCGGCCGTGTGTCGGACCCTGTGTTCCTGAACGGCGAACTGCCTGTCGCGCCGAGCGCGCTCGCGCCGGAAGGCCATGTGAGCCTGGTGCGTCCGCAGCGCCCGTACGTGACGCCGCGCGCGCTCGACATCTCGGAGATTCCGGGCATCGTCGCCGCGTATCGCAAGGGCGCGGAAAACGCGAAGAAGGCGGGCTTCGACGGTGTTCAGGTGCACGGCGCGAACGGCTATCTGCTCGACCAGTTCCTGCAGGACAGCACCAACAAGCGCACCGACGCATACGGCGGTTCGATCGAAAACCGCGCGCGCCTGCTGCTCGAAGTGACGGACGCGTGTATCGACGTGTGGGGCGCGGATCGCGTGGGCATGCACCTCGCGCCGCGCGGCGATTCGCACACGATGGGCGATACCGATCCCGCCGCGACGTTCGGCTATGTCGCGCGTGAGCTCGGCAAGCGCAAGATCGCGTTCATCGCGGCACGCGAAGCGCTCGGCGACGATCGCGTCGGCCCGCTGCTGAAGAAGGAATTCGGCGGCGTGTATATCGCCAACGAAAAGTTCACGAAGGAAAGCGCGCAAAAGCTGCTGGACTCGGGCGAAGCGGACGCTGTCGCGTGGGGCAAGCTGTATATCGCGAATCCGGACCTCGTGCGCCGCTTCGAGCTGGATGCGCCGCTGAACGAGCCGGTTCCCGCAACGTTCTATGCGGAAGGCGAAGCGGGCTACACCGACTATCCGGCGCTGGAAACCGTCAACTGATCTCGCGCCGGGCTGGAAACTAACAGCCAGTAGTGCAATGAACGCGGCGGGAGCGATTCCCGCCGCGTTTTTTCATTCATGCCCAGCAGGCATCACCACGCGCCGCATGAACACGCGCTTCGTCTCATCGACACCGCGCGCGATCCGCAAATTGCGGATGCGCAGCAGCGCGGCATCGAGCTCATCGTCCTCCAGCACGCTAAAGCCGAGCCGCTGATAGTACGGCGCATTCCACGGCACATGCCGGAACGTCGACAGCTCGACATACGTCGCGCCCGTCTCTCGCGCCCTTACGTCGACCTGATCGAGCAAGGCCGCGCCGATTCGCCGCCCCGCATGCTGAGGCACGACGTCGAGCGCTTCGACGTAGATGCGCGCACGCAGCATCGCGAACATCACGAAGCCGACGCATTCGCCGTCGCATTGCGCGACGATCACTTCCGACGCCCCCACCTTCTTCAGCACGAACGGCGCATCCATCGGGCGCGCGGCCGCGATGCCCGTCAGCCCGACGCTGACGAAACGCTGCGCCGCCTCGCATTCGACGACGCGAATCGACGGGACATCTTCGGGCACAGCAGGCCGATAGTGAACGACGGGTAGTTGCATCGGGTTGGTTGGCAGAGGCTCAGCGGACATATTGACACTGCTTGCCCGCGCAACTCAACCCGCCACGCCGATATAATCCAGCCACAGACCCTTTCGCAAAGGAGTCGTTCGATGGCACTTTCCGGTCTTCTCGTCTTCGCGCTCGCGCTGATTGTTGCCGCGGGCTCGCCCGGCCCGAGTATCGCGGCGCTCGTCGCCCGCGTGCTCACCAACGGCTTCCGCGACGTGCTGCCGTTTCTCGCCGCGATGTGGATCGGCGAAGCGCTGTGGCTCACCTGCGCGGTCGCCGGCCTTGCTGTCGTCGCGCATAGCTTCGCGCTGGTGTTCATCGCGCTGAAGTTCGCGGGCGTCGCGTATCTGCTGTTCCTCGCGTGGAAGATGTGGTTCGCGCCCACCGACGTCCACGAAAGCACGTTGCCGAGCGGTCAGTCGCCGTGGCGCATGTTCGTCGCGGGGCTGATGGTTACGCTCGGCAATCCCAAGATCATGGTTTTCTATCTGGCGCTGCTGCCGACCATCGTCGACCTGTCGCGTGTCGGCACGCTCGCCTGGCTCGAACTGACGCTGACGATGCTCGCCGTGCTGATGTCCGTCGATTTCATCTGGGCGCTCGCCGCCGTCAAGGCGCGCGCTGCTGACCAGCCGCCGCGCGGTGAAGATCGCGAACCGCACCAGCGCGACGATGATGGCGGGCGCCGCGGCCGCCATCGCCACGCGCTGAACTCACACACACCATCTCGACGAGGTTCGCATGCGCGCCCGCATGTTCACGCAGATCGGCCGTGACGCGCTGTCCGCGCTCGGCCGTGAACTGGCCGCCTGGAAGCCGACGCCCGAGCGCGCGCTGTTCGGCGTCGAAGCGGTGATCTCGGTCGTCCTGTCGGTGGCGCTCGCGCATCTGCTGCACCTGCCCTATACCTGGTGGGCCGCCATCAGCGGTTTCGCCGTGATGCAGACGCGCTTCTCGGCTTCCGCACAACGCGCGCTGCATCGCGTGCTCGGCACCATTCTCGGCGGCCTGCTCGGCACGCTGCTGGGTCCGATCATCGGCGATCGACCGTGGCTGTTCGTCCCCGTGCTGGGCGTGATCGGCGCCATCTGCGTCTATCGCGGAAACGGCTCGTCGGCGTCGTATGCATGGGTGCTGGGCGGCATCACGTGGGTGCTGGTCACGTTCGAGGCGCACAAGCTGATCGCGTTCGGCCCGACGGCGTCGTTCGCGATGATGCGCGTCGCCGAGGTGTGCGTCGGCACGTTTGCGTGCCTCCTCGTGTCGGGCGCGTTTCACGTCGGCATCAGTTGGTATGAGCGGCGCCGGCCCGCGTCGAAAGTCGTCGCGGCGGCGGCCGCTACCGCGAACGCCCCGCCGCCCACCTTCGAGACCCTGCGCCACGCGCGCATGGTGCTGGGCGTGCAGGCGGGCATCGCCGTTGCGATCCTCGCGGCGCTCACCGTCACGCTCGATCTGCCCGGCTTCGCGCAGGCGCTCGTGACGACGATCGCGGTGATGATCCTGCCGCCCACTTCCGTCGTCGTGCGCTCGCAGAAGCCCGTCGCCGACAAGATGGTGCAACGCATGGTGGGCTGCCTGATCGCGGGCGCGGTTGGGATCGCGCTATTGCCGCTGATGCAAGGCCAGATCGTGCCGTCCCTGCTCGCGCTGGCGGCGGGCATCTGGGCAGGCTGCCACGTGCAGACGGGCAAACAGGGCGCGAGCTATATCGGCCGGCAGTTCACGATCGCCTTCATCATGGTTTTCGTGCAGGACCACGCATGGTCCGCCGATCCGCACGCCGCGATGCTGCGGCTCGCGGGCATCCTGACGGGCATTGCGATTCTCACGTGCGTGATGCTGCTCGCGTCGCGCCTGTCGTTCTTGCCGGCTTCGGAAGAAGCCACGCCGTAAGCGCCACGCGGGCTTCGATGCGCTTCGATGCGCATCGGTAAGCTTCGACGCGACTCAAGGCTCGCCGAACAGCGCCTCGCACAGCTCCAGCCCTTCGCCCGTCAGCGACGCCGATCCGCGCCCTTCCTCGTCCATCTGCACGGCGATCACGCCCGCCGACTGCAACTGCGTGAAATAGCGCCGCAACGTGCTCATGGGGAGATCGGCACGCTTGCTGATCTTCGCGAGCGACCACGGCTTGCCGGGCGATTCGCGCGACGCTTCCCATAGCAGCATCAGCAACTGCTCGACGGTGGGATCGAGTTCGTTATCGTCGTCATCGTCTTCGCAATGCTTGTCGTGTGCCGCATCATTCGGATTCAAGTCGGTTCTCCTCTCGACGAAACGTCAGCTCATTCGCGCATGCTCGCGGCCGCCAGTTTGCCGACCGTCATCAGCGCGCTCTCGATTTCCGGCGACCATGCATAACTGTAATTCAAGCGGATGCAATGGCTATACCCGTTCGTGGTCGAGAACATATAGCCGGGGCCAACCGTAATGCCGTGCTCCAGCGCGAGCTTGTAGAGCTGCATCGAATCGACACTGCGCGGCAGCTCGACCCACAGCACGTAGCCGCCCATCGGATGCGACACGCGCGTGCCTTTGGGAAAGAAGCGCGTGACCATCGTCGTCATCAGCTTCGCGCGCTGCGCGAGGCCCTTGCGCAGCTTGCGCAGATGATGCTCATAGCCATCCTGCTTCAGATATTCGGCAATCGCGAGCTGCGGAATCGACGGCGTGGTCAGCGTGTTGAGAAACTTGAGCTTCTCGACCTGCTCGCGGTAGCGGCCCGGCATCGCCCAGCCGATCCGGTACGCGGACGTGAGCGTCTTCGAAAACGACGCGCAATGCAGCACCAGCCCTTTCTTGTCATAGTTCTTCAGCGCGCCGGGATGCACGTCGCCGAAGTACAGCTCGTGATAGACGTCGTTCTCGATGACGGGTACGTCGTGCCGCGTCAGCAACTTGACGAGTTCGCGCTTCTTGTCGTCGGGCATCTGGAAGCCGAGCGGATTCTGGAAGTTCGGCATCACCATGCACGCGGCGATTTTGCGTTTATCCAGTATGTGCGCGAGCGCGCCGAGGTCGATGCCTTCGCGCGGATGCGTCGCCACTTCGATCGCGCGCATGCCCATGCGCTCGATGGCGTGCAGCATCGCGTAGAAGGTCGGCGATTCGACGGCGACCGTGTCGCCGGGTTTCGCGACCGCCTGCAGACACAGATTGATCGCCTCCGTCGCGCCGACCGTCACGACGATCTCGTTCGGATCGATCGCGATGCCATTCTCCAGATAGCGCCGGGCGATCTGCCGGATCAGATCGGGATTGCCTGGCGGCAGCTCGTCGGTGACGCCCCATTGCGTCTTGCGCCGGCCGATCACGTGGGCGTATCGGTTGATCTTCTGGAACGGATACAGACTGGGATCGGGATACGGCGAGCCGAGCGGCACGGCCTCGTCGCTGCCGATGGAGCGCAGCGTCGACAGCACGAGCCGGCTCACGTCGACCTGCGCGGACACGGCGATTGGCTTCGATACATCCAGTTCCTGCACGGGCGGCGGCGCGTCGTTCGCGCCGAGCCGCACGAAGTAGCCGGACTGCGGGCGGCTCTGGATCACGCCCTTGCTCTCCAGCATCAGGTACGCGCGCAGCACCGTCGTGATCGAGATCTGCCGGTGCTGGCTGGTCTGCCTTACGGAGGGCACGCGCTCGCCCGGCCGGAACACGCCGCGCCGGATCTGCCCTTCGATTTCCTTCGCCAGTTCTTCGTAAAGCTTCAAGAGATGCCTCTGCCGTAGGCACAGCGGACGGGCGCCGCGCCCAAATTTTGAGCACAGTTCACCGAAATTGAGCCTTTCGGTCGATAACAGTCGCAACTGTACTCTTTTTCTATCACACATTGTGTACACGCCGGGTACGCGTATTCCCCACTACCCTAGCCTCAACATCAAGCCACACCGGACACAAGAACACATGGACAAGACCAGCACCAAACCGGGCCGCATCGAACCGTACATCGGGCCTGCCGCCGGATGGGGCGCATTGAAGTACGTCGCGATCAATCTCGTCAAGGAGAAGGTCGCCGGGGGCAAGTACAAGACGCTTTTCAAGCAGAACCAGGCGGACGGCTTCGACTGCCCGGGCTGCGCATGGCCGGACCGCCAGCACGCGTCGACCTTCGAGTTCTGCGAAAACGGCGTGAAGGCCGTTGCGGCGGAAGCGACGAGCAAGCGTGTGACGCCCGCGTTCTTCGCGCAGCACACCATCGACGAGTTGATGAAGCAGGACGACTACACGCTCGAACAGCATGGCCGCCTGACTGATCCGATGGTGTTCGATCCGCTGACGGACAAGTACCAACCCATTTCGTGGGACGCCGCGTATCAACTGATCGCGAAGCATCTGAAAGGGCTCGACAGTCCGCATCGCGCCGCGTTCTACACGTCGGGCCGGGCGAGCAACGAAGCCGCGTTCCTGTACCAACTGTTCGTGCGCATGTACGGCACGAACAACTTCCCCGACTGCTCGAACATGTGCCACGAGGCGACGAGCCGCGGCCTGCCGACCACGGTCGGCATCGGCAAGGGCACGGTGTTGCTCGAAGACTTCGAGCACGCCGACACGCTGCTGATCTTCGGCCAGAACCCGGCGACGAACCACCCGCGCATGCTCAACGAACTGCGTGACGCCGCGAAACGCGGGGCGACCATTGTGTCGATCAACCCGTTGCGCGAGCGCGGCCTCGAACGATTCGCGAGCCCGCAGCACGTGACGGACATGCTGTCGTCGGGTGTGCAGATTGCGTCGACGTTCATCCAGCCGAAGATCGGCGGCGACTTCGCGCTGATCAAGGGCGTGGCCAAGCGTGTGCTGGAACTCGACGACCTCGCTGTCGAACAGAACGCCGAGCGTGTGCTCGACGTCGCGTTCATCGAAGAACACACGGCCAACTTCGAAGCCTTCGCTGGCGATCTGCGCGGACAAAGCTGGGAAGCGCTGGTCGAAGAATCGGGCGTGCCGCGCGAAGATATCGAGAACCTCGCACGCATCTACGTGAACGGCAAGCGCGTGATCTCGACGTGGGGCATGGGCATCACGCAGCACAAGCATTCCGTGCCGACGGTTCACATGCTGTCGAACCTGATGATGATGCGCGGCAATATCGGCCGTCTGGGCGCCGGCCTGTGCCCGGTGCGCGGCCACTCGAACGTGCAGGGCAACCGCACAATCGGCATCGAGGAAAAGCCCACTGACGCGTTTCTCGACCGGCTCGGCAAGGTGTTCGATTTCGAGCCGCCGCGCGGTCACGGCTACGACGTGGTCGAAACGATCGAGGCGATGCTTGAAGGCCACGTGAAAGTGTTCATTGGCCTGGGCGGCAATTTCTCGATCGCGACGCCGGACACGCCGCGCACGTGGGAAGCGCTGCGCGCCTGCGACCTGACGGTGCATATCACGACCAAGCTCAACCGCAGCCATCTCGTGCATGGCAAGGCAGCGCTGATTCTGCCGACGCTCGGGCGCACTGAAATCGACTTGCAGAATGGCGTTGCGCAAGGTGTGACTGTCGAAGACTCGATGAGCATGGTTCACGTGTCGTACGGGATGAACACGCCTGCGTCGGGCAACCTCGTGTCGGAGACGCGTATCGTTGCGCAGATTGCGGAGGCGACGCTTGGCAGCGCGAAGGTGGACTGGCTTGCTTACGCGAATGATTACGCGAAGATTCGCGATGCGATTGAGTGGTCGATCGATGGTTTTTACGAGTACAACAAGCGGATCGAGCAGCCGGGCGGGTTCCATCTGCGGGTTGCGTCGCGCGAGCGCGACTGGAAGACGGAGACGGGGAAGGCGAACTTCGTTGTGCATCAGATTCAGCGCGATACGCCGATCCAGCGGGCCCGGAGGCTGCACGGTGAACGTGCGATGACCTTGATGACGACTCGGTCGCACGATCAGTACAACACGACCATCTATGCGATGGATGATCGCTATCGCGGGGTTTATAACCAGCGGCGCGTGGTGTTTGTGAATGCTGCTGATATCGCGATGCTTGGGTTCAAGGCTGGCGATTGGGTCGATATGGAAACCATCTGGGATGATGGGATCGAGCGGCGTGCTGAGCGGTTTTTGCTTGTCGAGTATGACATTCCGCGTGGGTGTCTCGGGGCTTATTATCCGGAGACGAATCCGCTTGTGCCGTTGAATAGCGTTGCTGATGTGTGTAATACGCCGACTTCGAAGTCGATTCCGGTGTTGTTGAGGGCGTCTTCTGCGCCTGTGGCGCGGGCTGCTTAACGCGGGGTTTGTTGGTGTCTGCGACGCTGGTGTGGTTTGCCTGTGTTTGCGCTGGCATCCGCGTTACGGTGTTTGCCGTTCATGCGTCGCCCCTGTGCGGGGCGGCACCTACTTTTCTTTGCCGCCGCAAAGAAAAGTAGGCAAAAGAAAGCGGCTCACACCGCCAACATTTCTTCTTGCCTGAGGGCCCCCAAAGGTTCTTACGCTTCACACGGCAAGCACGTGACCCTTGTTCGTTGCCAACGCTCTTGCGGTGCGCCTCACCCACTTCACCCACCCGCGCTGCATCATGTGCAATAGCCTAGACTAAATCTGACAGTGGTCGGTTTCTCGTGCCGTTGCGCGTGGGCGCGGAGGACGTAGTCCGAAGCGGCAACGCGCGCGGTGAACCGCAAGGAGTCCACCATGACTCAGGAACAGAAAGTCATCCGCGCCAAGGTCGGCATGCTCGAACTGGCGCGGCAACTGGGCAATGTCAGTCAGGCCTGCCGGGTAATGGGCTATTCCCGCGACAGCTTCTACCGCTTCAAGGAACTGTACGACAAGGGCGGTGAAGCGGCCCTGCAGGAAATCTCCCACCACCGCCCGCTGCTAAAGAACCGCGTGGATCCCCAGGTCGAGGCCGCGGTGATCGAACTGGCCCTGGAACTGCCCGCTTACGGCCAGATCCGTATCGCCAACGAGGTGCTCAAACGCCACGCCCTCAGCGTCTCGCCACAGGGAGTGCGTAGCATCTGGCTGCGCCATGATCTTGAGACCATGAACAAGCGCCTGAAGGCGCTGGAGGCGAAGTCCGCCCAGGAAGGGCTGGTGCTGACCGAATCGCAGCTCACCGCGCTGGAGCGGGCCAAGCTGGAAAAGGAAACGCATGGCGAATTCGAATCTGAATGTCCCGGCTACTGCGGCGCCCAGGATACCTTTTATGTGGGCACCCTCAAGGGCGTCGGCCGCGTCTATCAGCAAACCTTCGTCGACACTTACTCGAAGGTGGCGTTTGCCAAACTCTACGACCGCAAGACCCCGCTGCCGGCGGCCGACCTGCTCAATGATCGCGTCGTGCCGTTCTTCGACGGCTACGGTATTCCGCTCGCTCGCGTTCTGACTGACCGGGGTACCGAGTACTGCGGAAACCCCGAGCATCACGAATATGAGCTCTATCTGGCCGTGGAGAACATTGATCACACCCGTACCAAAGCTCGTTCTCCACAGACCAACGGAATCGTCGAGCGACTTCACAAGACCATGCTCAACGAGTTCTATCGCATCGTGTTCCGCAGGAAGATCTACGACTCGATCGCCGCCCTGCAGACCGATCTCGACGCATGGCTTGACCAGTACAACAATGAGCGCGAACATCAAGGGCGATGGTGCTACGGCAAGACGCCTATGCGTACCTTCCTCGACTCACTCGAACTTGCCAGGGAGAAACTGATTCCTCACTGAATCGCCTTCCTTCATTCGCTTCCCCGACTACCTGTCAGGTCCGGTCCAGGCTAATACACATCATGCCGTGCCAGATATTCCACGGCCGCCCAGGTGGCAAACTGTGTGTAGGCCGTAGAGCCCACACACGCCTCACTTCGGACCGATTGCGCACGCGTTCCACCCTGTAAGAGCGCCAGGCTATACGACGCGACAACCTACACACAGTTTGCCACCTGGGCAGCACATATCGTTCGCTGCCGCTAGCCCGTGTATGGGAGTTCGAAGCGGGTGAGGCGTTCATTCGAAGCGTTGGCAACGAGCACCAACCAAGGCACTACCGTGTGAAGCGTAAGACCGGTTGGGGGCCCTCAGGCAAACACAAGAACTGGCGGTGTTAGCCGCTTTCTTTTGCCTACTTTTCTTTGCGGCGGCAAAGAAAAGTAGGTGCCGCCCCGCACAGGGGCGACGCTTGAAGCACGAAGGCAAAGCGCGGATGCCAGCGCAACGGCAAGCCCACAACGGCTACGCATGCACACCAAAGCCATAATGCGGATGCCAGCGCAAACAAAAGCAAACCAAACCGCCCGCGCCGCAAAGGCGCTAACTCTTGACCAACTGGCGAACCACCATCTCAACCGTAACATCCCCCTTAACCGACGCCGGAGGCGCTTCAAACTCAATCCACCCTTCATTAAACCCATCGATCATCTGCATCCGCGGCAGCGGATTATTCATCCCTTGCGAGAGGAACAAAGACTCCCATTCATCCCGCGGCACGATCTGCATCCGCACCGACCGATCAAGCGCACTAGCAAACGCAGCAGCAATCTCATCAGGCGTCACGCGGCGCGGCCCTTCAAGCTCAACAACCCGCGCCCCCGTCCAGGCATCCTGAAGCAACTCCGCGGCAACGCGCCCAATATCATCAGTTGCCACCATCGGCACCGGCTTATCGAGCGGTTGAAGAAAGCTAGGAATCACACCATTCGCCCGAGCTGGCTCAACATCCCATACAAAGTTCTCAAAGAACCACGCAGCACGCAGAAACACAACAGGCAAAGGCAGAGTGCCCAATTCCTGCTCCATAATCCCAAGCTGGTTCAGCAAATTGGGCTGCGTGGCCTGCGCGCCAATCGTCGACAGCACGACCACGCGCCCCGGCTTCGCCTCGCTCAAAGCAGCCCGCAGCGCGGCAATATTCCTCCGCGACTCCGAAAAATCCGGCGACGGATCGAACACGGGCGGCAACAGCACGAACACACCCTCCGCACCCTCGAACGCACGCCGCAACGCGTCCCGATCATGCATCTCCGCGAGTGCCACTTCGCAGCCTCTCGCAGCCCAGGCCGCGCCCTTTTCCTCGCTGCGCACCACCGCGCGCACCTGCTTGCCCTGCGCGAGCAGCGTCCTCGCGACCACACCGCCGACCTGACCTGTGATACCCGTAATTGCGTACATCCCCAAACTCCCGTTCAATGAGAAATTGCTTGCGTCGGGATGGATTCTGGTCGCCGGCAGCGCTTTACACCATGACATGAGTGTCAATTGATTCATGACACAATGTCATTCATTTCAACAAGGAGCGCACCATGTCCTTCGACGAACGGATTCTCAACGGCATGGGCGTGCTGACGGCGATCGTCGAAAGCGGCAGCTTTGCGGGCGCAAGCGAACGGCTCGACATGTCGCAATCCGGCGTGAGCCGCTCGGTCGCGCGGCTGGAGGCGCGGCTCGGCATCCGCCTGTTCGACCGCACCACGCGCACCGTCAAGCTCACCGATGAAGGCCTGCGTCTCTACGAACAGATCGTGCCGCTCATGGACGGCCTCGAAGAAGCGGCGGCATCGGCGGCAGGGGGCGCGACAGCCGTACGCGGACGGTTGCGCGTGAACGTCGATCCGTTCTTCTCGAAGATCGTGCTGAGCCCGCGCATCGGCGAATTCGTCGCGCGTTATCCGGAACTCAATCTCGACCTGATCACGCGCGACCAGCTCGGCGACATGGTCGCCGACGGCTTCGATCTCGCCGTGCGTTTTGGCGAGCCGCGTCCGTCGACGCTCGTCGCGCGCAGGCTGCTCGATACACGCATCGTGACGGCCGCGTCGCCAGGCTATCTGAAGAAGTACGGCCGCCCCCTCAAGCCGACCGATCTCGAACGCGAGCCGCACAACTGCATCCAGTACCGCGACCCGGAAACAGGACGCCCATTCGTGTGGGAGTTTCACCGGCCGCGCAAAAAACTCATCATCGACGCACGCGGCCGCCTCATGGTCAACGATGTCTCGACAATGCACGGCGCATGTCTCGCCGGTCACGGGATCGCGCAGATCATGGCGCTCGGCACGCAGCCGCTGTTCGACAGCGGCCGTCTCGTCGATCTCTTTCCCGACTGGCCCGACGAGCGCTTTCCGCTCTGCGCGCTCTACCCTTCGCGGCGTCATCCGTCCGCGAAGGTCCGCGCGTTTCTCGACTTCATCGTCAAGATCACCGGCTCGCCGCTCAACGACAAGCCGTGGTACTGACGCGGCGGTTCACTTGCTGTTCCTTGCCCGCGCCTGCTCGGCGATCGCCTTGTAATCGTAGGTTGGGTAGAAATCGGTGCTGTAGCCGCCCCACGCGGTCTCCTCGATCGCGCGGTTCACTTCGCGCAGGCGGTTGGCCGGCACGCGCAGCGTTACGACCTGGCCGATCCCCATCATCACGTACCACGACACCACTTCGATGCCGGGCGGCGGAAACGCCTTGTAGAAGCCCTGATCGGCTAGTTGCTGGTTGATCTTCGGCAGCGGCTTCGACTGGTCGTGCTTCAGGAAGATCGTCAGCAGAAACGTGCCGTCGCCTGCGGGCGTCGGTGGCGGCATCGCGCCGGGGTCGGTCTGCGCGGCGGCAGGCAGCGGGACCAGCGCGGCAAGCGTCGCGGCGAGGGCAACTCCAGCGATCCATTGGCGAACGGCGTGCATCGGTTTTCTCCTTGATTTTGTTGATGGACAAGTACACAGGGCTACAGAGGAAGGCACCGCTGCATTCATCATGCCATCACCGCGTGCCATCCACATGACCGCGCCTCAACCGGCAAGAGATCGAACTTAGGGGTAAAACATATGTTGCAATAATTGTTTTCATGGCAACATTCGTAAACACGCTACCGATTCAACCAGAGGACCTGCAATGAACCGACTGACTTCGCTCGCACTCGCCTTGTGCGTCTCGGCGCCCTGCCTTACGACGATGACGAACGCCGCCGCGCAGGACGCACAACCGACGCTCGCCAGAGTCGAGGCCGCCAATCTGATCGCGATCGGCCATCGCGAGACGTCGGTTCCGTTCTCATATGTCGATACGAACAATCAGGTGATCGGCTTTTCGCAGGACCTGTGCAACCGGATCATCGACGCGGTGAAGGCCAAAACACACAAGCCGAATCTGCAGGTGCGCTTCATTCCCGTCACATCGCAGAACCGCATTTCGCTGGTGCAGAACGGCACCGTCGATCTCGAATGCGGCGTCACCACGAACCTCACGTCGCGTCAGAACCAGGTCGCGTTCGGCGATACGTTCTTCGTCGCGACCACGCGCCTGCTCACGCGCAAG
Source organism: Paraburkholderia sp. SIMBA_054 (assembly GCF_046534875.1). Lineage (NCBI taxonomy): Bacteria > Pseudomonadati > Pseudomonadota > Betaproteobacteria > Burkholderiales > Burkholderiaceae > Paraburkholderia > Paraburkholderia sp. SIMBA_054. The sequence continues at coordinate 10,487 of NZ_JAWRXV010000068.1, read as the reverse complement.
GATTCGGGCGTCAAGGACTTTCCCGATCTGGCGGGCAAGACGGTCGTGACGAATCAGGGCACGACGTCAGAACGCATCCTGCGCAAGATGAACGAAGAGAAGAAGATGAACATGCAGATCATCAGCGCGAAGGACTACGGCGAAGGCCGCATGACGCTGGAGACGGGCCGCGCCGTCGCGTACATGATGGACGACGTGCTGCTCGCGGGCACGCGCACGCTGACGGCAAAGCCTGCCGACTGGGTGATCGTCGGCACGCCGCAATCGTCGGAAGCGTATGGCTTCATGCTGCGCAAGGGCGACCCGGCCTTCCTCAAGATCGTCGACGACACGCTCGCGCAGGTCATGAAGAGCGGCGAGATCGACGCAATGTACGACCGGTGGTTCATGAAGCCCGTGCCGCCCAAGAACATGAACTTCGACTTTCCGATGAGCGAGAACCTGCGCGCGCTCTACAAGAATCCGAACGACAAGGCGTTCGAATAAGTCGTGCTGTCGAAGCCCGTGCCGCCCTTCATTGCGCTTTCAGGGCGGCGTGACAGGCGACGGCTATTCAGCCGCGCGCATGCCACCGGAGTAAAATCGAACGAATCGAAACTCGTGACGATCCGCTCCGGAGCCGCAATGAACTCGCCTTCGCCAAAAGAACAAAAGACGCACTGGAAACCCTCGCCTACGCTGCTGAACGTTATGACCGCGCTCATCGGCATCGGCACGCTGTGCGCGGGGATCGGCTGGCTCGTCTATAGCTGGTACGTGGATCTCGAAGTGCCTTACTTCGCGATACCGCTCGTCATGTGCGTGCCCGTGATCGTCGCCGTTGCGTTCAGGAATATGTTCGACTGATTTACGCGGCACGCGAGGCGTTCCGCGCAAATAGAAAGGCCCGCTTCGCGCGGGCCTTTCTGTGTCGGCTTGCCTTATGACACGCTGACGTGCGTCACGCGGCCTTTGCGGGCGCGATGCCGTCGGCGAGTTCGCCGCCGAGCGCGTCGACGATGCCGTCCAGCATCTTCGCCAGTTCGCCCGTCATCAGCGTGAAATCGGACTCGAACTGTTCGTCGTCATTCTGCGCGGTCGGGTCAGCGGCATCCTTGATGACATCGAGCGGCGTGACGCGCTTGATGGTCAGCGACGGCGTCAGCACGAACGACACGCGGTCGTTCCACGTCATCGCCAGACGCATGCACTGCTTGCCCGCTTCGATATGACGGCGCATGTCGTCCGCTTCGAGCGCGTGGCCGACATAGCGCACCGTCGCATTGCCTTCCGCGGGCGAGCGCAACTCGGTGTCCTGGTCCAGCGTGAAATTGACGGGGCCGTCGCCCGCGAGCAACCAGTTGGTCATCGCCGAAACGGGCGCCTGCGCGACGCGCACGCTCATGATCGGCAGCCGATCCACCGACTTGACCAGCAGCCCGAGCACATCGTCGCCAAGCGCTTGCGACGCGGAATCGATTGCGAGCCAGCCGTTGACGGTGTCGATCCACACGCGCGTATCGCGCTGGATGCTGAACGCGCGCGGCAGCAGTTCGTCGGTGACCTGCTCTTTCAGGTCGCGCATCTGCTTGCGGCCGGGCTTGAAACCCTGCTGCTCTTCGAGTTCCAGCGCGCGCGCCTTCGTCACCTGCGTGACGACGGAAGCGGGCAGCAGTTTCTTTTCCGCGCGGAACGTGAGCAGCAGCTGCTTGTTGGTCGAGTAGACGAGTGTGCCGTCATTGCGCGGCGACGCCCAGCCCTGGCGCGTCGTCTCGACGCTGTTGGCCGGCTGGAACGCGTGCGGCTCGAGCCACTTTTCGATTTGCTCGGCGCTCACTTTCCACGGAGCGGGAAGACGGTGAAGCTGTAGATTCTTGAACCACATGGCGAGAACGGGCAAAGCGCGTCATTCTATATGACGATGGCGGCGCGGCGGATTTTCGTTTTGCTGGTTCCGCTTTTTCGCATGCTTCACGGGGCTTCGCGCCGCGACGGAAGCCGCGCGAGCGACGCTCGAGTGCGCCTTAGTCCATCAGCCTGGCCAGAGGAATCGTCAATTCCACGACCAGACCCTGCTCACGCCAATCGGACACCAACGTACCGCCGAACAGACGCGTAACGGTGTTGTTCAGCAGCCTCGTGCCGTAGCCGGTTGCTTGCGGAGGCGCCGTGATCGGCGGCCCGCCGTTTTCTTCCCAGCGCACTGCAAGGGAATCGCCCTGTTGTTCCCAATCGATCGACACACACCCTGCGTCTTCCGCTAATGCCCCGTATTTGGCCGCGTTGGTCGCAAGCTCGTGAAACACCAAAGCCAGGCTGGTGACTGCGCGATCGCCGAGGCATAAATCGTTTCCCTCCACGCTGAAACGCGCCTGGCTCGTCCCTTCGTAGGGCTTGAAGATCGCGCCCGTCAGCGCGTGTAGCGTCGCAATGGAAGGTCGCTGAACCTGCGGCCCTGGCCCGAAACTATGGCGCACGAGCGCGTGCGCGGCAGCAAGCGCATGCAGCCTGCCTGAAAGCGTGTCGGCGAAGGCGGCCGTCGATGTTGCGGACCGCTTGCCGATCTGGATCATCGCATCGACGACGAAGAACACGTTATTCACCCGATGATTCATCTCGCGCGTCAGCAACTCCTGCTGAGCCAGTGCTTCCTGAAGCCGGCTCTGGTTTTGCAGCATGGCAAGCGCAATTCCTGCAAACGACGCCAGTTCGCGCATGATGCGCGCGTGCCCGCTATCGAACTGCCCTTCCTTCTCCGCGACGATCCACAACGTGCCGAGCGGTTGGCCATGCGCCATGTAAAGCGGCACCAGCAGCACTTCGGGACAGACCACACCGGCGTCCGCAATCCACCCGTAATGGCGCTCGGGATGGCGCGTCAAAGTGGGCTCGAACCGATCGAGGCAGACGCCGCACGGGCTGTAATTGCGGGGCGTCGTCGCACCCTCGAAAGGCGCCAGCTTGCCGCGCAGGTCGCGCCATCGGAATATGCCTGCGCTGCCTTCCACCGGCTCGAACGCGCTGATGCCCGCCGACTCGGCACCCGTCATCTGCATCGCCCGTTCGACGAGCCTGGGCAGGAGTTGCTCGGGATGATCGAGCATCTGCGCGCCAATGTCCTGCAAAGCGAGTTTTTCGCCGAGGTGATCGACAAACTTCGGCACCCGTCGATGCAGCTCCGGCGTGATGTAGAGATCGGGGGGCGGTAACGTTTCGGATCCGGACATGCCATCCTCCAGGTCGATCGCAAGCATGTTCCGGAACACATCGGCGCAACTCCAGCTGGCGCGGGCGCTTTCGGGAAAGGAATGTTTGGCGTTGGCCACACCCATTATGCATGCAATCCCGGGCCTGGAAGTCCGTTACATGGCGCGATAACCCACAGTGGCGACTGCCTCCTTTGCACGTACCGCGAACGAACCGACAGCGACGCGTTCGCGCCGCTGTCCGCGCCCGTTCACACGCGCAACACGATCAACCCGCGATCCCCGCCTGCACCTTCGCCGCGACATCGGCAGGCACCCACGTCTTCCACATTTCCGGATGCGTGCGCAGGGACTGCGCGGCCATGGTCTGCGCATCCAGTTTCTTGACGCTCATGTCGAGAATCGTCGCGTTCAGGAAGTCCATCGGAAACTTGACCTTCGTGAACATCGTCATCAATTGCGGTTCGGCGTTGTAGAACGGCGTCGACGCGCCGACCGTCACGTGCGAGACCATATACGACGACGCACATTGCTGCGTGCTGCTCTCGTTGCGCAGCGTCTGCCAGCACGCGTCGTTGAACGCGGGCATTTTCAGCTCGGTCAGCTTGTACTTTGCCATCAGCGCAGCGGGACCCCAGTAGTAGAACAGGATCGGCGCGCCGCGCGTGTAAGCCGATGCGATCGCGGCATCGAGCGCCGCGCCCGTACCGGGACGGAAGTTCGTGTACGCGTCATCCAGCTTGAGCACTTTCAGGAGCCGCGAGTTCACGCGCTCGCAATCCCAGCCGCTCGGGCAGTTCAGAAAGCGGCCCTTGTTCGGCTCTTCATCGTCGGTGAAGACGTTCTTGTACTTCGGCAGATCCGCCACCGAAGCCAGTCCCGGCGCCGATGCCTTGATGCCGCGCGAGGGATCGCCCTTCACGACGTAGTCGGGCACGAACCAGCCCTCTTTCGTGCCGCCCGGCAGCGTATCGCCGACCAGCTTCACGCTGCCCGTCTCGACAGCCTTCGCGGTGATCTCGCTGCGGCCTGTCCATTGCTCGGCCCAGATCTGCACGTCGTTGTGCGCGAGCGCGGTTTCCGTCGCGGCCGTGCTGCCCGGCACGACGTCCGTCTTGCAGCCATAGCCTTTCTCCAGAATCTGCCGCAGCACTTCCGTCGCGAACGCGCCGCTTTCCCACGTGATACCCGCAAAGTGCACGGTCTTGCCCGCGCTGCACCAGCTTCCGGATTTCGCGGCGTTGCTGTCGGCGGCATGCGCGCTGCCTGCCGTGAGTATGGTTGCCGCAGTGGCGACGGCGGCGAACAGGGCCGTGCGCAGCTTGATGGATTGCATCATCGAATGTCTCCTGTGTCGATGGGAGTTAGCGCTTTAGCGCTTACTCCCATCCCATGCAGATTCATTTGCGGTCGATGGGAGTTAGCGCTTTAGCGCTTACTCCCATCCCATGCAAATTCATTTGCGGTCGATGGGAGTTAGCGCTTTAGCGCTTACTCCCGTCCCACGCAAATTTATCTGCGGGGAAGGTCTCGGATCTTGTTGTGATCGGCCGCGCGGATAACGCGACCCGCCGCGCCAGCGCAGGGGCATGACATGGCATCGCGATTGTGCGGTCCGCTTTTTTCGACGATGAAGCGATGTTTTTTGATGCCGGGTATGAGTCCCGCTCAACTTCGGGTTTCTACGGCCGGGTTTGCGCGGATGCTTCGGCGCAGCTTGCAGGTAGGTTCAGCGCGACGGATAGCAGAATGCGTAGTCTTCGCAACCGGGACAGCCCGGCGCGGGCGCAGGCACGCGGCCTTCGGCGAGCGCCAGTTCGCGCGCGAGGAATTTCTTCCAGCGCGTGTTATCCGTGTTGCGCGCGACGAGTTCCGGATAGTGGCGCGTGAGGATCGCCGTGACGTCGTCGCGCCCGTCGAGTCCGAGATCCCGCCACAAGTGATCGGGACGCAGGCACGCCGTGGCGATGATCGTCGCGAGGCATTGCGCATCGGCATCCGTTGCAGCGAGTGAGGACTCGTGATGCAGCAGGAAAGCGCGCAACGCATCGACGAAAGGCTGATGCGCGCTCGCGGCAATGTGCTCGGGCACTGCATGCAGCGGCGCCGCGTCGCGGAAATGACGTGAGCACACCGCGTCGAGCGCGGCGCGCGTCAAGCCGAGATGCAGCAGTTCGCCGCTCGCGAACTTCGCGCCGATCAGCCGCGCGAACATGATCGTATCGGCTGCATCGCGCTGCGGCGCGTGATCGAGCAACCGCGCAACTTCCGCGTCGCGTGCATGATTCGACTCCGTTGTCATGTGGTCGCCTCCTGTCGCATCAAGCATAGCGCAGCAACATCACGCCACAGCCGACGCACCGAACTTCTTGCGATACGCGCCCGGACTCGTCAACGCAATGCGCCGGAAATGCCGACGCAGCGATTCCTCGGACCCGAAGCCTGCCAGCTCCGCGACGCGCGACATCGGCAGATCGGCGGGCGACTCCAGCAACTCGCGCGCAATCGCCACGCGCTCACGGATCAGCCACTCGTAAGGCGCCATTCCCGTCGCGTCGCGAAACTGCCGCTGCAACGTGCGCGGACTCATCGCCGCCTGGTCCGCCAGCGATGCCAGCGTATGCGCATGCGCGGGGTTGGCGCGCACGTAATCCATCAGTCGCGCGAGACGACTGCTGTCGTCCTGCGGCATAGGACGCGGCACGAACTGCGCCTGGCCGCCCTCGCGATGCGGCGGCACGACCAGCCGCTGCGCGACGCGGTTCGCAATCGCGCTGCCGTAGTCGCGCCGCACGAGATGCAACAGCATGTCGAGCCCCGCCGCCGATCCCGCCGACGTAATCACCTGCCCTTCGTCGACATAAAGCGCATCGGGCTTCACGCGCAGTTGCGGATAGCGCTGCTGCAACTTCTCCGCGTATCGCCAGTGGGTCGTGACCGTCTTGCCGTCGAGCACACCCGCCGCAGCCAGCACGAACACGCCCGAGCAGATCGAACAGACACGCGCGCCGCGCTCGACGGCCGCGCGGATTTTTTTCAGCAGCGGCTCGGGCGGACGCTCGTCGGGATCGCGCCAGCCGGGCACGACGATCGTCGACGCGCGATCGAGCATCTTGAGCGAATACGGCGCAGCAATGCCGATCCCGCCCGCCGCGCGAATCGGCCCTGGTTCGACCGCACAGACGGCGAAGCGATACCACGTCACGCCGAGTTCCGGGCGCTCGAGCGCGAACAGTTCGGTCACGCAACCGAATTCGAAAGTGCACAGGCGGTCGTAGACGAGCGCCGCGACGAGATGATCTTGCATGGCGTGATATTACCGGAGATTGACGATTGCGCCACTTACGGGCGCGCGGCCCGCTGCCCATAATTGACACATCATCCCCATCGACAAGGAGAACACACATGGCCCCTTCCACCGTCAGTGCCGTCCCCGCCGCCGACAGCGCGAGCGCGCTCGCGCATTTCGAGTCGTCGCTGAGCTTCGAGACCGACTGCTGGGACGTCTCGGACACCCTCGCGTCGGGCAACGCCGACTTCGTGCTGCTCGATGTTCGCAGCCCCGAGCTTTTCGCGCGCGGCCATATTCCCGGCGCACTCAATCTGCCACACCGGAAAATCATCGAGTCTAAATTGCGCGAATATCCGGCCGATACACTATTCGTGACCTATTGCGCCGGCCCGCATTGCAATGGCGCGACGCGCGGTGCAATCCGCCTCGCAAAACTCGGCCGGCCAGTGAAAATCATGATCGGCGGCGTGACGGGCTGGCTCGACGAAGGCTTCGCGCTGGAAACGCAGGCTGCAAGCGCCTGTACAGAAATGGAACAGGAACCCTGATCTTCATCGGAATATTTTACCCACCATTTTTTGCGGGCTATTTCATGCCTTTTAAAGACTTCAAAAGCCGCTAAACAGCTTTCAAAACGCCTCGCTAAATCTTCGAATAAAACTTTTAAAAAAGTGCTCAATGTTTTAAAACGGCTGCCGTTAACCAGTCGAGGGAACTTCCTCTTGCGACGGAACTGACATGCAGAGCACTTACTATCTCGGTCTGGTTGTCGTGTCGCTCGCCGTCGCAACACTGGCTTCATTCACGGCGCTCGACCTGGCCGGGCGAATTTCGACCATGGCATCGGCCCGCCTGCGCCACCTTTGGCTAGCAGGCGGCGCGGCCGCAATGGGCACAGGCATCTGGTCGATGCACTTCATCGGGATGCTGGCCTTCTCGCTGCCCATCCCGCTCGGCTACGACTTCGCGATCACCAGCTACTCGCTCATCATCGCGATGATCGTGTCGTACTTCGCGCTCGTCCAGGTGGCGCGCCCGACGCTCTCCGCCAGACGCCTCGTCACGGGCGGCCTGTTGATGGGCTTCGGCATCGCGGGCATGCACTACACCGGCATGGCTGCAATGCAGATGCAGCCGGGCATCCACTATCGTCCGGGCCTGTTCGCCGCGTCCGTCGCGATTGCGATCGCGGCGTCGATGGCTGCGCTGTGGATCGCGCACACGCTGCGCGATTCGCGCCAGCATCGCGTGCTGATCAAGCGCATCGGCGCAGCTTGCGTGATGGGCATCGCGATCACGGGCATGCACTACACAGGCATGGCTGCCGCCGACTTCCTGCCCGGCTCGGTGTGCGGCGCCGCGCGCGGCGTCAATGCGCAGTGGCTCGCGACGACGATCATCCTGTTCACGTTCGTGATTCTGATCGTCACGCTGATCCTGTCGCGCTTCGATGCACACACAACTTTCCTCGCCGGCTCGGTTTCGTCGCTGAACAACCAGATCGTGCGCCTTGCCACCTACGACACGCTCACCGATCTGCCGAACCGCCGCACGCTGAATGAGCACATCGAGCGCGCGATCCACGCGTCGAAGCAGACCCGCCGGGGCTTCGCGATCCTCTTCATGGACCTCGACGGCTTCAAGACGATCAACGATTCGCTCGGCCACGCGTTCGGCGACGAAGTGCTGAAATCGTTCGCCCAGCACCTGCGGCAATGCGTGCGCAACGTCGATACCGTCGCGCGGCTCGGCGGTGACGAGTTCGTCGTGCTGGCCGAAAACATCGGCGCGCCTCGCGACGCAGAAAGGATGGCCGAGGCCGTACTCGAACGGATGCGCGAAGGGATTAGCACGCAAAGCCAGATGCTGCAGATCATGCCGAGCATCGGCATTGCGCTGTATCCGCAGGATGGCAGTTCCGTCGACGAGTTGCTGAAGCACGCCGACGCCGCGATGTACGAAGCAAAGCGCGGCGGGCGCAGCACGTATCGCTTCTTCGAAGCGCACATGAACGAAGCGGCGATGCGCACGCTCAAGATCCAGAGCGCGCTGCACGAGGCGCTCGGCAAGGGCTATTTCTCGCTGCACTTCCAGCCGAAGTTCCGCGGCGACAGCGGCGCGGTCGCGGGCGCGGAAGCCTTGATCCGCCTGAATCACCCGGAGATCGGCGTGCTCCCGCCGATGGATTTCATCCCGATCGCCGAGCGTTCCGGGCAGGTCGTGGAGATCGGCTATTGGGTCGTGCGCGAGACGTGCCGCCAGATTCGCCGCTGGGAAAGTGCCGGCCTGCCGTCGATGAAAATCGCGATCAACCTGTCGCCGCGCCAGATGGCGCAGCCGGATCTCGTCGCGAAGATTCTGGAGATCGTGCACGCGGAAGGCGTCGATTGCAACCAGATCATGTTCGAGATCACGGAAACGGTCGCGATGCAGGACGCCGCCAAGACGACCGAAATGATCCGCGAGTTCCAGAACAGCGGCTTCGAAATTTCAATCGACGACTTCGGCACCGGCTATTCGAGCCTCGCCTATCTGCAGCGCTTTCGCGTGAAGCAGTTGAAGATCGACCGCTTCTTCACGAGCGGACTCGATGCCGACGGCCACGAAGGCAGCGCAATCGTGCAGGCGATCATCGCGCTCGCGCATTCGCTGGAAATGGACGTGGTGGCGGAAGGCGTCGAAACGGCATCGCAGCTCGACAAGCTCAAGGACCTGCAATGCGACGAAATGCAGGGCTTCCTGCTCGGCAAGCCGCTCACGGCCGACGCATTCAGCGAACTGCTTCAGGAGCGCATGCCGACGACGTGACGTGAGGCGCCGTCCAGGCCCGTCACTGATCTATGGTCGATACGTCGGCCTTTTGCAGCGCGAACGTCGCGGGCTCGATATGCGGGCTCGCCGGCGTGGGCGCAACATCGCGCCGCGTCAACTTGCCATCCACCGACGCGCCCACATCCATCCGCAACTGCTGGTAGTAGATGTTGCCCGTGATGTGCGCGTTCTCCTGCAACTCGACGAAGTGATCGGCGATCACGTCGCCCGTGATCCTGCCGTTGACGATCACGTCGTAGCCGTACACGTTACCCGTGATCGAGCCGCGATTGCTCAGCACCAGCAGGGTCTCGCATCCGGCCTTGCCCGCGACGTTGCCTTTTACATGGCCGTCCATGCGCAGGCCGTCGCTGAATTCGATGTCGCCTGTGATGGTCACGTCGTGTGCAATGAGGGTCGCCAGTTTGTTCTGGGAGACGCCGGGTGACTTCTTCTTGCTGAACATAATCGATACCGGGATGAAGTCGAACACGCGCCGCGCCTCAGCGGCGCGAACGGCTTTGGCCCTGCAGAAACAGCACTTGCGCCTGGAGCCGGCGCACTTCGACGGTGAGCGCGTCGGCGGATTTCTGCACGCTCGCGCGCGACGCCGATTCCTGCTTCAGCGTGAGCTGCGCGCGTGCGAGCGCGTCTTGCAACTCGTCGTGCGCTGCGGGCGCGACGCACGACGGACCCGCTGAAGCATCGGGCCGCGCGTAGCCACGCATCGCCGCTGCGCCTGCCGCCATGCACGCGATACAAACGAGCGCCCACACACCGATGCGCACCGCGTGCGAACGCACGGGCTGCAATTCATACGTGCGCTGCGTGACGACATGGCCACGGACATGCCCGCGGACGCGCCCGCGCCGCCTGCCCGGGCGAAGTAAATCAGCCATGAGACGGCCCCATAAAAAGTGCGAGATAGTCGGTTGGATCGACGGGCGCGCCGTTGACGAGCACTTCGAAGTGCAGATGCGGGCCCGTCGAGCGACCCGTCGAGCCGACATCGGCGATATGCTGGCGCGGCAGCACGAGATCGCCCTCCTGCACGACGATCTTCGACGCGTGCCCATAGCGCGTGATCAGGCCGTTGCCGTGGTCGATCTCGACGGCATTGCCGGGCGTTGTTGCATAAATCGGTGTACCGCGCGCCGATCTGACGTTTACGCGCAACGGTAGTGACGGCACCCCTGTTA
>NZ_JAWRXV010000470.1:0-315 GCF_046534875.1 Paraburkholderia sp. SIMBA_054 | reverse complement strand
CAGTACCGCGGCGTTCTTGATCGCCGCTGCGTAGATGCCGGCCGCATCCAGGCCCGGCACGCCTTTCACGAAGGCGTCGGCGAACGCCGCATCCGAGCTCGTCCCGGTCATCAGGTTCGCGTAACCGGGCGAGGACCAGCGCGGCACCCAGCCGCTGTCGCGGTACTGCTGGAGGAAGCCGTCGATCATCGCTCCGGCCTGGCTCGGCGCAAACAGCGCCTGGGCCGCCCAGACCGTGCGGTAGGTGTCCCAGAAGCCGTTGTTGACGTAGAGCTTGCCGTCGGCGATCGCAGCACCGGTGTGGGGGGCCGTGGT
>NZ_JAWRXV010000469.1:0-315 GCF_046534875.1 Paraburkholderia sp. SIMBA_054 | reverse complement strand
GCCGCCGTACACCGCGACCGAACTCGTAAACAGCACGCGCGGCCGATGTCCGCGTTGCCGGCAGACATCCAGCAGCAGACGCGACGCATCCAGATTGATGCGCATGCCGAGATCGAAATCCGCTTCTGCCTGCCCGCTGACGATGGCGGCAAGATGAAAAATCGCCGCTGTCTGGCCGTCGATCGCGCGCTCGAGCACGCTGCGCTCGGCGATATTGCCGACTTCGGTGCGCACGCGGCTGTTGCTGAAAATGTTGGCCCGACCGAGGTCTAGCCGGCTCTGTACCGTCAGTCCCTGCGGGGCGCCCTTCCGATC
>NZ_JAWRXV010000468.1:0-315 GCF_046534875.1 Paraburkholderia sp. SIMBA_054 | reverse complement strand
CGATGAAAAGCCCTTTGGCGCCGCCGCGCCAATGCCATGCGAGCAGAAACTGCGGCACGTTCCAGATCAGATAGACCCACATGATGTAGCTAAGGCCATTGCCTGCGACGCGCGCGCCGATTCCGTCGACGACCGAATACGACGCGATGAAAAATCCCGTCAACAGCGCGAACGGCACGCTCTCGCCGGAGAAGCGCATGCCGCGGCGAAACGCGAGCGAGACAATCCCGATCGACACCAGCGCGACGCCTATCGCGGCGAGCGGTTTGAGCGATTCATGCGCGAACACCAGTGCGCCGACGAAGACGAGCATCG
>NZ_JAWRXV010000467.1:0-315 GCF_046534875.1 Paraburkholderia sp. SIMBA_054 | reverse complement strand
ATCATGAGTTACAAACGGTGTTTGTGCGCTGGCCAGAAGTCGTTGCACTTTTGGTTGAAGTTGGTTAGCCTACCCAACTTTTGATTAGCGTTTCCGCAAGTTCCGGTATGCCCAACTTTTCGTGTCCAATATAGACAATTTTCACAACGAGTAGGCACGCCTTCTTTTGTCATGAAATGACTCATTCTCCCTCACTCCTTATACCGAATCAGCACATCCACCCGCGGCGTCATGCTATACAGTTTCTTCACCGTCATGCTGACCACTTGGCTGTCGTCCTGCCAAATAACCTTCGAAAGTCCATCCTTCACACCC
>NZ_JAWRXV010000466.1:0-316 GCF_046534875.1 Paraburkholderia sp. SIMBA_054 | reverse complement strand
CCGGACACGGAAATGCACGAGCGCGACTTCGCCCGCGAGCGGGCAGCGCAGCGCGACGTCGGCATTGCGCTGATGCGCTTTTCGCCCGAAGTCGCGCTGCTCGATGAAGCCACTGTGGTCGTCGAGGTCGGCGCGAGCCTGCGCCTCTTTGGCGGACTGCTTGCGCTGTGCCGCGAAGCAAAGGCGCTGCTCGCCACGCTAGGTCTCACCGCCCGCATCAGTGCCGCGCCGACCGGGCAGGGCGCGTGGCTGCTGGCTCGCCATGCGAAAGGGCATGGTGCGCGGCGCGTGCTCAAACTTTCCACGCTCGAACAGC
>NZ_JAWRXV010000067.1:0-56046 GCF_046534875.1 Paraburkholderia sp. SIMBA_054 | reverse complement strand
GAGGAAGCAATACGGGCCGGATTCGATGCGCATCTCGGCAAGCCCGTGTCGTTGCACGCGTTACTCGGTGCGATCGGGTGCGCCCGCCTGGCGAAACCCTGATCATGGGACGCGTGCGCAAGCATGGAAATCGCCTGCCGCCGACATCAGTCGTCGCGCCAAAGTGCCCGACTTGTGAAAGGCGAGATGAGCCATGTTCGAACCGGTGATGGTGGATCGGACGTCGCCGTACACCGATCCTCTGTGCGGAACGGCCGCGTTCCCCGGTGGCTGTCCCAAGTCGGAGCGGGAATCCTCCTCGCAATAGAATCCTGCTCGCACGCGCCGGCCTCCGCAGCTGGAACCTGGTTGTAGCGCCTAAAGGTTTTGACCGCTGGATAGAAACGCCATTGTGTCGCCATCTCGCGCAAGGCCGTCGCGACTCGGCAGCCGCATCTCATAAATCGAATGATCCTGAACGTAAATCATCCGCAAATTCGCTGATCCAGGACGTTCCGAGACCAGCTTTATAACTGCCAGTCGTTTCATTTGCAAGACGCGTGACGGTGACTTGCCTGCCGACCGGGCCAACATTCCTGTCAGCCGGATAGACGTCCCCGTCGGCGATCCGGAATTCAGCGACTTCGAAGCCGAAATCAGCCAGCAACGCGATCACATCCGCTTGTTCGTCTTCCGGAAATTCGATGAACAGATGTGAGGTCATGGCAGTCCCCTGACAGACTAGAGCCGGGCGGCAAGCGCTGATCGTCGATACCCGCCCCCGGGAATTCGGTGAACTCGTCGTCGGCGTCGCCGCCGTCGGCAAGCCGACATACTAACGCCAAGGCGCGATTCCGGAAGACACCGCTCATCGATGTACGTTATCTGCGGAATCGGCTTGCGTGCCGGTTTTCCGGTACTACACTTGATACCCCAGTTGATCGCACGCACACCCATGCGGACAGTGCGCTGTTCGCAGGCGGAGTATCAGGGCGCGCGTCGTCCCCGATGGCCGCGCTGACCGGTGCGGGGGCAACTTGCGCGTTGCCCGGCGGAGTATGGCGCCGTGGTTTGGCGAGCTTGTCACCGGGAACGGCGAGCTTTCTCCTCCTTCGTCGTCATTGCAAACGAACCGCGGACGGCGGGTAGCGTCCGCCGCGATAGCCGCGCAGAATCTGCGGAACTGGCACGCCGCCGGCTTTGGGACCCGACTCCCAAAGGGAATCGGCCTGCACCGGGCGCCCACACGCCTTGCGGGGAGGGTAATCGTCCTCATGTATGTCCGCAGCAAACGCCGTTCCTTGCACGAGCGGGGATACGTGACATGCGACGACGGGAACACCGCATGCCGCACTGATGCGTGTTCCAATCTCGAAGAGGACAACACCATGAAACGACAACCGATGAGCACACAAAAGGCAGCGCAAAATCATCCGGCGAATCCACATCAGCCGACTCGTGATGGCGGACAGCAGCCGCAGAACCAGAAACCGCCGCAGCATCAGGGTGGTCAGCGCCAACCTTGATCCGACATAGATCTTCCAGCGCGCGATCCCGGAACTCATCCGATGGCGACGGAAACGGCGAAGACCACCGATCCGCCGCGCTCGAATCCGCATCCGGGAAGTGGAGATCGTCCGGAGCCGCCGGGCACCGGCGGCATCCTTGTGGACTCGAAGCGCGCGACGTTACCCCTGTGACGCCTCGCGCCGTGCATCGTGGACCGCCTGCGACGCACGGCGCGATTCATCTCGATCGACGGACTCCGGCGGCCTCGTCGACGCCATTGACCAGCCAGCCGTTCACGCTGTCCTGCACGATTTCGGGCAAGGCGCCGCGCCGAAAGGCAATGCTGGGCGTTTTGCCCATCGAATGGGAAGCGCCGTTCGGCCTCGTCGCGATCGAAGCGATGGCGTACGGCACACCCGAGCACGCGCCTCTGCGAGAAGCCGCGTGCGCCAAGCAGGGCCTGCTTCGCCAGATAGTCACGCATTGCGGATTCGCTCGGACAAGTCGCGGAAATAGTCGCGTTCACCCGGATGGACGACGCCGGCCATCTTGCGTGGGATCCCGGCACGTCGCGCAATCTCGATGGCGAGATCAGGGCGTTCGCCCGGCATGAACCGGCCCGGGAAAAGAAGATAGTCACGGGATCTTCGAAAGGCAGCGGTCGATGGGCAGCCGTGATGAATCGATAAGGATATGAACGCGGCTTTCCCGGCGGTCGGATGGAAGCTGGCGCGGCGCTTGCTGCGTATTCCTGTCGCATCCTGACCTCAGCTCACTTCCAACGCGCTGCATCAATACGCCATGCCAGATAACGCAAGGACCATCGCGGAGGTATCCGGAGAACCGTCTTTCCAGCGACTGGTAGCAGGCGTGACGGACTATGCGATCTTCATGCTCGATTCGGAAGGTTTCATCAAGACCTGGAACGCCGGCGCGCAGCGCTGCAAGGGCTATGCTGCCAGCGAAATTCTCGGCCAGCACTTTTCCGTTTTTTACACGGAACACGACCGTCTTGCCGGTCGACCCGCTTTCGCGCTGCAAACCGCTCTCGACGAAGGAAGATTCGAGGACGAAGGCTGGCGCGTGCGCAAGGATTGCAGCCAATTCTGGGCAGATGTGGTCATCGATCCGATCCGCGACGATACCGGCAACCTCGTTGGCTTTGCCAAGATCACGCGCGACATTACGGATCGCAAGGCCGCCCGGGAAGCATTGCGTCGAAGCGAGGAGCAGTTTCGCCTGCTGGTCCAAGGGGTCACCGACTACGCCATCTTCATGCTTTCACCGACCGGCGAGGTCACGAGCTGGAACGTTGGCGGGGAGCGGATCAAGGGTTACACCCGCGAGGAAATACTGGGCCGGCATTTTTCCTGTTTCTATACCGATGAGGATCGCGCCAATGGGGCGCCTGCCCAGACGCTGTCGATCGCGGCAACCGTTGGCCGGTTTGAACGGGAAGGCTGGCGGGTGCGCAAGGACGGCTCGCGCTTCTGGGCTCACGTAGTCGTTGATGCGATCCGCGATGATGCTGGCGAGCTCGTGGGTTTCGCGAAAGTGATACGCGACATGACCGAATGCAAACAGGCTGCGGGGGCACTCGAGCGCGCCAGCGCTGCCCTGATCCAGTCAGAGAAGATGGAATCGCTGGGCCAGCTGACCGGTGGGATCGCTCATGATTTCAACAACCTTCTCGCGGTGATGTCGAATGGGCTGGATGTGCTTTCTCTGCAGGACCACCCCGATCTGAAAATGCTGGAAACGATGCAGCGCGCGGTCGCGCGCGGCGCAACCTTGGCGCAGCAGCTACTTTCATTCGCGCGGCAGCAGCCTCTCGAGGCCGAAAAATGTAACCTCAATGCGGTGATTCGTGGCTTCGAGGCGGTTCTTCGCCGGGCCCTAGACGGCACAATCGGGCTTGAAGTAAGACAGGAGTCCCACCCCCGGCCAGTCATGCTGGACGCCGCCCGGTTCGAGTCAGCGCTGTTTAACCTGGTCGTCAATGCGCGCGACGCAATGCCCGGCGGCGGGAAAATCGCCATCACAGTGGAGAACGTCGAACTTGACGACGGGGTAGTGGGCCCGCTGTCCGCGGGCCCGTACGTCAGGGTGTCCGTCGCCGACACCGGCTCGGGGATGTCGCGGGAAGTTGCAGCGCGTGCATTTGAACCGTTTTTCACCACCAAGGACGTCGGCAAGGGCACTGGCCTCGGCCTGAGCCAGGTGTACGGCTTTATTGCGCAGTCCGGCGGCGACGTACTTATCCACAGCGAGCCAGGCGCGGGCACTGTCGTCAGCATGTATCTGCCGGTCGTGAAAGACGCATCGGGCGATATGGACGGTGCGACGGGTCCGTCACTGGGTACGGTGCTCGTTGTGGAGGACGAACCCGATCTGCTTGACGCGACGGCAGCGCTGTTGGGCAGTCTCGGATATGAGGTGCTCACAGCCACCAACGCAACCGAGGCCATGGATGCGCTAAGTCGCCGCCATGATATCCGCGTGCTGTTCACTGACGTTGTGATGCCCAATGGAGTCGACGGCATCCAGCTCGCGCGTTCGGCACGCGAACTGCGTCCGGATGTCAGGATCGTGCTTGCATCGGGATATGCTCTTCCCGCACTGAAGGCACAGCATGGTGCTCTGGACGAGTTTCCATTCATCCACAAGCCGTACCGGCTCGCGGAACTGGTCCGTACGCTGACCCGGGCGACTTAGGTTGTCTGCGTAGGCCGGCTCTTCGTGACTGTTTCCTGCCCCGGCTATTGCCGATCCATGCTTACGTCGGGTCGAGACGATCGATCCGCAGCAACGGTTGTGCCGCAAGCACCTGGAGGCCTGACACATAGGACGAGGCAGGAGAAGAACATCGCGCAGCCGAGCGGTTGACAAATCGGGCTCAATCCGTGCTTACACAGGTCGTGGGGAGTCGCGACAGCGGCGTCCGCATGTTGCCGTTCTTGTATCGGAGACAATGATGGCAATGACAAGCGCGAGGGGTTTGAGGCAAAGATTGGTGCGGTACTTCGAGATCATGGTGTAGGAACGACAGCAGACCTCTGCGACGAACTGGTTGCGTATTGGACGGGTCGGCGCGTCGCCTATGTCCTGATTAATGCCTCTCCTTCTGGATCAAGCTACGAAGAGTTCGTCATGGACGACGAGCAGTGGAAAATCTGGCGATCCTGGCTGGAAGCATGGATTCTCCGACGTTCAGCGTCCGGCCAGAAGTGCACGACTGGCTAGCGGAGGAACCTCCTGCGGACGCAGGTGAATGAAATGGCCTGCGAGGGAATGGGCGGGCCGACGCGCCACTGACTGCAAATGATTGACTGACAGCATCGCTCGAGTTGGGCATCACATGATAGTCAGCCGACCCAGGAAGGACGAGAAAACCGGTGACCCGCCGGTGGCTCATTCGTGGGCGGCAGATCTGGGACCAGGGCTGGCGTCGACGGGAAACGACAACGATCCGAGCGGCATTGCGACCTATTCGCTCGCTGGTGCGCAGTTCGGGCTGGATATGGCCTGGTTGTGCGTGCTGTCCTATCCGTCAATGGTCGCGTTTCAGCTGGTCGCATCTCGCATTGCCGTGCTAACGGGCCAAGGTCTGACCAGCAACATGCGTGAGCACTACCCGCGTGCGTTCTTTTATCTTGCGGTTGCGCGGTTTTTGATTGCCAACGTGCTCAATGTTGCCGCAGACACGGTTGCGATGGGCGTGGCAGCACATTTCCTGTGGCATGGTTCCGTAGCCGTGTTCGCGGGCGTGGCGGCGTTGTTGTCGGTCGCGCTTCAGTTTACTTTGCCCTATCCTCGATATGCCAATGCGTTGAAATGGCTGACGTTGTCGCTCTTTGCATACGCCGGCGTCGTGATCGTGATGCGCATCCCCTGGCCTGTGTTGTTATCGGCAGCGCTTGTGCCGCATCTACACTGGCAAGAACATCACTTCTCAATGCTACTGGCGGTGCTGGGCACGACGATCAGCCCATACCTGCTTTTCTCGCAGGCGACGCAGCAACTGGAAGAGTTGCGGCTCGACCCCAAACACAAACCGTCTGCGAAACATAACCGCCTGCTCGAGCAGCAATTTCGCAAGACGCGAAAGGACACGCTGATTCGAACCGCACTATCCAACGCTGTTGGGTTCTTCATCATGGCCGGGGCGGCAGCAACACTCTATGCTTACGGCCGGGGTCTGACGCATATAGACGGCGCAGCAAAGGTACTGGAACCTGTCGCGTATCGATACGCTCCGCAGATGCTGGCGGCCGCATTCATCGGAACGGCGTTGCTCGCTTTACCACCTCTGGCAGGTTCGGCGGCACACGCAGTCGCAGGTATCGTCGTGAGCAAGGACAAGGCGCTCACGGACCGGCGAATTTCGCTCTCATTGCTCATCGTGATGCTGTTCGGCGGCGCCCTCGGCATAGTCCTAACTTATGCGCATGTGGAACCGCTGCGGCTGATGTACTGGAGCGCGGTGTTGAATGGCTCGACAGCAACCCCCGTCATGTTCATGCTGGTGCTATTGAGCACGAAGCATTCGGCCGTGGGCGATCTGAGTGCTCACTGGGTGCTGCGAGGCCTGTGCTGGCTTGCCACCGTGTGTGCGGCAGCCGCACTCGTGTCGCTGTTCGTGCTCGAGTGGTCCGAGTGGAAAAGCGGTGCCGCGTGATGCCTCTCTGTCTCTAACGACAGATGCACCGTCATGGCTTTTCGAGAACCCGGGCAGCATTGATCAGCGCAACGTGCGACAGCGTCTGAGAAAAGTTTCCGCAGAGGCGTTGCAGCTGCGTGTCATATTCCTCCCTCGAAGGCCGACGTCCTTTCGCAACGCCAGAACGCGCTCGAAAAGTTCGTGCGCTTCGTCGCGGCGTCCCTGAAGGTGACGCACCTGCGCGAGCCACAGGCTCATGCTAGAAACGCGCCTTCCTGCGGCTGGTGGTCACGTTCGCGTAAATTGCGGCGCGCACATCGCCGCGATAGCGCAGCACGAGGCCGTCCGGCATCAGCTTGCGTTCGATCGCATCGACGGTGGCCACGATGCGCGGGTCGTCCGCTGTCAGAAAGTCGAACAGGGGCAATAGCAACAGGCTCGCGTCCAGTTCGTCGCTTGTATACGTCTGGGTAAATGCGTTGACACGCGAATTGAAGCCCTTCGCGAGCACGTCGTGCCGTATTTCCTCTGCAAGCTGCTTCCATTTTTCGGCAGGCGCATGATGAACAAACTCTTCAGCGCTGCGGATCGCACGATCGACGGCGACCCACGCCATGACCTTCGAAAGGGTGAAATGCCTCCGTCTGTAATTCACACAGGCCATTATCCGGTTCACGCCATGTCGCCGCGACGTGATCGATGAGTCCGCGTTCAAGCACCCAGGCATCGGCGTCGGATGGCATGCCGTGACGCCGCGCGACGTAGAGCGCATTCATGACCTCACCATGGATGTCGTGCTGCGATTGCAGTACAGCAGCGTTACCAAACCGTACCGGGCGCGAGGCCTCATACCCGCTCAACGTCGGGCATTCCCATTCGAGAATCTGGCGCGCGCCGTCGCTGGTGTACATGATCTGCGTCTGCGCCGTATGGCCGGCGATCGCGCGCACCAGCCAGTCGCGCCACGCTGCCGCTTCTCCCTCGAAACCGGTGCCCGCGAGTGCGAGCATTGTGAAGCTGGCGTCGCGTAACCAGCAATAGCGGTAGTCCCAGTTGCGGGTTCCGCCGATATATTCCGGCAGCGAAGTGGTCGGCGCCGCAACGATGCCGCCCGTCAGACGATTCGACAGCCCCTTGAGCACAACGAGCGAAGCGCGAATCGCATCGGCATAGCGGCCTTGCGTAGGAAAGTGCGCAGACCAGCGTTGCCAGAATGTGAGCGTCTCATGCAGCGAGTGCGCGGCGTCGATCTGTGAGGGCGGTGGCTCGTGCGACCAGCAGCACGTCAGAACGAATGTATATTCGTCACCGGCACTCAACTCGACTGTATTTCGCACGCACGCGTCGTCTACAGTTGGCGTGTTGCGCGTCGAGCCAGAGCGCCCACGGGCCGCCGATGGCGGCAAGCTGCTCGCCCAGACGCCGGTGCCGTGGAAGCGCGCGTCCGTAGTTGAATCGCGCGGCCATTTCGCTCACGATGCCCAAGCGGCCCGAAACACAGCGCACCTGCCGGATGAGCCGCGCTGGCGTTGCCGCCCATTCCATCCAGTTGATGAGTTCGAGAGTGCCATGCGCGGTCTGCATCGTCGTCTCGAGTACGAGAGACGCTCCCAGATAACGTCGGCGTGTCGCAATGACGGGCTCATCCGGCGCGATCCGCCAGTAGCCATTCTCCGGGCCACCGATGAGCGCAGCGAAGCAGGAACTCGAATCGAACATCGGCCAGCACAGCCGGTCAATCGAACCGTCTTTGCCGACAAGGGCTGCGCTTTGCCCGTCCGCGAGCATCGCATAGTCCTCGATACGCAGGGACATGATCAGGTCCGCCGCCGGATGACACCGACGAAAAGCGTCGTGAGTGCAGCGACGCCGAGCGCCGCGAGGCCGCGATGGGTGTCGAGCCAGAACGCTGGATTCGACGACGAGGCTTGCGCGTCGAAGCGCCCATGCACGCGATGCAGTTCGCTCACAGGTTTCCACAAGTTCGAGGGCTGCGTGGCGCTGGCCATCTGCGCGTCCTGCTGCGCGTCGACACCCTTGCGGCCAAGGTAGCGATCGAGCAAGCCCGGCACCCACTGGTTCGCCACGATCGCCTTGATCGACGATACGCCGACCCATACTTCGCGGCGTCGGTGCGTGGCCGCCCAGAATATTGCGCGCGCAGCGACTTCGGGCTGAAAGATCGGCGCGACGGGACGTGCGGCGTGTTGCATGCGGTTTTCGGCCCAATCGAATTGGGGCGTGTTGAGCGCGGGCATCTGCACCATCGTCACATGCACGTGGCTTTTGCGATGATGGAGCTCGCACCGCAACGCATCGGTGAAGCCCCGGATCGCGTGCTTCGCGCCGCAATAGGCCGCTTGTAGCGGGATCGAACGGTACGCGAGCGCAGAGCCAACCTGGACGATCACGCCATGATCGCGCCGCGTCATTCGTTTCAATGCGGCCATCGTTCCCCACACGAAGCCGTGATAGGTCACATCGGTGATGCGCGCGAAATCCTCGTGCGGCAATTTACCGATGGGCGCGAAGGCGGTCACCATTGCGTTGTTGACCCAAACGTCGATGGGGCCGAGCCGCGATTCGATCGAGCCGGCCGCTGCTTCCACCGCGTCCGCGTCGCTCACATCCACCGGGATGGAGAGCACGCGCACGCCCGCTGCGCGGACTTCCTGAGCGGTGTCTTGAAGCGCGTCCGCATCGCGTGCGAGCAGCGCGACGTCGGCGCCGTGGCGCGCGAACTCCAGCGCGGCGGCGCGGCCCACGCCGGCTGTTGCGCCCGTGATAACGACCGTCTTCGGCTTACGGATACTGGTCACGATGCACACCTCCCTGATCTCTGACGTGGCGTGCGTCCGTTTATAGTTCACCGCGCGACGCAAGCGTTTCGATACGGTCCGCCGTGCGGCACGCGATGGCCTGGATCGTCAGCGACGGATTCACACCGCCCACGGTTGGAAAGACCGAGCCGTCGCAGATCCAGAGATTCGGAATATCCCAGCTACGGCAATCGGCGTTGACGACACTCGTAACCGGGTCATCGCCCATACGCGCGGTGCCGTTCAGGTGGCACGTGTCGTCGTGCTGTGCCCAGATCCGCCGCCCGCCGGCGGCTTCGAGCGCCTGGGTCATGAAGCCGAGCGCATGCGAGATCAGTTTCCGGTCGTTATCGCAATAGCTCCATGTGACACGCGCAATGGGCAGACCGTATTGATCTTTCTCATCGGCGAGCGTCACGCGGTTGCGCTCCTGCGGCAGGGTCTCGCCGACGATCTTCAGTCCTGCCTGATGGTTGTACCACTGCATTTCGTCGAGCAGCGGTTGTCCCCACAGACCGCGGCCGATCTGCGTCTGCGCCCACATGACGGGAAGTGGTCCCTGGCTCATGTACGCGTAGCCGCCAAAGAAGTCCTTACCCGTGTCGGTGTAGTTCCAGTGTTCGCTGATCGCGAGCGACGGTGGCCCCTTGTACCAGCGTATCTCGTCGTCGAGCACACCCCAGACGGCCTGGTTCGACTGAACCATCAGATTTTTGCCGACCAGCCCCGAGGTGTTCGCGAGGCCTTCGGGGAAACGGCTGTTCGCCGACATCAGCAGCAGGCGCGGCGTTTCGATTGCATATCCGGCCACTACGACATGGCGCGCACGCTGAAAATGCCATTGGCCTTCGCGCAGATATTCGACGCCCGTTGCACGCCCCTCCGGATTGACGTCGATGCGTCCGACCATTGCCAGATCGCGAATCTCGGCGCCGGCGTGGACGGCGCGCGGAATCCACGTGACCAGCGCACTCTGTTTCGCGTTGGTCGCGCAGCCGGACACGCAGAACCCGCGATAGACGCAAGGATGCGCTTTGCCGCGTGGCGCGGAGACAGTCGCAAGCGGCGTCGGGCTCCAGCCGATACCGAGCGCTTCCGCACCGCGTGCGAGCACCAATGCGGCGGCGTTCATCTCATGCGCGCGATACGGATAGCGGGGCCGCTTCGGACCCCACGGATAGCGCACGGGGCCGGAGATCTTGAGCGCATCTTCGACGTAGGTGTAATAGCGCCACATCTCGCGCCAGTCGAGCGGCCAGTCTGCGCCGTAGCCGAGCAGCGAGCGCGCTTTGAACCATTCAGGCCTGAACCGCAGCGAGACCATCGCGAAGTGCACGGTACTGCCGCCGACCGCCTTGCCGCTATTGTTCGCGCCGAGCACGAGCGGATTCTCGCCGTCGACGATGCGTTCGTCAGTCCAGTACAGCTTGGACTGATGGGTTTCGTCGGAGGCGAACTCTTCGAGTGGCCGCCACCACGCGCCCGCGTCCAGCGCGACGACCCTGAAGCCTTTTTCCGCGAGACGACACGCGAGCGTTCCGCCGCCCGCGCCCGTGCCGACGATCACGAAATCGACCTCGTCGTGCAGCGATATTCGCGCATGGGCAGCCATCCGCCGCGCGTGAACACGTCGGGCGCGCGTCCGTCCTTGCCACGGGGATGATGAAGGGCATCATCGAGCACGCTGCTTGTCCTCCGTTGTCTTATCGCGCGATACGTCGACGGCTTCCCACGGATCGCGTCTGTTGAACACCATGCGCACATAGCCACGCGGATTGGCCGGCCCCCCAAAGCCGATCTCGCTCCATGCGCACGGATGCGAATACAGGGTGGTGCAGATGTCGTGGAGCACGCGTTGGGTGAAGAACAGCTTCGACGGCATGTGCTGCCAAGCATCGCGCATCAGCGTTCCATGCTCAAGCGCCTGAATGAGGCCAGCACGCGCATGCTCATCAAGATCGGCAAAGATCGTGTGATATCGGTGCTAGCTTTCGTCATCGAGTGCGGCGAGGCCGATCCGCCATGCCTCCTGCAAGCGCGGCAGTTGAGCATGGCGATAGCCGTCGCTCTTGCCCGCTGCAATCTTGCGATCGACAAGCGCTGCGAGCGGCACGACTGGCCGATGCACCGGCTGCGGGACGATGACTTCGCATAGCGCGCGCAACGCGCGCCACTGCGCGGGATTACACCACGCCGGCTCGTCGGCGGTTGCGATGCGCGTGTCGATGACAGCGCGCGTGGCATCGTCCCATGACGGCGTATCGCGCTTGTCCAGCACATCATAGCCCGGGTACTTTGGAAGTGAGCGTGCGTCACTCATGCTCTGTCTCCCTCATCCGCAACGCGGCGAGCCCTGCCAGCGCAAGTGCGGTGAAACCCGGCGGCGCGGGCAACGGCGGGCCGCCCAGAATGTTCTGGGACCAGTTGCGCCAGCCGCCCTGGCTGCGCGCAATGCCTCGCGCATGAAGCAGCATGCCGAGCATGCCTAGCGCGGCCGTTGCACGCAGCCATGCTCGGGTAATCCAGCGCTTGCGCGGCGCGCAGAGCGCGGCCTGCATGAGCAGCACGGCGGCAAGCGGTGGCACCGTGACAGGCGCGTACATGGCGCGATGCTGGAAGGCGCCGCGAAAATGCAGCAGGCCGACTTCTGCGACCGTACCGGCGAGGCCGACGCTGGCGGCGAGCGCGAGCGCCTTGCCGGCAGGCATGCCGAATAACCGTGGATCCACAGCCGGTTCATTACGCAGCTGCTCACCGACCGCACCGAGCGCCCCGGAGAGCAGCAACGACATTGGTGCGCCGAGCGGCGCCCCATAGAACAGGTTATGCCAGCTCCAGCCGCCCGGCCGTTTCGTCACGTTGTAGAGGTGGAAGGCCGTGCCCGCGATACCCGCCGCGGCTGCTGCGACATAGACTGCATGCCGCGCGGAATGCGACGCCGCCGTCCGGTCGCGGCCGCCATGCAGACCGGCAAGCAACGAACATGTCGCAGATAGAAGCGGTGCATACATCGCGCGGTTCTCGACGGAGCCGCGATAGTGCTCGACGGCGCTGTCCGCCAGCGCGGAGAAGGCAAGCACGGCAGAACCATGGTTGAAGCCGCGCGCGGCTTCGATGTGCGCCTGCTCAGGCTGATGGGTCGATGGGGTACGCGCTAGCTGCTGTGGGGCGCGCGGGCGTGGTGCGCCGCCTCTTTTCGCCGCCAAAGCGGCGGTACCTGAAGCTGCGCATAGTGCGCCGAGCATGTAGAAGATCGTTCTTGTCATCGTGAAGAAGGCATCGTTATGGCTTTTATCGGACGTCGACCGCGAAGCGGCTTGCATCCGCGCGTTTGAATTCGAGACCGCAGCCAGCGCGCGACAGATCCGGAGCAATGGTCCCTTGCGTCACGCGCGGCGCGCCGTCGATGAGCGGAGAGCGGGATATGTAAGGCAGATGCAAGATGCGCTGCCTCGACGAACCCTGTCACGCCGCCGCAACGGCTGGCATCCGCCTGCAACACGTCTACCGCGCCGGCTTCGAGCATCCGCACGAAATAGTCGATCGTGTAGCCGTATTCGCCAGCGGCGATGTCCATCTGTATGGGCGCCTCCGCGCGCATTCGTCTGAGGCCGGCCAGGTCGTCGGATGTGACCGGTTCTTCGAACCATTGCACGTCTTCATCCGCAACGCGATGAGCTAAACGCAATGCAGAGATGACATCGAACGCGCCGTTGGCATCAATGAACAAACCGGTGTCCGGTCCGATCGCCTCGCGGGCACAGAGAAGCCGCGAAGGATCCCGTTCAGGGTGGGTGCCTATCTTGATCTTGACCCAGCGGCAGCCATCGTCGTGAACCCATGCTTGCAGCTGGTCACGCATCTGCGTGTCGGTATAGGTGGTGAAGCCGCCGCTGCCGTACACGGGCACGCTGTCGCGCGCCTGGCCTAGCACGGTGACGAGAGGCACAGCAAGGCGCTTCGCATGCAGGTCCCAGAGTGCACAGTCCAGCGCCGATATCGCCGTAGCGGCCACGCCGTCGCGCCCAAGATTGCGTGCGCGCCGTTGCATTCTCAACCAGAGGCTTCGAATATGCGAAGCCTCTTCACCGACCAGCACATCGGCGAACGTCCGCCGGACGAGCTTCGCCACGCACGCGTCGCTGTACGTGTAGCCCAGGCCCGTTACACCGCCTGCTTCGATTTCCACGACGACGAGTGTGGTCGAGTTCCATTCAAAGGTGCCATCCGCTTCGGGCGCATCGGTTGGAATCGTATAGGCGTTCGCTTTGACTTTTGTGATGTGGGCCGCGCTGAAGCGGTCGGGAGTGCGAAGCGCTGTGGCGTGACTGGACATGACGATGGTCGACCCGGAAGAAGCAGTTGATTGCCTGCGCGAGAAGAGCGAGCAAAGGATGTGCCTTACAGCAAGATTTCGTCAGCGAGGGGGCGCGCTGATTGCTGATGAATGACATGGCAATCCACTTCTTTTACGGGAGACTTTCATGTCAACCACAGTCGGTGACTTCATTGTCGAGAGGCTGCATCACTGGGGCGTCAGGCGTATGTACGGCTATCCGGGCGACGGCATCAATGGCGTGTTCGGAGCGTTGAATCGTGCGGATGGGAAGATCGACTTCGTGCAGGCACGGCACGAAGAAATGGCGGCGTTCATGGCGAGCGCCCACGCAAAGTTTACGGGCGAACTCGGTGTCTGCATCGCGACTTCGGGGCCGGGTGCTTCGCACCTGATTACCGGTCTCTACGATGCGCGCATGGATCATATGCCCGTGCTCGCTATCGTCGGTCAGCAGGCGCGCGCAGCACTTGGATCACACTATCAGCAGGAACTCGATCTTGCGGCGATGTTCAAGGACGTGGCGGGCGCCTATGTGCAACAGGCGAGCGTGCCCGCACAGGTGCGTCACCTCGTCGATCGCGCGATCCGCATCGCGCTGTCGGAACGGCGTGTGACGGCGCTGATTCTGCCCAATGATTTGCAGGACCTCGAATACGAACCGCCCGCGCGCAAGCACGGCACGGCGCATTCCGGTGTCGGCTATTCGCAGCCGACCGTGATTCCCACACAAGACGATCTGCAGCGCGCAGCCGACGTGCTCAACGCCGGGCATAAAGTTGCAATCCTCGTTGGCGCCGGAGCTTTGAACGCCACCGACGAAGTCATCGCGGTCGCAAACCGGCTCGGCGCGGGCGTGGCGAAAGCGCTGCTCGGCAAGGCCGTGCTGCCCGACGATCTGCCGTGGGTGACAGGATCGATCGGTCTGCTCGGCACGAAGCCGAGCTACGAAATGATGAATGCGTGCGACACGCTGCTGATGATCGGCTCGGGCTTCCCCTATTCGGAATTCCTGCCGAAGGAGGGCGACGCACGCGGCGTGCAGATCGACATCAAGGCCGGCATGCTGAGCCTGCGCTACCCGATGGAAGTGAACCTCGTCGGCGACAGCGCGGCGACGTTACGCGCGCTGCTGCCCTTGCTGACTGAAAAGGACAGCCACACATGGCGCTCGCGAATCGAACGCTGGACTTCGCGCTGGTGGGAGACGCTCGACGAACGCGCCCATCAGCCCGCCAGCAACGGCGTGAACCCGCAGCGCGCTTTCACTGAACTGTCGCCGCGCCTGCCCGATAACGTCATCCTCACGAGCGACTCGGGCTCGTGCGCGAACTGGTATGCGCGCGATCTGAAGATCCGGCGCGGCATGATGGCGTCGTTGTCAGGCGGGCTGGCGTCGATGGGCGCGGCCGTGCCGTATGCGATTGCCGCGAAGTTCGCGTATCCGGGACGGCCCGTGATCGCGATGGTCGGTGACGGCGCGATGCAGATGAACAACATGGCGGAACTCATCACCGTTGCAAAGTACTGGAAACAATGGGCCGATCCGCGCTGGATCTGCATGGTGCTGAATAACGAAGACCTGAATCAGGTCACGTGGGAGCAGCGGGTGATGGAAGGTGATCCGAAGTTCGACGCGTCGCAGAAGGTGCCCAATGTGCCGTATCACCGGTTCGCGGAAATGCTCGGCTTGACAGGCATCTATGTCGACGAGGCCGAGCAACTGGCCGATGCATGGGAAACGGCGCTGGCCGCGAAACGGCCCGTCGTACTCGAGGTGAAGTCGGACCCTGAAGTGCCGCCGCTGCCGCCGCACGTGACGCTCGCGCAGGCACGCGCGTTTGCGCGGACCTTGATGGAAGGCGACCCGAAAGAAGGCAGCGTGATCGCCAATACGGCGCGTCAGGTACTGGGCGCGGTGATTCCAGGTGGCAAGGATTAGCAGCTTTGGCCATCACGCGGTCGAAAGATTGATATGCACTTTGCGCACTCGCCCTCGACACGGACTTTATTCAAAGCAAGAGTCTGGACCCACTGCAGCCAAGCGGTGGCCAGCCGCAGGAGAAGGCGGAGCAATTCGGTGCTGAAGTCGCGATGAAGCCGTCTGGGGGGCAGCGTGCCGAGCCTGCACGCTCTACGTAGTGCTAGCCCCGCTGGAGTCCAGCTTTGTCACAGACTAGGAAGTCTCGGACAAACCGCCAATACTTGCGGCGGGTGCTCTCTGCGAGGCCCTCCCCGGTGTGCACATACGCTCAGACTCGCTTAGGAATTCGGCCGCGTAATTGACCGCGTAGGCGTCGCGGAGCTCTCTTTGCCGCGCGCCAGTTGTCGGCCACCATGGTCGGTAGGGACGTTCAGGAAATTATGCGAACCATTGCCAGCCACACGGCTGTACGATGCAGCCTGAACACGACCGTGTCGCCGTCGTCTACATGGCGCTTCGCCTGATCTGCGGGCGTGGGAATCGTGACTAGCGGAAGCTTCAGATAGTTTCGATCAAGAGGTAAGGGAAGGGCCACCTTAGCGTGATGCGAAAGAATAACGCGCTATGATGCATAGACCCTAAGCTGCGCCCGCGGCGATCGCCGCGTTCGGTCGTCGGACGGTACGCGCGGCCATGAACCGGTCATTCGGTTCATTCGCTCACGACGTAGCACGGCGGTTCGAATGTCGGCTCCGCACCCAGGCAACGGCCATTCGCGCTCCGACAAGGTATGGTGAGTCGTCCTGCTATCTGATCGCGTTTTTGGACGGGACGTAAGCCGCGCATGATCTAGGGCTACGCTGATCAAGCCACGAAACTGGAGCTCGACCAGTACTTCAATGGTGTTTCGTCGTGAAGTCGAACCTCATTCTCACCTTGGAGCCTTTGCCGGCTCCAAAAGCGGGCGATTTACCCGCTTTTCGCCCATTACGGGCACACCTGTGCCATCAGTCGCCTGCGCGACAGGTAAACGTTGGCCAGTGCCAGCGCGACGAATGCACGGTTGGCGTTCTTCGCCAGCCCGCGATAGCGTACCTTCGTGAAGCCCCACAACCGCTTTACAACGGCAAACACGTGCTCAACACGCGCGCGGATCTTCGACTTATTGCGGTTCTTGCTGCGCGCGACCTCGTCGACCTGGCCAGCCCGCCGGGTACGCTGGTTGGTGAAGTCGCGTGCCCTGGGTGCCTTGCTGCGGATCAGATCCTTCTGGCTCGCGTAGGCGCTGTCGCCATAGACGCGCTCCTCCTGGCCGTGCAGCAATTGCGGCAGCGGGTGCTTGTCGTGCACATTGGCCGGTGTGACCACTGCGCTATGGGCCAGACCGCTTTGGCTATCAACCCCGATGTGCAGCTTCGCGCCGAAATACCACTGCTGGCCTTTGCGCGTCTGATGCATTTCAGGATCACGCGCTTTCTGTTCATTCTTCGTCGAGCTTGGCGCCGAGATCAGCGTTGCATCCACGATGGTGCCGCTGCTGAGTTTCATCCCGCTGGCTTGCAGCACGCGCCCCACCTCGGCAAAGAGTCGTTCACCCAGTTTGTTCGTCTCGAGCAGGCGCCGGAATTTGAGCAGTGTCGTCGCGTCCGGCACGGCTTCGCAACCAAGATCGATTCCCACAAAGCGACGCAAGCTCGTGCTGTCGTACAGTGCCTCCTCGCAAGCAAAGTCGGCCAGGTTGAACCAGTGCTGGATGAAGTGAATCCGCAGCATGCGTTCGAGACCAATGGGCGGGCGACCGTTGCCGCGTTTCGGGTAAAACGGCTCAACTACCGCGCACAGTTCGGCCCACGGCACGATTGTGTCCATCGTGTCGAGAAACTCGTCGCGCCGCGTGCGTTTGCGTCGTGTCTCGAATCCCGCGCCTTGATCTGCTGCCATCGCGAGCGTCTGCTGCTTCATCGTCTTTCGCCTTTCTCGTTGCGTGTGCGCTCTATAACGCTTGAGGCACATGAACGGTGGACTTAATCAGCGTTGCCCTAGCCAGTACACCGATCACGTTCGTCGGGTTTCGGCTCGGTTTGAGACTGTCGCCAGCGATGCGATTACATCCAGGCGTGAAGCAACGCCTCTAAACCGCGGGACTTCCAAGTACTTTGCTCAGTTCTTCCAGGGTGTAGGGTTTGCGCAACGCCTTCCAGCGGAACGGGAGCCCTGGAGCAGCAGGCATCTTGTCGCCCGAGGCAAATACAATGCACAGCGCGGTGCTCCGCTATGTGAAACCCAAGACCGACCCGCACAGCATCTGGCTACAGCAGCTCATCGCGCGACGCGGATATAACTGCGCCGCCGTCGTGCTGGCCAACAAGCACGCCCGAATCGTACAGGCGCTGCTCAGTACCGACGAACACTTCGTTCCTAAAGCGTAGCCCGGGCCTGACATAAGGGGGCAACGTGAACAGCAAGATCAAACAACCAGTTTTGCATGGCTGTGAGCCCGCCCGTGCCGTGCTCACAGCCACGCCATAGCATGACAAACCGACGACACGCCTTTGTCTGGGTAAAACAGCTGCCCGTCCTCCAGTACACCCGCTTTCAGCCACTTATCGATCAGTCGTCTCACGACGCCGTCCGTGACTCTGTTAGCCAGAAATTCCCGCAGTCCGGTTCGATCAATGCTATCGAAGTACTTCCGAACATCAACGTCTAATACCCGTTTACCGCGCCGCTCCATTACCCCGGCACGCACAGCCTGCAATGCCTGAAGGGCACTTCGTCGCGGCCGGAAGCCATACGAACTATCAAAGAAATCCTGCTCGTAGATTGGCTCCAGCAGCATCGCAACGCTGCGCTACCTTGTCCTCAAACGAGGGAATGCCGAGGCCACGCTGCCCGCCATCGGCTTTGGCGATGTAGTGCCGACGGACCGGTGGCGCCTGATAGCGTCCTGACTTGAGCCGATCAATCAAGCTGCGAAGATTCTGCTCAAGGTTTGACGCATAGTCCTGCGCGGTCTGGCCATCGACACCCACGGCATCATCTTGCGGGTGCATTCGTAGGCATACTGCATCCACTCGTAATCGATGTAATGGTTCAATGAGGTAAATGCCATTCCTCGGTTACTTCTTGCCAACTCGGCTATTCGCTTCTGTTTCGTTGACATGCTATCCGGTTTCAAAGCACCCTCCGTGTTTCTCAAAAGCGATTCTGTACCAACGGTGCCCCGCTTCCCTCGACTGGGTCCGCCTGAGCAGCGTTCCCCAAGGTCAGCGGTACTATCAGGGCACTAAGACTTCCTGTGCTGAATACGAGGTCACTTATGGATTCGCTTCCCCCGCTCCAGTTCCCGCCACCTCGTTTGCTCCCTCGGCGGTGGTGACCTCCGCCTCGGCCTGGCCCTGTTTGTCTAGCCCGTGCCTTGGGCTTTCTGAACTGGTCACACACAGGTTCTCCCAGGTTTCTGGGTAATCCATCCCATACCTTTGCCCCGCTCTCAGATCCCGGCCGGCCCGCCTTTGCCTCACCCTACCGGCTCGGCGGTGCTGTCCCCAGGCCATTTGAAACTGAAGACGCCAGCATTGGCGATTTCGGAACTCAATCACGCGGCTTTGGTATCTGACTACGCTTCAAGTAGTGCGTTACCGCACTCGCATGCAAGACTCGCTTCCGGCTAGTGGTTAGCCTTTGCCGGCCGGGAGTCGAACCCGCTGGACTACTACGAATGGTTTCTGTTCTCACTTCCTCCATTCCCAGGCTTCGCCTGGCGCTTCAAGCGTTCGCCTTGCTGGGCCCGCGCCCGCGCCCGCGCTTGACGCGTCACACCTTCATGGAGAATCACACCCGCACAGGTTTTGCGAAGCTTCTCAAAGCGATGACGAAATACGTTGAACCAGCACTCTGAAGCCTGTTTTTCGTGCCGGCTGCCGTTTGTGGCCAGCCGCCTGGACGTTTTGAGCAACTTGCGTGATGTAGCGTAGGGGTCTCCCTGAGGCATCTTACACAAACGTCGATGCCAGTCGCGATCCGACGGACGCGGACAAGCCTGCCTGGGCGCATCGCTGCAAACGATGCCTGCCGAACCACCGCGGAGCCTGCTGCTCTGGCTCTGGTCGCTCACCGGCTGCAGGGACATGGGCAGCATGGACGCTAGCCCACCCGCACAACCTGTCGCTCGCCAACCCCGGGATGCGCCGGTAGTCTTGTCTCCGTGCTGGTATGCCACCCGCGCTCCCGAACAGAGGACGATGCAAGTTCAATATCGGCCAGCCAGATGTCGGCATCGATATGCACGCGATTGAAGCGGTGAATGCGAGCTTCCCGTTGCTGATGCATTACATATCGCCTATGTTTATAGCGCTGGCGAATGCGGTGCCCCAACTCATGGCGTGACGAGGAATGCGTCGACCCTCCGCGCTCCACTACTGACAATCGCGTAGGGAGACATCATGTCTTCGGTAATCATCGATGTGAGTGCATCGATTATCTATAACGATTCGACAAAGGCCGCCGCGAATGCGACCGTAATTCAGAACGCACTGAATAATGTCAGTACGCTCACCTACGTGCAGGTTCAGGTGAATACTCCCGGTGTTTACTACTGCAATCAGGTCGTGATGCCGACCAACACGTCGTTCCTGCTGGGCTACGGCGTCACGCACCGCAAGCCCGCGAACTACAACCTGTGCATGTTCATCAACAAGGGTGCGCTTCAGAGTACACCGGTTGGTGACAGCAATATTGCGTTCTTCGGTCAAGGCACGATTGACGGTAACGCCGCGAGCCAGACGAGCCTCACGCAGGCAGTCGGCGTGATTACGCCCAATACCTTCCTCTATGGTATTCAGGGCGAGATATCGATGATCAACGTGAAGAACTTCGAGTGCGCGGTGGCAAACCCATACAACACGAATGGCTTCTTCTGCCAGTACATTGGTACTGACGCGTATTTCCACGACATGAATCCGAATGTGGAACGTGACTTCATACATATCAACGGCCCGTCGAAGCACATTGTTGTGGATCGTTGCAGTGGATTTTCGAATGACGCGTTTATCGCGCTAAACGCGTGGGATTGGCACCGCAGTAGTCCCACGGTCGGCGACATTGTGGACGTACGGATCAACGACTGTGCATATTACGGTTGTACCGGCCTCGCTGGCCAGACCCGGACTTCCAGTCTTGTCGTGTTCCTGCCGGGCACCCGGACAACGGGTAACGGAACGGGCACTGGTAACGTCAGGAACGTGTCGGTGGACGGCTGGGAGGTCAATATGAGCACCGCGCCGGGAACACCTGCGTCGCCGGGGTTCGCGATCACGGGTGACTTCGATCAGGTGAACGGCTCCGAGTATTCCGGAGTCGGTCTGGTCGAAAACGTCAGGATTACACGTGGGTATTACGCGATGACAAACGCGAACTGCAGGATGATGGTCGTGCAGAAGACCCCGAGCGGATCTCCCGCCGATGGCCAGAACACGCTCACAGTGCGCAACGTTGTTGTCGAGCAGGTGCACTGCGATGCGTCGGTCGGTACGAATGGCAATATCGCCGTGTCAATACAGGTGCCGTACAACACGTTCAACCTGGATGGCGTGAAGTTCAAGGATTGTGAATGGACCCCGTCGAACCTGTCGTCGAACCAGGCATTTGTCCAGTTCGGTAATAAGACGGTTGCCCGTCAGGTGATCATCGATGGGCTCACAATCAATTCGAACGGCGCGACCGCCCCTACGGCGGCGTGCTTTATCAACCAGTACAGCGCTGGAAATGCGGCGGTGATCGATGACCTGACGCTGGACCGAATTATGACCGCACAGGGATATCAGATACCGCAAGCATGGTTTCTGCTGTCGGGCGGCGTGAACGACTTCCGGTCGCGCGGTAACAACATCGTCGGCCCGAATGGAGGCGCCGATGGTCAAGGGATATATCTGGTCGCGAATACTGCGTACATCGGTTACGGCGTGGTCTCCGATGGCTACTTCAACGGCGTCAAGGCTGGTGTGCAGATCAACAACGCATCGGCTGCCGGCGTGACGCTGGAATGGCGTGACTGCAAGATCCTGAATCAAACGCACCCGATTTTTATGAATGGCGCGTTCACCGCGAACATCTCGTATGTTGGCGGCATGTTGAGCACAGGCGCGAATCTGGTCCGTAACGTGTCGGGGGCGACGACCTTGTCGCTGTTTGGCACGACGGTCAGCGGTACGGGTGCACAAGCGGTCACCGTCGTATCAGGTACGGTGCGCATCACGAAGTCGGACCTTGCGCCGATCACAGCAAGCGGTGCGGTGCTGACCCCGCAGAACAACGATGTGGTCAATTTTGCGGGTACGCCTTCTTATACGGGTGCCGTGGTCCAGGGTGGCGGCACGGGGGCGGGCATGTATATCTATCGCGGTACGGGCGCGACGGGTTGGGTGAAAGTGAATTGAGCCTTGGCGATGAATTGCAGTTCGCGACTGTATTCGACCGTCACTCGCCCGGTGCAGATTCCTCTTTCAGTACCCTCGCCTACAGATCCAAACTCGTTGAGTCAACACTTGAACGGTTCTCGAAGCTGGCTCGACTATAAGATGACCGCGTGAGATCGATCCAGACACCGGTTGGATGGGATGACGAATCGTGAACGCCTCCCATACTGTTTCCGCTGCCTCGTACTCAACGATGTCGACGTGTCTGCTCCACGCTGAAGGGCGAATGGCTCGACCCAACGGTCGACTATTTCAGGTCACACTTGCTTGAATCGGCGCCGTGTCTGTCTTGCGCAATGCTGCCTACTTCGCTCCCGCTCTTTGGACGATAAATCGTTGTCGAGGATTGCGTCCAGCGCCATCCCCGCAAGGCACGCTAGCACAATTAACGGTGGTTAGCGTTTCTGTGAACACGGCTAGCGGAATTAACGAACTTCAGCATCGTCATCGACGAAGTCCCGCGGGTTGCCAGTGCCCGTGAGCACGAGCCCCCCAGGGCGATTGGAAAGGATCAGGCATTACACCAGCATGCGTCGCGCGTTGCGCTGCAGCGCAAGCGCTTCATTACGCACGGGTACGTCAAGTGCTGACGATGGCTGACCAGGCCACATGATCAATCGATCAATCAAGCGACGGCGACCCGATCGGTCTTTACAGCAAGGGAGGTAACGCCATGAGCGATCATCAGTCTTCGAATGCACCCGATCCCACGCGCCGCAAGATCTTGGCGGCGCTCGCGGGCAGTGTCGCGTTGTCGGCGTGTGGCGGGGGAGGTGGCGGCGGATCGTCGGGAAGCACGGGTTCGACGAGCGGCATTCCGCCCGATCGCGCGAACCTTCCGCGTCCTGGTCTGCCGAACCCGGCCACTTCGGGCGTCGATCACATCGTTCTCGTCACGATGGAGAACCGCTCGTTCGATCACATGTTCGGCTGGGTGCCGAACGCGGAACACCAGCAGAGCCGCCAGTTCACCGACGCGTTCGGTCAGACGCAATCGTCGTTCGCGCTGACGTCGAACGCAGCCTACGGATTCCAAGCGTGCTCGTTCTCCGACCCGAACCATATGTACGAAGCCGGGCGCGTTCAACTGGCCAACGGTGCGATGAATGGCTTTCTACTGACGCCCGGCACGAGTCTCATGCGCGGCGACCTGCTGCCGATCGGCTATTTCGGCCAGGCCGATCTCGACTTCTATCGCGGAGCGGTCACGCAATACACGGTTTGCGACTACTACATGAGCGGCATCTTGTCGGCCACGTTTCCGAACCGTCTCTATCTGCATAGTGGCGAGACCGACCGTCTCGACGACAGCACCGGTACGTCGTCGCTGCCAACCATCTGGGACCGGCTCGACGCAAAGAACGTCTCATCGACGTATTACTACGACGACGTCCCGTTCACTGCGCTGTACGGCTCGCGCTATGTCGGCCGCTCGAAGCTGTTCGCGGAATTTCTTGCGGATGCGGCCTCCGGCAATCTGCCGTCGTTCTGCATGGTCGATCCGAGTTTCGCGGGCGAGGTGCAAGGCACGTCGAACGACGATCACCCGCATGCCGACGTGCGCAACGGCCAGGTGCTGCTCGGCCAGATATACGACGCGCTGCGCACCGGTCCGAACTGGAGCACGACGCTGATGATTCTCGTGTATGACGAATGGGGCGGTTTCATGGAGCATGCGGTGCCTCCCATCAAGCCTGTATCGACGGCGGAGCAGGGTGTCGGCAACGATGGCCGGCTCGGATTCCGCGTGCCGTGCATGCTGTTCGGGCCGCGCGTGCGCGCGAACATGGTGTCACGCTATCCGTTCGATCCCAGCTCGATTCATCAACTGATTGCGTGGCGCTTCGGCCTCGATCCGCTGGGCGTGCGTGCGAGCGACGCGAGCACCTTCAACGTGGCGTACGCCCTCGACTTCACCGACGCCCCGCGAACCGACGCACCCGCGATTGCGGTGACGCAAGGTACGTTCGGCGTCGCGTGCTCGACAGCGGGGATCATTCCGGGGCTTGGCGGAGTCGATCACAGCCAGCAGGTCCCGTCTACCTCGGCCGCTCAGCCAGCCGTAACCAACGCGCCGGGCGGACGCTTCGCTGACTTGCGCGCGAAAGCGACCGCGCTAGGGTTCCCCGGCGGCATGTAAATTCTGCACGGCGCTCGTATGGTACGGCTTGATGACAACTGCGGCTATGCGACCTGGGTTGAAGAGCCGCAATCCATCTGCGATGGTTGCTTGAGGAAGTGCTCAAGCGGCTTCCTCTTGTCGCACGCCTGCGAAACCCCAGATGGTTCGGCGGCGAAGCGTTCTTGGCAACCGCGGGATTTATCAGCGAACTGGTACCTCGCGCGCACGCGTGCTTTGATCGGTACAGGCAGGCGATGGGCGAACTGAATCACCACGGTGATGAAGTGTTTATTTCCGCGGCGCTCAATCTGCTTGCCGATGACGGATATCAGATCATCGATCTCGGTGCGCATCGACTTGTCGGACGTCACTGGTCCGGCAACACGCATCGCGATCTGCGCTGGTTCAAAGGTTGTTCGCTGCTACATCTGCCCGGATGCAAGCGGCTGCTCGAACGTCAGGCCCGCCGTCGGACGTTCAGCGCGGCGCACATCTGGCGAAGACTGGTCCTGTTGCACGAGCTGAATCGGCCCATCTGGCCGCTCAGACGCTGGCTCCGCTCCAGCGAGCGACCGTGTCACCAGATACTCTGGCCGTGAGACAACGGACGCCGCGCCAACCGTCGACGCCCTCGCTTTCGAACCGGGTATGAAACAGCGCCACGCAGTAAGCGCTTCCGTGACGCCGTGAGAGCAGTTCGCGCACCCGCGTAGGGAGTGATTACCTGCCCATCAGTCCGGCGATTTCTTGTAGTGGAATGGCGCTCAGATAATATAATCGCCTTACTGAATTAACCGGGCAGTCCCAAGAGCTTGCGGAACCGCTTACGATCATCGTGGCCGCTTCCGTAATTTCTTGATAGCTAAAGGTCTTCACGGGGTGCTTCACGGGCACGGACGACACGAGTCGCCAGCACCAATCTTGAGCGCGGTTCTCCGCCGTACGACGCTGCGCGCCAGACGTTTTTTCGCCGGTCACACTGATCCGGCCAGATCCGCAAACTGACATGAGTCGGCGACGACGCGACGGACGGCATCCTGCGCGAGGCGGACCAGGGACAAACCGCGCAAGATCAGCCGGCCGGACAGCGCATCACGCCACCGGCGGCCGGCTTCGCAGTGCGGACTCAGCCTTGCTGCGCAAAGATTTTTCCAGGTTTTTTCTGCGTTGCAGTGTCGGCCGGTTCATGCACCAGGAAGTCCAGCCGCAAGTCCGCGTCCGCCATCGAAAGGTCGAGCAGCTCGCAATAGTGCGGCGTCTTCTTCGGATTCAACGAACACAAGGGACCGGTCACGAATGAGCAGAAACTGATGGATGCGGTCACGGCTGCGACGGGCGGGGGCAAGGCGGCAACCAGCGAGGCAGTCGACGCGTTCATCGCTTCGGTCACTGACGGTCACGACCGGCAAGACCGATCCAGCTGATCGGCTTCGGTTTGTTTTCCACCGGTACGCTTAACGCGCGTAACGAGATGGCTGACGTACGTACCCGTGACGTACTGCCGTGCAAAGAAAGCTTCGCAATCCGGTACGCCAGTCACACGGAAACGGATGAGTGCGCGTCGAGCGCAGGCGTTGCCGCGCGCCTTGGTGGCGCTGAGGCGTAAATGGTCCCGGCGAGTTGAACCGGGGGTG
Organism: Paraburkholderia sp. SIMBA_054; assembly: GCF_046534875.1. Classification (NCBI taxonomy): domain Bacteria; kingdom Pseudomonadati; phylum Pseudomonadota; class Betaproteobacteria; order Burkholderiales; family Burkholderiaceae; genus Paraburkholderia; species Paraburkholderia sp. SIMBA_054. The sequence continues at coordinate 30,587 of NZ_JAWRXV010000067.1, read as the reverse complement.
TCAGTCAGGTCAGTGGAGTTGTCGCTTCAGGTCAGAAAGTTCCGAATGCATCGAACTGACTGCATCCTTGATGCTCGCGTCGAGACTCCCGGCCTGTTGGCAAGCGCGCTCTGCACGATCACCAATCCGTTCGAGATCGTCGACGCATTGCCGGATTTGATCCTCCTCCGTTGACGACATGACCTGCTTCGTCGATTTGCGTTCCTTATCGAACTCATCCACGCAGTTCATCAAGCCCTTTGGAATCGACGTGCCGGCGTGGCAGTCCGTGATGCCTCGCTGACCGTTTGCTCCGAATGAGTAAAGCGGTTTTGGATTTCACTGGCCTGCAGCATGGGTGAGAGCGAGCTTGTAGCACGACTAACGTTGATCGCCAGCCTTCATAGCGACTCCACCATCGTAGGCTGCTTTTCGGAACTGCGGCGGATTCGCCTCAAAGTCAACGGGACGTTAGCCTAACGTCAGCGAGTCACATCACATGCTGATTTGACCAGATTCGGCACAATGCGGTACGCGTCCAGTCGCTTCAAATACCTTCAATGCAATTGGATTTCAATTCGGCGCGGCGCCTTTACAGATGATTGACAGACGCTGAGTCGCATCGTCCTATACCTGACATTACCGATCGCCCGGCTTGGCCGCAGTCATCCGGCATCCGGCAGCACGAAATATTCGTCTGCATGGTTGCCGGAACGGGCTCTTCACGATTCGAAGTGCGATCGAGAACGGATCGCATTCCGTGGCCCGCTATGCCCGCGACCCTTCTGAGCCACCAGTCCATTTCCGCGTCGATGCAATGGCAAAGTGCATGTTCGTGAAGCGACATGCCTTATATAGCGGCGCTCGCGAAGGTGTGCGATAGGATCAACTGTTAAATGTACCGGTACCCATTGTAAGAATGACAGCGGCACTACTATCAATAAAGGTGTAACGCGAAGACGTCACAATGCGCGCTGTCGCAAGGCAGCTAGCGAAAGCAGCAAGACAGCATCTGAGCACTGCACACTTGCGACCGCTCTGATACTCCCGTGCTTAAACTCTTGTCACGGCAAGCGCTGGCATCGCGTTTGCACCGCTTTCCCGGCAAAGAAGTCAGACCTCAGGATGGCGTGTGCTTTCATGGCGCAAGCGTTCAGTCAGTCAACGGTTCTTGCCATCAAACTGTTTTCGATGGCGGCGTTTCTGCTTGTGTTTGCCGCCATCACTGCTGCGCGCTGGTACGCTGAGCCCGACGACAAGACGGGAGAGCCCGTCGAGCAGCCGATCCCTTTCAGCCATAAGCATCACGTCGGCGATGATGGTGTCGACTGCCGTTATTGCCATACATCGGTCGAAAAGTCCGCGTTCGCTGGGATGCCATCCACCCAGATCTGCCTGACTTGCCATTCGCAGTTGTTCACCGATTCGCCGGTACTCACGCCGCTGCACGCCAGTATGGACAGCAATACCCAGATTCGCTGGAACCGTGTGCACGACCTGCCGGACTTCGTGTATTTCGATCACAGCATCCATGTCAACAAGGGCGTCGCCTGTATCGAGTGTCACGGCCGGATCGATGAAATGCCGCTGACTGCGCGCGTGGCCTCGCTCGACATGCAGTGGTGCCTGCAGTGTCATCGGAGCGCGCCTCGGCATGTCCGGCCGCTCGCAGATGTGTTCGCGATCAGTGACACGCGGCCGCTGTCCCAGCAGGAGATTGGGCAGTTGAATCGGCTCTTTCATCTGCAGGACACGCGGCGCCTGACCGATTGCTCGACCTGCCATCGTTGAGACCATGCGCCATCGCCCCTTCATTCCGATCGTACCGGCCAGCGAAGAGGCGATGAGTCCCGAGCGCCGCGCCTTCCTCAAGGTCATGGCTGCATCGCTTGCGATGGCGGGCGCGAGTTGCAGCGGACCGCCACAGGAGGTCATCGTCCCGTATGTGCGGATGCCGGAAATGATGGTACCCGGCAAGCCGCTGTATTACGCGACCAGCTTCATCCACAGCGGTTATGCGCTAGGGGTGCTGGTCGAAAGCGAAATGGGACGGCCCACGAAAGTGGAGGGTAACCCCGACCATCCTGCAAGCCTCGGCGCAACGGGCGTATTCGCGCAGGCCTCGGTGCTGCAACTTTGGGACCCCGATCGTTCGCAGACGGTGCAACACGGCGATATGCTATCGACATGGGAGGCCTTCAAGGCGGCCCTGCTGGCGCAGCGCGCGCAATGGGATGCGAGCGGTGGCGCCGGTCTGCGCATCTTGACAGGGACGACGACGTCGCCGACCTTGGCCGACCAGATCGCCCGCTTGCTGGCTCGCTACCCGCAAGCGCGCTGGCATTGTCATGATCCGCTGCACGACGACGCTGGCTTCGAAGCGGCGCGGCTCGCGTTCGGCGCGCCTGCCGACATGGTGTACCGCTTCGATCGCGCTGCGATCATCGTGAGCGTCGACGCGGACCCGTTCGTGGACTGTCCCGGAGGCATACGTTACGCGCGCGGGTTCTTGCACAACCGCCGAAATGATTCACCGCAATTCGACAAGCGCCTCTATGCGCTCGAAGCGAGCCCGCAATTGCTTGGCGCATTGGCTGACAATCGCCTTGCGCTGCCGCCGCACGAGATCGAAAGAACAATATGGCGCATCGCTTCCCGGCTGGGTATGGCGAGCGGCGACCTTCGCGCGATTGCACCTGCGTCTGACACGCGGGCCGCCAAATGGGAAGAAGTGCTGGCAAAGCGGCTAGCCGCACATCGCGGACAGTCGCTCATCGTGGCCGGTGGCAGCGTCTCGCCACGCACGCGCGCGCTCGTGCATCGCATGAACGAGCACCTCGGCAACCTCGGCCAAACGATTGAGCCGATCGCACCAGTCGAAGCGCAGCCTCAGAACCACGCGGAGTCGATTGCGGCACTTGTCAATGACATTCACTCAGGCGCGGTGAGCTCGCTGGTGATGCTGGACGTCAATCCCGTCTACGATGCTCCGCGGGATATCGATTTCGGGCGCGCTTTGAGCAAACTGCCGTTCTCCGCGCACCTCGGCCTTTACCGCGATGAAACAGCGCGCGCCACCAGGTGGCACCTGCCCGGCACGCATGGGTTCGAGCAATGGAGCGATGGCCGCGCATTCGACGGCACGGCTTCGATCGTGCAACCCATCATTGCGCCGCTTTACCACGGCCACTCGGCGCATGAATTGTTGGCCGTTCTGACCGACGGCGAGCAGCAAGCCGGGTACATGCTGGTACGGCGCTACTGGCAGAGCAAGGAACAAGGAGAGGATTTCGAACGCTTTTGGCAGCAGGCACTTCGACAAGGCCTGATTGCCGGCAGCGCCAGCCCGGCCCTTGCGCTGAGCGGCCTCCCCGAGCTGCCGCCACAGCCGGATTTCAACGGCCCCGCGCTGCGCGCGTTGTTTGTCGCCGATCCGTCGGTTCATGGCGGCGAATTCGCCAACAACAGCTGGCTACAGGAACTGCCGCGTCCATTCAGCACGATGACATGGGAAAACGCCGCCTTGCTCGGCCAACACACCGCGCAGGCCTTGGGCGTGCGTAGCGGCGACGTGCTGCGCCTGTCGCTCGAACATGCGCCGGAACGTGTGGTCGAAGCGCCGGCATGGGTGTGGCCCTCGCACGCGGAAGGCGCGATCACGCTGCCGCTCGGATACGGTAGATGGGCTGCCGGTCAGGTCGGCGATGGCGTGGGCTTCGATGCATACCGCCTCAGGGTCTTGCGAGGCCCACACGCGTTGAAGGCAGAAAAGACCGGACGCCAGATTGCTTTTGCTACCACGCAGAATCATCAGCAGATGGAAGGGCGCGAGATCGTCCGCCTGGCGACGCTCGACGAATTTCGCCGTAACCCGCATTTCGCCAATGATGAACCGCGCAAGCGCACGCCTGAGATGTCGCTCTATCCCGAATGGCAATACAAGGACTACAAGTGGGGTATGGCGATCGACCTCAATGCCTGTATCGGCTGTCGCGCCTGCGCTATTGCCTGTCAGGCCGAGAACAACATTCCCGTGGTCGGCAAGGAAGAAGTCGCGCGCGGGCGCGAGATGCACTGGATTCGCGTTGACCGTTATGACGTCGGACCGTCTTCCCGTCCGCACAGCGCCTTCCAGCCTGTACCTTGCATGCATTGCGAAACGGCGCCTTGCGAGGAAGTGTGCCCGGTCGGTGCCACGGTGCATGACAGCGAAGGCCTTAATGTGCAGGTCTACAACCGCTGTGTGGGTACGCGTTTCTGTTCGAACAACTGTCCTTACAAAGTGCGACGCTTCAACTTCCTGCAGTACGCGAACACGGCAATCGACCGCCCGAGGCCGGCCTTCAACCCTGAAGTGACCGTGCGGCGCAGGGGCGTCATGGAGAAATGCACCTACTGCCTGCAGCGCATCACTCGCGGGCGCATCGAGGCCGAAAAACTCGGACGGCGGCTGCACGACGGCGAGGTGATGACCGCGTGCCAGGCGGTATGCCCGACCGAAGCCATCGCCTTTGGCGACCTGAACGATCCGGCGAGCAAAGTCAATCTGGCCAAAGCGTCGCCACTGGACTACGCGTTGCTGGCCGAACTGAACACGCGCCCACGCACCACGTATGCGGCGCTCATCTTGAATCCCGATGACGAATTGGAGCAGGCATGAACCCGGCCGCGGAGCAGCCGCCCGTGTCGAAGGATAGCGAGGTCCTGCGCGCAGGGTGGGGCTACGCGAGCGTCAGCGACAAGATCGCCAACCTTGTGCTCAAGCGCCGCGTTCACTGGGGGTGGCTAAGCGCGTTTATTGTGACATTCGTCGGTACGCTGATGTTCTTTGGGGCCATCACATGGCTCTTCACCATCGGCGTCGGCATCTGGGGGGTCAACATTCCCGTCGCGTGGGGATTTGCCATCGGCAACTTCGTCTGGTGGATCGGGATAGGTCACGCCGGCACCTTCATCTCCGCTTTCCTGCTGCTGTTGCGTCAAAAGTGGCGCACTTCGATCAACCGTTTCGCTGAGGCGATGACGCTGTTCGCGGCCAGTATCGCGGGCCTCTTTCCCATCTTGCATCTGGGACGGCCGTGGTTCTTTTACTGGCTGATTCCCTATCCCAGCGTCATGAACGTATGGCCGCAATGGCGCAGTCCCCTGGTGTGGGACATCTTTGCGATCAGCACTTATCTGATCGTGTCGCTGCTCTTCTGGTATGTCGGTCTGATACCCGACCTGGGCACGCTGCGTGATCGATCGTGCGCTGCCGGCAGGCGTTTCGCGACGTTTGCCTATGGACTGCTCGCACTCGGCTGGCGCGGTGAGGCGCGGCATTGGGCACGCTACGAGAGTGCGTACCTGTTGCTGGCGGGGCTCGCTACGCCGCTCGTGATTTCGGTGCATTCGGTGGTCTCGCTGGACTTCGCGATAGGCAATACGCCCGGCTACCACTCCACAATTTTCCCCCCTTGCTTCGTGGCCGGCGCGTTGTTCTCCGGCTTTGCGATGGTGCTCACGCTCGCGATTCCGCTACGCTACTTTTTCGGCCTGGAGGATTTCATCACGCAACGCCATCTGGCGAACGCGGCGAAAATCATGCTGGCGACCAGTTTGATCGTCGTCTACGGCTACGGGACGGAGATTTTCACTGCTTTTTACAGCGGGGATCCCTTCGAGCAATACATGACGGTCAACCGCTGGCTAGGTCCCTATGCACCGGTTTACTGGTCGATGATGTTCTGCAATGTCGCCGTGCCGCAGCTTCTGTGGTTTCGTCGTGTGCGCCATAGCGTGCCGACGTTATTTGCGATCAGCCTCGTGGTCAACGTCGGTATGTGGATGGAAAGATTTCTGATCGTAGTCTCCAGTCTGCACCGCGACTTCCTGCCTTCCGCCTGGGGACTCTTTATGCCCACGGTCTGGGACTGGCTGACCCTGTTCGGATCCATTGCCTTTTTTGCCTGGCTGTTCCTGCTGTTCATTCGCTTTCTACCGGTCATTTCGATCGCCGAGATGCGCGAACTCGTCCACGAAAGCGCGGAGGGCAAAGCATGAGCAACGGCGTCTACGGCCTGCTCGCGGAATTCCGCACCAGTGAAGCTTTGCTGGAAGCGGCCAGGCGCGCGCGGGAAGACGGCTTTCGCAATGTCGAGGCCTATTCACCGTACGCGGTCGAAGGCATCGCCGAAGCAGTCGGCTTCACACACGGCAGGGTGCCGTTCGTCACGCTTATCGGGGGTATCGTGGGCGCGCTGGGCGGCTATTTCCTGCAATGGTATTCGGCCGTCATCGACTATCCGATCAATGTCGGCGGTAGACCTTTGCACAGCTGGCCCTCGTTCATCGCGCCGACCTTCGAGTTGACCATCCTGGGCGCCGCGCTCGCGGCGGTGTTCGGCATGCTGGTGGCGAATGGCTTGCCGCGTCTCACTCATCCGATTTTCAATGCGCCTCATTTCGAACAGGCCACCCGCAACCGATTCTTCCTCTGCCTGACGGCGCGCGATCCGCGTTTCGATATCGACCGCAGCAGGCGCTTCCTGGAAGGCTTGCAACCGATGTCGGTAGCCGAGGTGCCGCGATGAAACCGCTGGCGGCGGTCTTGTTGTCTTGCTGCGTGGCCGCGACGCTGAGCGGATGCGAGAAGGCGAAGCAGGATATGTACGACCAGCCAAAATACAAGCCGCTTTCGCGCAGCGAGTTGTTCCCTGACGGCGATTCATCGCGCCCGCTGCCGCAAGGCAGCGTGCCATATTCGAATGGACCGTTCGCCGGCACCTCCAGTGGGCGCAAGGGCGCCGATGAAGTGAGCAAAGACATCGCGGCCAAGACTGCGCAAACCAATCCATACCCGGTGACAATGCAGCTTTTATTGCGCGGCAGACAACGCTACGAGATCTATTGCATGCCTTGCCACAGCGCGGTCGGCGACGGCGACGGCTTGATCTCTCGACGGGGCTTTCCCCATCCGCCGTCATATCACGACGAGCGCCTGCGTCAGGCACCCGACCGGCACTTTTTCGACGTGGTCACCAACGGCTATGGCGTCATGTATTCATACGCTGACCGGGTCGATCCGCCGGACCGCTGGGCCATCGTCGCGTACATCCGTGCGTTGCAGTTGAGCCAGCATGCCGACGTCTCCAAGCTACCCCCTGAGGTGCTCGAGCGCCTGGAGGCGACGAAGAAGGGAAAGACCCAATGAACCGGTATCTCCCGCTGCTTGCCCTTGCCGTGGTGGTCCCCGCCTGCATCGCGGCCTGGTCGTTCGCCCCCACGGCGTTGCTGGGCGCGTATCTCGCGACCTGGTGGTTCTGCTGCGGGCTTGTGATGGGCGGCGTTGCGAACGTCTGGGTCCATAACCTGACCGGCGGACGTTGGGGCGAGGTGATTCGCGAGCCCTTGATAGAACTGTCGCGCATCATGTGGATTCTGGCCTTGCTTTTCTTGCCGGTGCTGATCGGTATGCACGATCTGTATTCCTGGGCGCCGGGAGCATCCGTCGGCGCACAGCGTTGGGCGGAGGAATTGCCGGCGGAGAACGCCTTGTTCAAGAATATCTGGCTGACACCATGGTTTTTTGTCGTGCGCAGCGTCTTTTATCTGTTTGTCTGGGCGTTGCTCGCATCGCTTTCACGACAACCGGGGTTGCGGCGCTCCGCGCGCTTCTCGGCTGTTGCCTTGATCGTCTACGGCTTAACGGTAAGTCTGGCGGCGGTGGACTGGGTGATGTCGCTGATGCCCATCTGGTACTCCAGCGTGTTCGGCATGCTGGCAGGTCTGAGCCAGGCGCTTGCCGGCATGGCGCTCGCAGCGGTGCTGGCGACGCGCATGCGTCCTTTGCCGCCGCGCCTCGTCTTTCGGGACCTGGGCAACTTGCTGCTGATGTACGTCATGACGTGGGCTTATCTCGCGTTTACCCAGTTCCTCATCATCTGGTCGGAGAATTTCCCGCATGAAATCGCGTGGTACATTCCGCGCATGGAGCATGGCTGGCTCTACGTCGCCTGGCTGCTGGCGCTGTTTCATTTCTTCGCGCCGTTCCTGATCCTGCTGTTTCGCAACGCCAAGGAAGCGCCCGCGCTGCTTGGATCGCTGGGCGCCGAGTTGCTGGCTGCTCATCAGCTCGACGTTTGGTGGACGATCTTTCCGTCGCTGCCGGTTGGCTGGTTGCAGTGGCTATGGATCGTGCCGCTCATGCTTGTCGCTTTCTTCGTCGCGGGCTATGTGGTGATAAAAACGGGCGCTGGCATCACAACGTCCACCGCCGCAGGGGCGGGCCATGTCTGAACGTCAGCCGCAAGCATCGCACGCTCCCAACGAGGTGAGCGTCCGCGGCATCGTATGGGGCGGTGTTGCGATCGCGGTCGGCATCATGCTTGTGGCGGTGGCGGCATGGTTGCTCTGGCATTGGTGGGGAGCGCCGTCCGGCGCGCGGCCGTACGGCGGGCCCAATACCCGAAACGTGCCGAAAGCGACGCCGCCCGGATTGCAAAGCGCGCCGCTTCAGGAGCGCGCGCAGTATCAGGCCGAAAAGCGCAAATTGCTGGAATCGTGGCAATGGCTCGACCAGCAACACGGCATCGCGCGTATTCCAATTGAAGAAGCGATGCGCATCATGGCAAACCAGGGCCAGGGCCAGGGCCAGGGCCAGGGCCAGGGCCAAAGCCAAAGCCAAAGCCAAAGCCAAAGCGGCAAACCGGCCGATGCGCGCAAGGAGTCCCCATAATGCGTCTGCACGGATCGCGGTGTAGCGCGGGTGAATCCGGCACGAGGTGCCGCATTGCATGCGGCATCCGTCGAATGAGGCAATGTCGCTGGACAATGCTCCTCGCTTTTGCATGCGTGATCGGCTTGATGCAGGAACAGGTGGTGTGTGCGCAGGCGCTTGCGGTCCGTCCGCCGGAACAGACGCAATACGTGAAACGGCTGAACACGACACTGCCTTTGTCCAGCACATTTATTGACGACAACGGACACCCCATGCGCCTTGGCGCGTATTTCGGCGGCGGGCCGGTCGTGTTGGTACTGGGCTATTTCCATTGCCCCAATTTGTGCAGCACGCTGATGGATGGCGTGCTCGAGAGTCTGGCCGCGGCAGACCTGCCGTCGCACGACTACCGGGTGTTAGGCGTCAGCATCGATCCATCCGAGACGCCGGAGCTGGCCGCCCGCAAAAAAAATTCTTATGCGCCCTTGCTTGCGAACACCGGGGTGCAACTCACGTTGCTGACGGGAGCGAGGCGGCAAGTCGAAACGCTGGCGAGCAGCATCGGGTTCGAATATGTCTATGACCCGCAATCGCAACAGTATGTGCATCCCGCAGGCTTCATCGTCGCCACGCATGATGGACGCATCTCGCACTACTTCATGGGAGTGCGCTTCGACCCGCGCGATGTGCGGCTAGCGCTAATCGATGCCTCATCGGGAAGCATCGGCTCGCCGGTTGATCAACTGGTGTTGCTGTGCTCGCATTACGACCCGGTGACAGGCCGGTACAGCGCGCAAGTCATGGCAGGCGTCCGGGCGGGGTCTCTAACGGTGCTGGCGGCGCTGCTGATCTGGCTGTGGCGCGCGTCGAGAAGGGGCGCAACATGAATCCTTCCTTCCACCTCTTTCCACACAGCGCGACAACGGCGAGCGGTCGCTACGATGCGCTCTTCATCACCCAGACAGTCGTCTTGCTCATCGTCGCTCTTGGCGTGGCGATTCTGATCGTTGTTTTTTCGATTCGCTATCGCGCGGGGTCGACAGCCGATCGCACCAATGCACCGACGGCCGCCCGTGGGGTCGAAATCGCTTGGACTGTAACGCCGCTGGTACTTTTTATCGCTACGTTCGTTTGGGCCGCCTATGACTTTACACAACTCTATCGCGTGCCACCGGATGCGATGCCGGTGTTCGTGGTCGCCAAGCAGTGGATGTGGAAGCTGGAGCATGCGAACGGCAAGCGAGAGATCGACGAATTGCATGTGCCGGTGAATAGACCGGTGCGCGTCGTGATGACTTCACTGGACGTGATTCACAGCTTTTACGTGCCCGCTTTCCGGATCAAGCAGGACGTGGTGCCGGGACGATACACGACGATCTGGTTCACCGCGACTGAAACGGGCGAATTCCATCTTCATTGCGCCGAGTATTGCGGCACCGATCACGCCGCAATGGGCGGGCGCATCGTCGTGATGCAGCCGAGCGAGTTCGCCGCGTGGCTGGCGAGCGGCAATATCCAGCCGGGCATTGCCGCTCGCGGCTTCGAGCTTTACCGGCGCTACGGCTGCAGCGGATGCCATGAGGCGCAATCGTCAGTTCACGCGCCCGACCTGCATGGCTTGCTGGGACGTGATGTGCATCTATCGGATGGCCGGTCGCTGATTGCCGACGAAGCGTACATTCGCGATTCCATTCTGCTGCCGCGCAAGGATGTCGTGGCCGGCTACGAGCCGATCATGCCGTCGTTCGCTGGACAGATCAGCGAGGAAGACATCCTGGCGATCATCGGATACATCCGTTCCACTGGAGGCGACTATGCACGCGCGAGTCAGTGAAGCCGACGCGTCGGATTATCTGGACGAGTGGACGCTGAAGTCGTGGCTCACCACCCATGATCACAAGCGCATCGGCTGGCTTTACATGGTGTCGATCACGGCGTTTTTTTTCGTGGGCGGCGCGGCTGCGGCCCTTATCCGGCTGGAGCTGGTCACGCCGCAAGGCGACCTGGTTTCGGCCGAGGTGCGCGCGACCTTGCCTTTCCGCGCCTGAACCTGCTCAGTTGGTACATATTCGTGATCGGCGGAGTGTTCACGCTCGGCGCGCTTTACGCGGGCGGCGTGGATACAGGGTGGACCTTCTACACGCCGTTTTCGACGATGTTCTCGCATAGCAACGTGATCATCGCGGTGGCGGGCGTCTTCATTGTCGGGTTTTCTTCGATCCTCACCGGCTTGAATTTCATTGTCACCGTGCACACGATGCGCGCCCCTGGTATGACGTGGTTTCGCTTGCCGCTTTTCGTATGGGCGAACTACGCCACCTCGATCATCCTCGTGCTGGCGACGCCGGTGCTCGCGATGACGCTCGCGTTGCTGGTGGCCGAACGCGTGCTGCACGTTGGCATCTTCGATCCCGCGCTGGGAGGCGATCCGCTGCTTTTCCAGCATCTTTTCTGGTTTTATTCACACCCAGCCGTCTACATCATGGTGCTGCCGGCGATGGGCGTGGCCAGCGAGATCATTCCGTGCTTTGCGCGCAAACGCATTTTCGGCTATCGCTTCATGGCTTATGCAATCCTTGGTATTGCATCGATCGGCTTTCTGGTGTGGGGGCACCACATGTTCGTGTCGGGTCAGTCGATGTACGCGAGCATGGTGTTCTCGCTGCTATCGTTTCTGGTCGCGATTCCGTCGGCCATCAAGGTATTCAACTGGACGGCGACCCTGTACAAGGGCCGCATTACGTTTTCCGCGCCCATGCTGTATGCGCTCGGCTTTGTCGGCCTTTTCACCATCGGCGGGCTGGCGGGGTTGACACTGGCTTCGCTCGCATTGGATGTGCACCTGACCGATACCTATTATGTCATCGCGCACTTTCACTACATCATGGTCGGCGGCACCGTAATGGCATACCTGGGCGGCGTCCACTTCTGGTGGCCGAAGATGACGGGACGCACGTATCCGGAAATGTTGGGCCGCGTGGCCGCACTGATTATTTTTTTTGGCTTCAATCTGACCTTCTTCCCACAGTACCTGCTCGGCCTGGAAGGCATGCCGCGCCGCTATCACACGTATCCGCCGGAGTTTCAGGTGCTGAACGTCCTGTCGTCGGCCGGGGCGTCGATTCTCGCGGTCGGCTACCTGTTGCCCTTCTGCTATTTGATCTGGTCGCTGTTCTACGGCAAGCGCGCGGGCCCCAACCCGTGGCGCGCCACCGGCCTCGAATGGCAAACGTCTTCACCTCCGCCGAAGCACAACTTTGAGCACATGCCCGTCGTGCGGCGAGATGCGTACCAGTACGATCCAGAGACTGGAGACGAGGCGCCACAATGACAGATCACGCTGAACAGTTTGATACCGCCGCGCAACAGGAAGAGGCGTCGACGCTGGGCATGTGGATTTTCCTTGCGACAGAAGTGATGTTCTTCGGCCCGCTGTTTTTTGGTTACCTCTATGGACGCACGCATTTTCCCGAAGGCTTTGCTGCTGCGAGCCGTCACACCGATGCCATGCTCGGTACCATCAACACGGCCGTACTGTTGACGAGCAGCATGCTGATGGCGATCGCCGTGCAAGCACGGAAAATCGACGCGCTGCGGCTCGCCGCACGCATGCTATTTTTTACGGCGGCGCTTGGCATTGTCTTCCTGATGATCAAGGGCACCGAGTATTGGACAGAATGGCATGATCGCCTCGTGCCCGCGGCGGGGTTCGCCTTTCCCGAGCCACGCCATGCCGACGCTGCGCAATTGTTCTATTTCCTCTACTTCGGCATGACGGGGCTTCATGCACTGCATCTGGTCATTGGCATTGTCATGGTCGTCGTGTTTGCGCTTGGCCTCTCGCGCGCTGAACGACGTTTTGCTAAACCTGAACGCATCGAAATAGTCGGACTTTACTGGCATTTCGTCGACATTGTGTGGCTTTTCCTTTATCCCTTGCTATATCTCGTCGGAAGGAGTGGCGGATGAGTTCGAAGGAATGGCATCGGTACGCGGACCATCTCAAGGTATGGGCCGCACTTGTGGCGTTGCTGCTGCTGACGTTCACCAGTTCGTACCTGATTCTGGGCGCGTGGAACAGCGCAATCAATTTTTTAATCGCAGTGGCAAAAGCGCTGCTTGTGGCAAGCCACTTCATGAATTTGCGTCGAGTTTCCCCGATGCTGCGCATTGCCTCGGTCACCGCATTGCTGGCACTGGGCCTGCTGTTCGCCCTGAGTGGTACCGACTATTCGACGCGAACTATCCACGCCACGCCGTGGCAGGCACCGGCGGGACCGCAAGACGCGGGGGCGGCTGGATCATAGGACTGTCGTCCGTCGGCCGACTCCTTCGGGCAGCTCTGCGAATTCAAAGTCGCTTTTTGGTCGCGTGTTTGGAAATGAGAAGCCAGCTACCGGGTCTTGGCCGACCTGTGCGCGAGAATCGATTCGGGCCTTCCGCAAACGTCCATGAAAGCGCAGGAGAATGCGGCGAACTTGCTAAACGGGATCTGCACGCGAGTACAGGCGAATGTCCCAAGACAATCAGTGCCTTCCCGCGCTCATCGACAGGATGGTCGCCACCGCTACGTCAAAATCTCCCGCTCTCAGTTATCAAAGATGAAGGCCGACATTAGGTCCGCATTTTCCTTGGAATAGGCCGCGTAATCTTCGCTGTTGTGCGCCAGAGCAACAAGGACTTGCGATGGTTGCGACGAGGGTTTGTTCGCGGAGTGACCGTTCGATCAATAATCACGTGTCCAGCCGATCGCTACACCAGCGTCCGTATCGAGTTACTGATACTTCTCGCGCAATTGATAACGGCAGGGGGCGAGCTTCTGACGCGCGTCTTCGAAGATTCATCTGCTTGTGGGCGCAACCACATACACGACAGCGACCGGAAGCCCCTGGCTACTGACCGCGGGGCGCCGCGATCGACATATCGCCGATGAACAGTTCCTCGCGGTTCGTCGCATAGGCATGCTGGCGCGCCTCGGTGAGCCGCTCGCCGTTCGCAGCGAGGTCCGTCGCCCGTGTTCGGCGTAAATGCGACCCGGCTCATCTGTGCGGACGACGTCATACAGCGCCTGATCTCATTTCCGAATGTCGTCGTTACCGGCCACCAGGCGTTTCTGACGCGCGAGGCCATGACGACGATTTTGCGAAAGGACGCCGGAGCGGTTGTCCCGCTTTCGAAGCGGGCGAGCCGTTGAACGACGAAATTTGCGTCGAATGACGCATCCGCCAGCCCCTTGGGCAATAAGGTAAGGCGCCCACGGCTTAATCGGGTCGTCGGGACTCGGAATGCGCAGCGACGACTTGCTTGTCGGTTGTGCCTGCTGACGCGATCGCGGCGGACATTGGCGCTTGCAATGATGACTCTAACCTTGCCCTCAACCAGTCGAGTACACGACTGTTGTATGTGTCTGTTGCTGACTGTCGCGCCGGCAACTCCAACATCACCTGATCACCGGGACCATGGATCGACCAGATGTTGGGAGGTGACCCTTGAGGCGTGTTTTGATGCAGCCAGCTCCCACAGACAACACATCTGTATTGAACGTAGCGCGTTATCGGCTGATGGGGCGTTCCAAAAACACCCGTGCCTTTCACTCGTAGGTTTTCATGTGGGCGTACGTCAGAAGTCACACCGGTCAACGCCTCGCAGGCACAGCACAGATTCATCGTCGCCTCCATCAAACGATGATGACAAAAAAGAGGCAGCAATTGACATGCCGACTTCATAAGACCATTCGACATGCGTCACACAGGCGTTTGGGGACGGGCGACGGTGATACATGCGTGAACGGAACATGCCTTGGGCTTCGCGGCACTGCCTGACCGGTAAGACCACTTGACTAGGAACCTCGAAGTGCGGGTAACGTGTACAGGTGGTTAGTTATGCGTCGCACTGATCAGATCCGGCGCGACATGGACACGCTTCAGGCTGCGCGCGACACAGGCAAGTTAGCCAGCAACGACGACAATGTCGGCAGCGTGGCGCGGGCGCGCGAGGCCGCGCGCGTAGAGTCACGCTTGCGGTTTAATGTTCTGGTTGACCCGGAACAGGTTGTTCGGATCCTACTTCGCCTTGATCGAGGCAAGGCTTGTAGATCTCGCCGTAGCTTAGTTCGACGCGGTTCCCGGCCTCGTCGGCGTCCATGAAGCTCACGTAGGCGCCTTCCAGATTGAGTGGATGGCCTCCCAATAGGCACGGCCCCCAGGTCTTAAGCGCCTCGGCGTCCTTGGGATCGGGGCTGATCGCAGCAATGACCATCGAAAAAGACGCGTCCCGCGCGCTCCACGGCGTGACATCCCTCGCGACCCGCTGAACGGCGCCGTCTATGGGATAAAGGTGCATCAGGCAGAAGGAGGACGGTGCTTCGAGCGCGTTGGCGATGTGCACGTCGATCGCCTCGTCGGGCAGCGCCTTGACAAAGTCGCCCTTCCAGTACCACTGCAAGCCTTTAGGGAAGAACGGGTCGAACAGACTGTTGATGGCAGTCCACGGCATCTCGCCCATCCAGTTGAACAGCGGGGCGGGGAGTTTCTCGAGCAGCGAGGCGATGAGCTTCTGACCCTCTGCGATCGGCCCGTTGAAAGCACAGATCGGAGCACAGGCGCGTTTGCAAACCTGAACACGTCCTCGACGCTCGTCGTTCAGTGTTTTCCGGTGACGGCCCGAAGGACTGAATCGCCATCGCAGGTAAGGCGAGGACGCCGGGCGCCAGACGCGAGCTGTTCCAGCGCGATGAGTTGGCGTTCCACCAGGGTATCAAGTTCTTCCCGGTTCAGGTCAATCTGCTCGGGCGCGGACTTAACGAGCATGAGTGTGGCGAATTCGTGAGGGCTCAGCATGTATTCGTCTCCGACCTTAACGTTGCCAGGCGCATTTTGCCGCTGACGCCGCCCGACTGTTTGGTATTCGATAGTCGTTTTCAAGTCTTCTTGTGTCCGGCCCTGCGAATTCGGCAGCCTCCAAAGCCGGACCCAAATGTTAAATCCAAAATGGGGCGGGTACCGGATGAAAATAACACATGAGAAATACATGATTGATAGTGCACTATTTATCAGATGATATTGGACGCGACGGGTTGCAGCGATCATCGGTGACGGCTCGACGTCACCTCGCGAGTTGGCTTTTTGCTACGGCGCCGAAAGACGGCGTGCGTGAGCTCGCCGCCCCGGTTCAATCGAGAAACGCGGCCTCGACGCGCTTGACGAGGGAGTGTCCCACGACGAACTGGACGCCATGTGCGTTGACACTGCCACGCAATTGGGCATCGTGAAACCTGACCAGTGAAGCAGCTATCACTGCCCGGCGAGGCCGGTCAGGTACCGGATGAACGCGACCGACGCTGCCAGAACATTCCATCAAGGTGGCCCACACAGGGACCTTGAGCGCGCTGCCGCCCGAGGAAATCGGAGCACTACACTGCCTGGCGCGACTCGGTGACAGGCGCGACGTCGTGCGACACGCCACGCACGCGACTGAGCTTGTCGAGCGCTATCGTACGTTCGGCGACCGCCTATGTCGGGTGGCGAAGAATTCCCGTGTCTACCGGATCTTCCGTATGCCGGCGCAACGAACGTAGGGAGAGTGACATGTCAGTTTTCAACTGCATACTTCTGTGTTACGACGGATCCCGCGAAGAATGCGACCGGGCACTTCGCAGTCGGTGATCCGCTGGACAGAATTCCATTTTTCGCCAAAGACCTGAAGGTTGATCTCGTCGTGGTTGGACATCGTCGAACGAGCCGGCTCGCGCGGGCGGCAAGGCGGACGACTGCTCCTCGACAGGGTCAGTTGCAGCGTACTCGTGACTATGGGACCGGAGGCGGGTTCAGACACAGCAGGGGCACCTTCCCACCAGTGAAGCAGGCCGACGGGATCCAATGTGCCACTAGAACAGTTGCAAGCAGGACAGATGTTGGCGCCCGATCACCGATCGGTAAGCGGATCCGAGCCTTCCGCGTGCTCATTCGATCATGTGCCTCCACCGGTCGACGGTACACACTTCAGCACAAGCGAACTTCCATCGTCAGGTCCGTACCGCCACAAATAGCTGCACGCAGTGTCCGGAAAACGCGCGAACTGCGCAAGCAAATGTAAGAGCGGGCAGGCGGGCGCGTGATCAGATGCGGAGGGATTCAGGAGATCGAGTTCAACGATAGGATCCAGCGTTGATCGAGATGCGGCTGTAGGAATTGCGCAAGCGTCAATCGCCAATCGTCAATCGCCAATCGCCAATCGCCAATCGCCAATCGCCAATCGCCAATCGCCAATCGCCAATCTCCAGCATCCGTTTCGGAGTCCGAGTATTGCCGCGCGTCGCGACAGCTTCAGCACGCGGAGCACGAGATACGTCATAGGGAACTAAACGAATGGCGCGCGCCTCGTGCATGAGCGCAGCATCCATCTGATGCTTGCACGAAACGGTGAGCACGCCTTCTATAGCAGCGGCATGAGCCTCGGAGAGGTCTTCAACGCGGCCAACCTGTCTGGTACCGCGGAAGTTGGCCATCCGGGTCGTTGACCTCAATCGAATTGCCATCGCCGAGGCGATCGGTAAACACCACGACGTTTTTACCGCTCTCGGGTTTCACGTCCAATGCCCAACGGATGCTGTTCATCCGGCTTCGCGCGCGCTGCCCGATAGCCGATGCAAAGGCCGGGTTGATTCAAGCAGTCAGCGCCGAATGAATTGCTTCAGCAAAGGCGGACCGGCATTGTCGAGCCGATCGCCGTCGCGCGAAAGCAGTGCGATGTCATATCCGTGGCGCGCGAATTCATCCGCCGCAGCGCGGCCCACGCCAGCGGCTACTTCCGACCTGCTTTCACCTCTCTGAAGCGCTGGCTCGGACGTAGCAGTTCCACGGTTGAATCTGTCGAAGCACTCGACATGCCGGCAAGCGTTTTGGATTCGGGAAGGCGGGGCAAGCAGCGATGTATATCGCGGCGCTAATGGTCAGCCGCGCCTAACCCGTTTTCCACTTCGTGCAGGAACCGAAGGACATGGACATCGCCACCGGTTGTCCAGATGTCAATGTGATCCGCACCCTGGATGAGCGCAAGTTGGTTCGGTTGCCGCGCGGCGTCATGCAGCCGCGAAAAATGCCGCGGCGGCACGATGCCGTCGTTCGCGCCGCCGTAGATCAGGAGCGGCAGACTGACTGCTGCGATCTTCGACAGGTTGTCGTAACGGTCGCGCGCCAGGGGGCGAACCGGAAAGAGCGGAAAGCGCTGCGCGGCTACGTCGACGATGCTCGTGAAAGGCGACTCAAGTACGAGCGCATCGACGCGCGTTTCGAGCGCGAGCTGCGTAGCGACACCCGACCCGAGCGAATAGTCATGCAGCACGATCGAGCGGGCTCGCCCGGCGACGAATGCATAGGCAGCGCGCGCGTCGAGATAGAGCCCCGCTTCATGCGGCGTGCCGGGATTTCCGCCATAGCCCCGGTATTCCGCCTGAAAGACGCCGTAGCCCGCAGCCACGAGAGCGTGCGCGATGCGCGCCCGCATGCCGATGTCGTCGCCGTTGCCATGAAAGAGGATCACGGTGGGCGCGGCTTCACGCGAGGGCGCGCGATAGCGGCTGCTCAGTGTGAGGCCGTCGTCGGTGTGGATGGTGACGTCGTCCAGAAGGTCGTCCGCCACGTCGAACGGCCGTCGCCGCAGGCGTTCGAGCGGGTAGACGAGGCGGCCTTGCAGCCAGAAGAGCGCGGCCAGCACGCCCGCATACGATATGCCGATGCCGAGCGTGACCAGTAGCAAGAATGCGTGCATGACGAACCTATCCGTGCGGGTGGATCGTCATGCTCACGCGGTGCTTAATCCCGTGTTCGCGCAAAGCGGATTCGAACTGCGCGAACGTCATCGGCGGGGGCGTGTTCTGCAGCGGGCCGAGTTCCCGGAGCGCCTGATCGAAGCGCAGGAAGATTGCGAAGTCGCTCGGATAACGTCTGGTATCGACGCCCAGAAAGCGTCCCTTGCACGACGCACGGCCGAGCAACTCTTTCCATTCATCGATGCGCGTCACGCCGATCCCTTCAGTGCCGTGCGAGAACAGCCTCAGGTCGATTTCATCGAAGGAGGGCTGCGAATCGAGGAAGCGGCGCAACGTATCGGCGGAAGGCTGGGTGCAAAAAACGAGCCAGAAGGGCAGCGCGTGAAGACGCAGTGTCGCGTAGGGGTCCATCAGCAGGAACGAATCGACGACGAGCCGTCGCGCTTCGATGCCATGCTGCGCATACCACTCGCGATAGGTTGCCGCACATACGAAGCTGAACGACTCGGGCTCGCAAAAGACCAGTTCGACGACCCGCAGTTCATTTCGCGGGCTAGCGCGCGAATGTCGGCGGTGAGCGCATCGTCATAGCCCCATTCCGCTTCGGGCGCGAGTTCGGTGGGCGCGGGCGGCTCCCAGCGCGAGCGGTCGATGCCGTATCGAGCAAGATATTCCACAACGCGAGGGCCGCCTTTCAGGTATTCGTCCTCGGTTGCGCCGCCTGTCGCGCCGAACTGATAGAACGATCGCGCGCTTGTGCGCGTGACGGGCCATGCACGCGTGCAATGACTCACATAGAGCGTCGCGCCCGGCGCGAGATTGCGCAGCAGGAACTCGCGGTAGGCAAGCGGCAAGGCGCGATGCTTGAGCCGGAAGTAGCTCATGGCGCCGAGCATGAGGCGGTCCTGGTTAGGGTCCTGCATGTGATGCACGGCGATGCGCGGGTCCGCTTCGAGTAGCGCTGCTGTTGTCACATATCCTTCTTCGAAGCCGCGCATCGCATCGTCGGGATCGCTGAAGGGTGCTCGCACGGGACACAGGAACGTCTGCGGCAGCCAGGGTACGCCGAGCGCAGCGGCCATGTGCATCAGCGCACCGTTCGACGAACCGACGAACGCTGCGCCATAGCGACGATCCGGGTAGAGACCGGCGAGCCATTCCGCGATGCCTTCGACATCGAGCCGCCGCGCCTGCCGCGTCGTGATGCCTTCGGTCATACCGCCGATCGAATAGGCCCATTCCCGGGGCCGCCTGGGCAGCAGGTTGATCGCGGGCATCGCGGCGTCGAGAAGCGGCGACTGGCTCGGGCTGTCGAACGGCTGGCCGCGCAGGGAGAACGCAAGCGCCTGCGCCATGCCAGCGGCCGAATCGAAGCGGGCGATGCCGCGTGGCGGCTTGTTCATGATCGGCGAGCTTCGTCGATGGACTGCCTGCCGCGCAGAAACGGCCGGATCGCGAGCGCGAAGCTGTGCGGGTACACATAGTTGAGCGTGTGTGCCGCCGTCGATGGCAAGCAAAGCGCCGCGCGGCAGGCGCTCCACCACTTCGCGCGCCCAGTCGAGCGGCGCCACTGGGTCGCGCGTGCCGGCAACCACGAGCGTCGGCGCTTCGACGTCCAGAAGCCGGTCCTCGATGCGGTCATCGATCAGCTCGCGCATCGTCGCAAAAGCGCGCACGGGCCCCGCCTTCGCATAATCGATACGGCCGATCGGCGCCGATGAGCGCGCCTGCTCCAGCCTGCCATTGCGACGATCGCGCAGGACCTGTGTGAGGAGGTGACGCGCGCGACGGTCGACGGTCGGCCCTTGCAGTACGAGTCGATCGACCGCGTGCGGATAGCGCATCGCGAAGTCTGTGAGGATCTGACAGCCAAATGAATTCCCCACGAACGATGCGCGCTCGATACCGCTTGCCTT
Source organism: Paraburkholderia sp. SIMBA_054 (assembly GCF_046534875.1). Lineage (NCBI taxonomy): Bacteria > Pseudomonadati > Pseudomonadota > Betaproteobacteria > Burkholderiales > Burkholderiaceae > Paraburkholderia > Paraburkholderia sp. SIMBA_054. Next base: position 10,225 of record NZ_JAWRXV010000067.1, on the reverse strand, counting down.
GAGCCAGAGATGCAGTGCATCGGCAAGTTCACGGATCGAGAGCGCCGTGCGGCGTGTGCGGCTTTCGCCGAAACCCGGCAAGTCCGGCGCGTGGACACTGAAATCGCGCGAGAGGGCAAGCGCCAGCGGTTCCATGTAGCGGCTGGAAATCACGAGGCCGTGAACCAGTACGACATGGGGCCCCGCATCGCCGGGCCGGCGTCCAGATACTCACCACGAATGCCGTTGCGCTTGCTCTCGTGGCTGAGGGCGGGCGTGTGTCGCAGGCGCGCCCATTCAGTCGCGAACCAGGCCATGCCAACGCCTGCGGCGATACCCGCGTTCAGTGCAAGGATGTTCAATCTTGCGCGTTTCATGCGTCCCGATGCGAGTCCGAGCGGAATTGTCGAAGCAATAGCATGCGGCATGCCTGGCTGACGGGTCGGCGCATCTCTGGTAGCCGACGTGGTCGGGGGGACGCGCCAGGCAGGTCGGCGCTTGCTAAAAATCGCAGTAACCGCTCGATTTGCTGGACGACCACAACAGACAGGAAACCCACATGAGCCAATACCTCGACTGTATGGCCGCGCTCGATCGCTGCGCAGCCGCATGCCATCACTGCGCGTCCTCGTGTATCGCGGAGGGGAACCTCCCCGACATGGAAAAGTGCATACGGCTCGATCTTGACTGCGCCGCGTTGTGCCGTTTCACGTCAGAAGCGCTCGCGCGAGATTCACAGTTCATGCGTGACTTCTGCGACCTGTGCGCGCGCATCCGCCTGCGCGGACGAATGCGGCCGGCATCCGGCCGATCACTGTCAGGCATGCAGTGATGCATGCCGCGGGTGCGGCGAAGCGTGTCGGGCACTTTGAACAGACGCTCGCCAAACGACATCGGATGCGGCATTCGCATTGCTGCTTGCCGATCACCTCATCAATCCCTGAGGGAAATCCAATGAAAACGAAAGTGCTTTCTCTGCCGATGACGCTCGCCCTGGTCGCGTTGCCTGCCTTCGCGCAGACACAGGCGGCGAGCACGACTATGGCAAACGACCTGCCACCTCAAGACAAGGAATTCGTGCAGGCAGCGTCGATGTCCGGTTCGACCGAAATCGATGCCGCGAAGCTTGCCAGTAAGCAATCGGAGGACAAGGATGTGAAGAACTTCGCGCATCACATGATGGTCGATCACACGAAGCTCACGATGCAACTGAAGATGGCCGCGCCGCACGGCGTAGCAGTTCCCAGGGACAACTCGGACACGACTGTTCTCGATTCGCTCAAAGGCCTGCAAGGCAAGGATTTTGACAATGCATATATCAAAAGTCTCGGAGTGGAAGGCCATCAGAAGGCCGTCGAAGCATTCCGGAAGGAAGCTGAAAACGGCCAGAACGCTGACCTGAAGAAGGCCGCAGAAAGGGCCTTGCCGACGATACAGGAGCATCTGAAGATGGCACAGGCATTAGCTGCAAAGAAGGGCGTTCAGTGAATTGGACACCTGGACGGCAGCGGTCCCGGCCTGCGCGGCGTCACCTAATGCGCCGCATCAAGCCTTCAACCGCTCCAGCGTCGATACCGGTTTGGCCGGATCGACGTGCACTTCGAGCAACGCGGTACGGGTCGAAGTCAGCATCGATGCGAACGCAGTACGAAGCAAGCCAGACTCCGCGCAACGCGAGCCTTCTGCGCCGCATGCCAGTGCGACCTATGCGAAATCGATGCCGCCCAATTCGCAACCGTAAGGGGACAGCGAGTAGGGCCATCATATTTTCTCTTCGTGAAACCCCGTCTGCGCAGCTCAGCGGAGCCACACCTGAGCGCCCAGCATTGTGCGGATGTTTCCACAAGACACATCGATTACGTGATCAAGGTGCGATCCAGCTATGGTGCCAGATGCCGCCCTGACAAACAAAATGTGCGCGCTGCTGACGATCCACTATCCAGTGGTCTAATTTTATTCGGGCATAGATCTGTTCGAGGTCTCTCGGGCTCATTCGTGGCAAGCGGGCTTTGATTGATGCAGGCCGGGAGTCAGAACTAGTAAGCACGCTCGATGCCCGGGTCGAGCCATCAGCAGGACGCAATGCGGGGTAACGCGTGACGGCGCGGTTCTCCGCTACGCATTAGCGGCAGGCCGGCCCGCCCGGAGCGCCTGGTACGGAAGTGATGCATCATGCTACGCGGCCAGACGCTCGAGGTTCATCTCCGGCAACTTCGGAGCCGGAGGAAACACCCTCCAGCAGCCGTCGTCGTGCCGAAAGAAGAACAGTGCGAACCTCTCTCCCTCGTGCATTATCTCGACGCAGACATATCGCCGTCCGCCCGAGAGCGTGCGGCCAGGCATGGTGATCCTGGCGGCGTTCAGAGAGTTGAACTCAAGCCATTTTTCCACTACGAAACGTAACGATTGCCTGTCGGTATTGGTCATCTCATCCTCCTCGGTCCAGTGGGAAGGCGAAGCCGGATGCGCGGCGGCCGGTTACCTGTAATCGCGCAACGTGCATGCCAATGCTTCTCAAGAGAGCGTTCTTGGGATGCGGGCCCCGAACTCGCCTGCTCGCGGTTAACGCTTGCAGGGAGGCTGAGAAATGGGGCGTCATCAGTTACGGAGGGTGTGAGAAAACGTAACGCTGGTTGTGCCGGGAAGGCGATTTGCTGAAGTGATCTATTGGCGTTCCCCGTCGGCGTTGCCCGTGTCCCTGGGGTCGTCATCAACCAGCCCGCGTGCAGGAATTACCGCGGATTCCTGTTTGAGGGTGCCGCGCGGGCCCCGGCTGAGTTCCCGATTTCTGTTTCAGGAGAGAGTCATGCATGCCCTGGCGGTTGATGTCCGGTTTGACAGCGTGTTCCTGTTCCTGGACCTGGCGGATGGCCGGGCCGTCGAATTGCCACTTGACTGGTTCCCGCTGCTACAGGCGGCCACCGGCGTGGGGCGGACGTATTTCGCCATCTCGCTGGATGGCGACCAGGTATTCTGGCCCGAACTGGATGAAGACATGAACGTGACGGCGCTCCTCGCGTCGTTTCCCGACAGGCTGGGTCAGTAGCCGTCCCCTCGGCCTTCGCGGCCCGATGAACGGCGCAGCACGTCCGCCAGGTCCTCGAGGGATGGCGGCTTGACCAGGTAGCAGTCGAATCCGTCTGCAACCGGTTCGGGTCCGGACATCGTGCCGCCGTCTCCGCTGAGCGCCACCAGTTTCGTTAGCGCGCATTGTGCGCGCTGCCGGAGCAGACGGACCAGTTCGTGACCATCCATGCCCGGCATGTGGATGTCAATCAGGGCGAAGTCCGGCGTGAACGTCTCGACCATCAGGAGCGCTTCCAGTCCGCTCTGGGCGCGTTTCACTTCATGACCGTCCAGCGCCAGCAGCATGGCAAGCGCCTCGGTCGCGTCGTCACTGTCGTCGACCAGCAGGATGCGGGCCGGCGCCATGCCATGTGTCGTGGGCGCAGCGTGCTCAACCGTGCTCCTGCAGACGATGGGCAGGCGCAATGTAACTTCGGTACCCTTGCCATCGCCCTCACTGGAAATGGCAACCTGGCCCTGGTGCGCCTTCACCAGATAACTGACCACCGACAGGCCCACGCCCAGGCCACCTTCGGCTCGCGTCCTGGCAACCGGCGACTGCATGAACAGGTCGAAGACGCGGGGCAGCAGCGAGGGTTCAATGCCATCGCCATTGTCGCGTACCGTGACGACTGCTTCCCGTGGCGTTGAATCGCCTTCAGGTATCGTGCCGGGGTCCGGCGCGTCGATCAGCAAGGCGATGTCCCCGCCCGGCGGCGTGTACTTGACGGCGTTCCACAACAGGTTTGAGACCACCTGGGTCAGCCGGGGCGCATCCGCAAAGACCGTCACCGGATACGGCGGCAAAGTCACATCAAGATGATGCTGCCGCTGCTCGACGCCCTCCGCGACGGCGGCCACTGCGTCCTTCACGATGTCGCCGAGCAACCCATGCGCGGGACGGACGGACAGCTTGCCGTGCCGTACGCGCGACGCGTCAAGCAGGTCACTCACGATGCGTTTGAGCTGGTGCAGCTGGCGGTTGGCGACCGCCAGCGCCGAAAGCACCGCCGGGCTACCGGCCGCCAGCTTTTGCGCGGCAGCCAGCGCGCTGTCAATCGGGCCAAGCGGGTTGCGCAGTTCGTGGCCCAGCGTGGTGATGAAGTCGTCCTTGCGGGCTTCGGCTGTCGCCAGTGCGTGTCTCGCCGCTTCTGCCTCCTCGGCGCGCGCCTCCGCGTCAGCTCTTGCCCGCGTGATGCTCAACGCGGCACAGGTGAAATCCGCGAGGCTCGCCAGGATACGTCGGTGTTCACCGTCGAAATGATGGTTTGCGTCATGCGACATGACCCACAGTGCACCGAAGGGCGCGGGCGTACCGGGCACCGGCACGACGAGTTCTTCCGTGACCTCGGCACCGACAAAGAACAGGCAGTCGAACTGACGTTTGGGAAACGCGAATAACTGGGGTGAGCCGAGTTCAAGCGCGACGCCGGCCGGACTGTCGTCGCCTGGAATCAGATGGCCCTGCAACTGCGCGCAGCGACCCGACACTGCAACCCAGCGAAACGCACCGGACCGGTCGTCGTCGTGCTCCCGCAGGCTGATGCCGGCACTGCCGGCATCGCATAGCGTCAGGGCTGTGTCGACCAGCGTCTGAAGCATTGCAGTGCCGGGTTCGTTCAGTGTCCGGGCCAGCGCATGCAGCGCTTCATTTTCGGCGGCATAGGCAGGCGAACGACGCGAGCGGGCGTCAAGTTCCGCGGTGACAAGCGTGCCCGTACGCTGGACGCGATTTACCGCGGATGACACGGACGGCCCAGGCATGAGTGCGCTCTCCGGGAAAGTAATTCACCTGCCGTAATGAGTGGGGAACCGCTTTCAATTGTAGTCACTGCATTTTGAGATGCCGCCCGTCCGGGGCAGCAAGCCACATCGACCCGGCAGTTGCGGCAATGTCTCAACTTGAACGGCAGGCATGTCGGCATCTATGAACCCGTGCAATCCCGGGCTGCGAGCGCCTTTGCGCGGAAAATCAGACGGACTGGCTTTGAAGCGGGCGGCTCCCCATTGCATCCCGAAAAGCCGGACGCGCCGCAAGGTTCCTATGCCAATCGACCACGAACGGTAGCGAAGGAGCCGAATCCAACACGTCCGCGAAATCGCGTGAGAGGGCAAGCCATCGGTGCGCCGACAGGCAAATTCCGATGTCCGCGACCGTGAACGTCCTGCCGGCTATGTATGCCTGCGAACTCAGAACCTCGTCGACGATTGCGAGCATGCGCCCCGCGTCAGCGTGCGACTGCCGTATTGCCTCGTAGTCGCGCGCCGGCTCTGGCGTCCGTGTCAGGCCGAGAAAGGCGACGCGCAGCGTTGCCCACAGGGTTGCAAGCTGCCAGTCCATCCAACGCTCGACGTTTGCCCGTTGTTTATACCTGACTGGAAGCAGCGCTTCATTGCCGGCTGCGCGGGCAAGGTACCGGACGATGGTATTTGACTCCCAAAGCACCAGGTCGCCGTCGACCAGCGTTGGCACCAGGCCGTTCGGATTGAGCACAAGGTATGCGGCTGTATTGACAACCCCGAAGTCGAGGCCCGCATCAATACGTTCGTAGTCGCGTCCCTCGACGGCGCCAACCTCGCCAAGACACCAAAGAACCTTCTGTACGTTTATTGAACTACGTCTGCCGTAAAGCTTCATTGATGTTCCTGATGTTCGTTCCAGGGCACCGCCGGCCAATGTCTGTCACCCGCGCGTCGCCGTCCGATGCGGCGGCGCGACATAGCGGTGAGCTCCAGTGTTGCATTCGCCACCGAGCGAGCCGTATGCGCAGCTGCGCCCGGGGTAATTCGCCGGCTTCGCCATGGGCGTTTGGCGAATCAGGCACCTGTCCGTTGCGTTTGGGCCGACCATCGCTACTTTTACTGACTGGCTCCCGAGGGCGTGACCGTGGTGCTCGATGAAGGGGTGCCCGCGACGGGTGCTTCGCTCGATGCCGATGGGGCGCTCGCCGCCGCGCTTTCGCTGGTGCTGTTCGCCGCTGAGCTTTGCCCCGGCGTGCCATTCTCGCCTGCGGTGTTATTACTCATCACGCCGCTGCTGCCCGAGTCCATGCTATTGCTGCTCTTGTCGTCTACTTTTTTGCAGGCGGCCGTGCCAATCGCACATGTGACGGCGAGGAACGCTATTGATAGATAACCCAGATTCCGTTTCATGTTCGATGCTCCGTCCGAGCCTTGTGTCATGGCGATCTGATCATCCCGCCCATACCGAACAGACGAACATGAAGGAGGCGACGCCGCCAAAACCAGGGCCGCCCCTCTACAGTATGGCGGCGAGCGGCACGTTCTCACCGAGCAGGTCAGCGAGGCACAGACGATCACGAAAAGATGCCCGATCTGATAGACGGAGTAGCGGGCGGGCAGGTGAATATGACATCGCTTGCGATCGGCGCGGGCGCGCTATTGCTGATCTTCGTCTTCAACCGGTTTTCGCCGAAAGTGCCCAGCGTATTGCTGGCTGTCGCCACGGCGACGCTCGCCGTCGTGCTGCTGACTCCATCGTCGCGCGCGGGCGTCGCGACCGCGGGCGCGATCGTGCAAGGCTTGCCGGCGCCGCGCATAACCGGTCCTTCCCGTTGCCGAATGGTGGCAACTCGCCGGCAGCTCGGCCGCGATTGCGCTCGTCTCGCTCACCGATGTCAGCATTCTTTCGCGCACCTACGAACGGCGCAATGGCATCAGCGTGAACCGCAATCGGGAGTGCATCGCGCTTGGACTGTCGAACATGGCAGCCGGGGTGTTGCAGGGATTCGCCGTCAGCGCGAGCGGTTCGCGTACGCCCGTCGCCGAGTCTGCGGGTGCGAAAACGCAGGTGACAGGCGTTATCGCGGCCGCCGTGGTTGCGCTGCTTCTCGTATTCGCGCCGCGCTCGCTCGCGCACGCGCCGCAATCGGCGCTGGCGGCCGTTGTGATTGCTGCATGCGTGGCGGTGATCGAAGTACGTGGCGTCATCCGTCTATACCGTTTGTGGCCGAGCGAATTTGCGCAGTGCATGGTGTGCTTCGCCGGCGTGGCGTGCCTGGGGCGTAGTGAATGGCATTGCGCTCGCGCTGCTGCTAACCGTGCTGTTGTTCCTGTGGCGCGCCTGGCGTATCGCGTCATCCCGAAGCGCGGTGTAGATTGTCAATTACGATGGCCGCCCGGGCGACAACTATCTTGGCCGGTCGACGGGGTTAGTTGTCGCTGCTCAGCTCGGCATAGTTGTCGCTCCTTCCGATTCGGGGTGGGGTAATTGACGCCGCCGCGCGCGCTTGTTGTCGTCGGCACTGCGACGCCGGTAGCTTTCCACGTTCAGTTCGAAGATCGTCGAGTGATGGACCAGTCGGTCGATGGCGGCGACCGTCATTGAGGGATCGGGGAAGACATCATTCCAGCCGGAGAACGCGGCGTTGGCCGTGATGAGAAGGCTTCGACGCTCGTATCTTTCCGCGATCAATTCGAACAGCACACTCGTTTCGGCCTGGTCCTTTCTGACGTACGACAGGTCGTCCAGGATGATCAGATCGAAGTGATCGAGCTTGGCGAGCATTGATGGCAACTGCAGGCTTTGGCGTGCCGCCTGCAGCTTCTGCACGATTTCGCCGGTGCGTGTGAACAGCACCCGGTACCCGGCGTCGATCAGCGCATGACCAATGCCGGAGCCTAAATGGCTCTTCCCGGCACCCGGTGGCCCAAACAGCAGGATCGTGGCGCCTTTCTCGAGCCACGAGTCGCCGCTCGCAAGCGCCATTACATGTGCCTTGGACACCATCGGTACCAAGCCGAAGTCGAAGGCCTCGAGCGTCTTGCTCGGGTCCAGATGCGATTCGACGCGATGCCGCTCGATGCGCCGTTTCGCGCGCTCGGCCAGTTCGTGCTCGAGCAGCGCGCCGAGCAGGCGCGTCGATGGCCAGCCTTCCTTGTCGGAGCGCTGAGTGAATTCAGCCCATAGCCGCGCGATCGTCGGCAAGCGCAGCTCGGTGAGCATCAGCCCCATACGGGCGGTATCGTAGATTGCGGGCGCGTTCATACCGATACCTCCTCGCCAAGCAGCATGTCGTAGAGAGCTGCCGTCGGCATGTCGACAGCCACGTCTGGGCATTGCGCCTGCCGCGGCGCAAATTCATTCTGTAGTTGCTCGAGATCGGGCAGCTCACCGGCGGCGAGCAACGCCTCGAGCCGCTCAGCAAGAACGGCCTCGACTCCGTGATTCGCGGCCAGTTCCAGTAAGCCGACCATAGTCTTGCAGGCTTCGCGCTGCGTGAGCCGAGCCTCAAGCCGCTCCCACGTCCGGCGGTACGCCTCGCGCGGAAACAAGTCGTCGCGAAACGCCACCCCTTGAACGCCTGGGGCTTGCGCTTGAGCGCCTCGATGAAGTGCCGGTAGTCGAGCTTGCGACGGCGGCTATTGGCCGCATGCGAGCCCCGTGCTGTGTTGTGCACGAGCGCGCCGGACAGATAGCAGTCGAGGTGATCGGCATAGACGCGCACCTTCAGACGGTGGCCAATCAGGCGCGACGGCGCGCTGTAGAGAATGCCCCGCACGGTGAAGGTGCCACAGCGTGTCACGCGTGCTTCCTCTTCGAGGAAGTCGGTCGTGCGATGTGCGGGCAGATCCTGCAAATGTTCGCGCTCAGCGTTAAACGCCGCTGCGTTGCGACGGTTACGGCGCATGACGACGTCGCGAACAAACGCCTCATAGGCAGCACGATCGTCGAAGTCGCGATGGCCACGCAGCATCAGCGCCTGGTCGATCGCCTCCTTCAGATGGCGGTGCGAGGATTCCACACTACCGTTCTCATGGGCCACGCCGACGTTATTGCGCGTGCCGGCCATGCCGTAATGCACCAGCAGTGCGTCATAGCGAGCGGTGAAGTCCTCTTCAGGCTGCAAATTCTTGAACGCTGCCGATAGGCTGTCGGTGCGATGCTCATGCGGGCAGCCGCCGGCCTGCCACAGCGCGTTCTGTAATCCGGTGGAGAGGGCCTCGAAGCTCTCGCCACCTTCGACGACATAGGCGTATTCCCAGTGCGAGAACGCGAGCACGAAGTGATAGAGCCGGTGATCGAGGGGCGCGTCGGCGACCGTCACGCGCAGATCCCGCATGTCGGTAAAGTCCGAGAGCCCCTGCACGCCGGGCAAGTGCTGCTGCGGGAAGAAGATCTCCTTGCCAGGGCCCTCGAGTGCGCGCCATTGGCTGACGCGCCGCTCGAGCGTCCGCCGCATGCTGTCAGGGAAGAGGCCGGGATGCGCCTCCTGTAGCTTGCACAGCAACGTGATGGCCTTGACCCGGGGCGCGTGGCGCAGCAATGGCACGACCTCGCTCTCCCAGACTTCCGCGAACGGATCGTGACGTGTACGCCACGCGCGCGATGGCTTCTGCGACGGCAGACGGCCGTCATGCTCGATGCGCCGGGCCGTGCGAACGCTCATGCCCGCCATCGCCGCGGCGACTTCCTGAGTGTGATGTTTGCGCTTGCTCATATAGAGTCGGACCTGCTGGTCCGTCACGTAGGTTCCAGGCATGACTGTTCGCTTCTTGTTCGACGCGATCAGCCATCGTAAAACCCCGCTACTCCGGCGCCGCCGGTAGTTCGTCGTCTCCGGCGGCTACGCCGCCTTCGACTCCTCACCACCGGCCAAGGTAACTGTCAAAGGACCGGCCAAGATAATTGTCGCTCTCTAGCGCGGCGCATTCCCGGTCTCGTGCTGCTACGCTGGGATGCGCCGTTGTTCTTTGCAAAGTGAGGTTTTCCGCGAACGCGTCTTGCGCGCGATCGGGGATTCGCCCTCGCCGGCAAGGTGGATCGTCATCGCAGCCGAGCCCGTTACCGATATCGATCTCACCGCGGCGATGTACTGCAACGGCTGCATGGCGAACTCGCGGCACGGCAGGTCAAGCTGTGCTTTGCCGAATTGAAAGGCCCCGTAAAGGACAGCCTCAAGCGTTGATGAGATCGACGTGGACCAAACCTATGTCGAGCACTTCCTGGCGAAGACGCTGATCGGCAAATTCAATTCGCTCAGGCCGGGCGACCATGGTTTCGACGCAACATTCAAAGTGTTGTCGGAGATGGGCGTTGTTGCATAAATCGGTGTACCGCGCGCCGATCTGACGTTTACGCACAACGGTAGTGACGGCACCCCTGTTAACTTCGGGGTGAACTGCGTACATTCTCGATTTTTGCCCGGGAAGATGCGCA
>NZ_JAWRXV010000465.1:0-316 GCF_046534875.1 Paraburkholderia sp. SIMBA_054 | reverse complement strand
GGCGTGTCCGTGGCGACGCTCGCCGCGGCTTCCTGCTCGGGAGTGGCCGCCTCGGCGGCCGGGCGCTCGGTTTCGTCCGCGGGCGTGGGATTCTGGCTCGTCGGGTTCTCTTGCGTGTTTTCCATGTCGCTGAAAGTCGGTAAAGATTTAAAAGCCAACAGCGGCGGCAACGCATGAATGCGCCGCGACTTTTGTGCGTTGCAAAATCGCGACAAACATTCGAACGCGCCACCGCGTATCGGAACGGCAGGTGGGGCCGCAAGCGCCCATTTCAAGCGCCTCGGCCGAAATTTTCAGAGCGGGCGCCGCTGGCGGA
>NZ_JAWRXV010000464.1:0-316 GCF_046534875.1 Paraburkholderia sp. SIMBA_054 | reverse complement strand
TCAGGTCCATGCGACTATGGAAGGTAGCGCCGACAACCCTTTCCCGCAATGCCGGAGTCAGTCCGCGCGACACGCGGCGAATGCTTCCACGGTAACGCCGCACCCATGAGGTGCTGAGCACGATACGCACACACGGGTACGGGGCCAACGCGTCCTCAAGCAGCCGTGCATGTTCGAAAAGCCTATGATCCGGATAACCAAAAATGAACGGCCCCGAGCCAGGCTTCTCGTATACGGCATCGGGATGCAGGCAACCGTCCAGATCGAGATAAAGGACACGACCGCCCGTCCGACGCGGTGGCGGAACGCTGTAAGC
>NZ_JAWRXV010000463.1:0-316 GCF_046534875.1 Paraburkholderia sp. SIMBA_054 | reverse complement strand
TCAACAGGCCGCGAGGGATGATGCGAGGCGGCGCCGGCGTCACCTTGATGCCGAGATCGCAGCACGGACACGCATATTTGACGCGTTGGTGCTGGATCACGCGAAGCTGCTCCGGAATCACGTCGAGCTGCTCGCTGATCTCCACGCCAAATTCGACGAGCGCGTGACCATCGTTCATGCAGAAGCGTTCAGCCTCAGGCAGCTCGTGCCGCACTACGTCGCGCGGCAGGTTGGGATCAAGCGGCTTGCGATGGCCCCGCTTCTTGCGCGTATGTGCGCCGACCGTCGATTCTGGCGTATCTTCCTGAGCAGGTGA
>NZ_JAWRXV010000462.1:0-317 GCF_046534875.1 Paraburkholderia sp. SIMBA_054 | reverse complement strand
CAAGACGCTTTGTAATTTCGCCACCTACAGATCCGTTTGCACGAGCAGTTGTAGCAGGACCCAGGTTAACACCAAATTCACTAGCGATCTCATATTTCATTTGGTCGATTGCTTGTTGCGCACCGTATACTAATAATTCGTTATTGTTGCTATTTTTATTGTTTGCTATTTTATTCAACTCCTTTAAAGTTTACAACGTTAACATGTGTAAAAGAAGAATCATTTATTCATAAAATACAAAAATATTTTTTAGATGTTGTTGTCTTTATAAATATGTATATCAAGCAGATAAATTGTCCTCATCTTATAAATAACAC
>NZ_JAWRXV010000066.1:0-56158 GCF_046534875.1 Paraburkholderia sp. SIMBA_054 | reverse complement strand
CGCTTGAGTACCTTCGCTACGCCGGCAGGCAGGGCTTGTCTCGCAGTCGCCTTCTTCATCTCACGCTTCACTTCGGGAAAATATCAACTTCGATTTTACTCCTGCCCCCTTAGCGCGACAAAACCCTTCCGTGCCGGCCGCCTCGCCAGTATTGCCCCTTATCACAGCCCGGGAGATTGGGTACTCACTACTTTAGCGTACGAAGGTAATGCTGGATCGCGTCGACCTCAGCTTTGCTTGGCGCGACTGTCCGTTTTGAAACTGGCGCCTGACCAGTGTGGCATAGGGGATTTGAGCGATTTTCCCTGATCGTCGATGCCATTTAGCACCGCCCTCTCAAAGAGTTTTGTCTTCCATTCACTCGCATCGCCAACGAGCTTCGGTCCGGTGTCGCCCTTGCCGTTTTGGCCGTGACAACTGGCGCAATTTTCTTGGTAGAGGGCTTTCCCGTCTGGCTGTGCAGCCACGACCGAGGTGGATATCCACAGCAATGTGACTGCGATAAACGTACGCTTCATGAAAAGCTCCCGAGTAGGCCTGGATCGATTCGCTTACGCCGAGCCTATGGTCGGCAACGTCAACTTCATCGAGCACGGTATTCAAATACTCAAGCACCCTCTTTCCCTGGGATCAAGTTCGGTAGCAATGTGTGCAATACGTCTCGTCTGTGCACGAGCGATTTCTTGCCGCCCGCGGGCGTCACGCAATTTCGCCACCATTACCGGAAGCAAATTCATCTCCCGTGACGACCTCGGTCGCGCAATGAAAAATCCACAGTAGTCGAATGTTAGCTACGGGTCACGTTGGGAAAAGCGGCCGCATCTTCTTGTACAAAGCTCGGAACGACGCTAAGCGCTCCAAAAGTATTGAACGCCGCTCATTGTCAGGAAAGAATTCTTGCGATGCCGAGGGCGTACGAACAACGACCGAAAAATCGCCGTCGGCCGCTAACCACCCCAAACGTGCGGGCCCGAGCGCAGCGATGCTTTCGTGTCGGGCGGCCGGCGCATCGGTACCCCAAGCGCGTCGGCAATCAACTGTGTCCAGTTTCGCGTTCTGAGCGGTGATCCGACATCGAATTTAAGTCAGCCATTTGAACAAATGCTCCATTCGTGGGCAAATAATCGGTCTGGCAGGAGAACGTGTCATGAAAACCCCGATGACCGCCCCCGGCGGAAAGCGGTGCGCTGCTCATCAACTGCTGCTGCACCGTGGGTCAAACTCTGAAGGCCGAGCCGAGGTACGTTGAAGGGGCCGAAACTTGATGACAGAACTTCGCACTGACATGGGAGCGTGTGCCCAAATAGCGTGTGGCGCTCCGACCGAGGGCTCCAACCAGCAAGGTACCGTTTGCGAAAGCGTCGTGGGGCGTCAGTCCAGACGAATTTCCGGCAGGACCAGTTCACATGCCTGCTCTGCGGCATAAGGCGCATCTGGCTCTCGCCTCGGAAAATGTGAATCTGCACCGCGTCCGCGGGCCCTCACACCATGTGCCCGGTGCGGCACAGCCTCTGCTACTTCCCAATTGCAGGTCATCTTTAATTCAGATGTGTCCGGCTTGGCGGCGCCGCCACTAGCGTAGGGCGGGAGTGGAGACAGAGATGAACACGTTAAAAATCGACCGGTTGCGGCCGACCCAGGTAACGCACGGCATGCGGGAAATACGCGACAAGACGAAAGCATACCGGTCGTTGACGGGGCATCACCTGGAAATGGCTATCGCGGAAAAGCCGGTTCCTGTCGTGTATGGTCCTCGTGGCGCTCCGTTCGTCATCGACCACCATCACGTTGCCACTGCGCTATGGCGCGCGAACGTAAAACGCGTTCCCATTGTCCTCGTCAGCGACCTCTCGTCGCTTTCTGAGGCCGAATTCTGGCTTACCATGGAAAACAATCGTTGGACCTACCCGTACGACGCTGATGGCCAGCGCGTGGCATTCGCCGAAATACGCGAACACGTGTGGGAACTCATCGACGACGAATTCCGGAGCCTGTCGGCGTCGGTACGCGATGCAGGTGGATACGAGAAGACTTCCGTGCCGCTCGAAGAATTCCGATGGTCCGATTTCTTCCGCAGTCGGCTGCCACCACCCAAAAACGATGCCGGGTACGATGTGCTGGTAAAAAAGCAGTGAAACTCGCGAAAAGCAAGGCTGCGCTTGGACTTCCTGGTTATGTGGGACCAGTGGACTGATAAACCAACTACCCCTCGCCTGCAGTTGAAGACCAGGCCTTCGCGGTATCTCGTGGACATGCTACGTGACGGGACGACATGGCCATTAGGCTGACAGTGCCTGGTGGTGGGGGCACCTGTTTCACGCCTCGCCAGGCGGGGCATCGTCGGCGTCCAGCGACCTGACCGCGTTTGTCGTTATCCGGCACATGCCGGACCGGAGAAGCCAAATGGATGTGGTGATATCGATATTTGGGGAAGGAAAGGACCTCGATGCCCTGCAGATGGCCGCCCGGACAGTCGCCGTATGCTTCGCGGCTCTCATTTTCATTCGCATATCGGGCCGACGTTCCTTTGGACAGCGTTCGCCATTCGACTATGTGGTCGCGATACTTCTGGGCGCAACGTTAAGCCGCGTCATCGTTGGCGCTTCTCCCGCCATTCCGACGCTGGTTGCATCGCTCGTGATGGTACTTATACATCGCGCGCTTGGGTGGGCATGCGTCCATTCAGCGCGACTGGAGACTCTCGCGGTTGGCGTCGAACGAGAACTCTTTAAGGACGGTCAGTTCAACAGCAAGCAGATGTCCGCCGCACTCATCACACGGACAGACGTGTTCGAGACCGCGCGGCAGGAACTGAATACGCTTGACCTCGAAGAAGTGCAACTGGCGATTCTTGAACGCAACGGGCAAGTAAGCCTTATCCGCAAGAAGCCTGACACCGGCAACCCTGAAACAAGTTGACTCACAGGTCCGATATGCGGACTCCGACCGCGATATGCTGTCGCCGTGGCTCCGAATCGTACTGGACCCGAAGGACCATGCCCGTGCTTTGAGCGACGCATCGTGTCCACCGCTTCTGTCGTAGCTACTTCTCCGTCAATAGCGGATGCGTCCTCGAACTGACCGGATTACCCTCCCCTTTTTAGTCATAAGTCACAAGGCTAGGTGCACTCCGTTTTCAATGCAGTTTCAGCGAAACGGCCGAAAAGCCTTCCGCCGCGCGACGGCGCCCGCCGCAAAGATGCCAGCTAGAACGATATTTCCCCCGCTATAAGAGCCAGCCCTTTCAAGGTCTTGATCAAGATGTCCCGCCTTTGGCGCGTTTAAGCAGGCGAGCGGTACGGTGATGGGCGCGGGCTACCGCGCCTTCGACATAGGGTGCGGGTTTGCGGGTCTTGGGGCCACGCTTGCGTGTGCGCACCTGAATCGGGTCGACGCGGCGTGCCAGCTCGAGCAGTTTGCCGGCAATCACGTCGGGCGTGGCATCGCTCCAGTGCGACCATTCATTTGGCGGCAGCGCGATGAGCATGCCCTCATACTGGCTGCGAATCTGCACGGCGAGGTAATACGTCGAGACGTCCGGCGGCGCTGCACCTGTTTCATCGGCGGCAGCATGTGCAGCTTCAACACTGCGCTTGAGCGTGGCCAGCACGTTGTACGCCAGCACCGCGAAGGTAAAGCCCAGCAGCGCGGCACGTGGATGACCCAGGGTGCGGATCTCGCTGTGCAGGACCGACTCGAGTCGCTGGAACATGCCCTCGATACGCCAGCGCTTGCGATACAGCCGGGCAATCTCGTGTGCGCCCACCGTGGCAGGCAGGTTGCTCCACAGCCGGATCACGGTATCGCCCGCTTCAGTCGGCTTGTCCAGCGTCAGCTCGATGCGACGCCAGACGAAGCCAGCCTTCAGGTCAATGCGTTGCTCTCGCACCTGACCTGTCCGATACGTGCACCGCCCACCCATGGCCCACTGCTGGCAAGCGCCGGGCTGTTGCGGCCGTGTTCGCGCACGATGAAGCAGGCCTGTGCCTGATGCCAGCCCTGCAGGATGGTCCCGGTGCAGAAGTTTCAGTCAGCCAGCCACAGTTCGCCTGGGCCGGCGCAGTCGATCAATGGAGCCATGGCCGAGCGCTCCTGCGCGTGCGCATCCTCGATGGCGACCAGATCTGTGACCAGACCCAGATCCGGCTCGTAGACCACCAGCGCGTGCCCCGGCAACGCCGCGCCACGCTGCTCGCGCAACGCCGCCAGCCGTTTCTCACTGGCTGGCAGGTGATTGCCATCAAGCACCCGCACACGCCAGCCGGGCACGCTGGGCTGGCATGGCCACGCCGCCAGCACCGGCTCCAGACGCTGTGCGCTGCCCTGTACCAGGGCACGCAGGATCGCGGGTTCGGTGCGGTTGACCTTCTCGTAGAGCGCGGCCAGCGACACCGGCAGGGGCTTGGTCTGTGTCGCTGCAGCGTGCAGCGACGGACTCAGTCCCAGCGACACCAGCGTCATCAGTTCAACCACCGTCGAGAACAGCAATTCACGTGGATATTGCCGCTGCCGATGCTCGGCGAACACCTCGTCGATCCATTGCGGTGCAATGGCTCTCTGCAGTGCCAGGCGTGCCATCACGCATACCGGTGCCTGCTGCTCGAAATGTTTCATCACCTCGTCGAACATCCCTTCGTACCTGTCGCTCCTTAACATCTCGCCAGGTTACCAGGTTTGCCGCGCAAAGACCTTGAAAGGGCTGGCTATAAGAGCCCTTCGCGAATCGCGCTCTATCACTGTATCGGGGGCACGGCGCCCAGCTTCTCCGCCAGCATCCGTTCGTACACTCCGAAATGCAGGTCGACCTCGTCCTGGGTGACGGCCTGGACAAAGATGTTGACCTGCTCGGACAGCAAACCCATCACGGTGGCGATGGCGCTCTCAAGCTGGGCGGCGCAAATCCGGTCTTCCACGAGCGTCGTTCCGATGGTGACGTCGTACGCCTTCTCGTGCCGAAAGACGATTTCGACAACGCGCGCCCGCGCGCTCATATTGTTGTCGACGGCTAGTCGCGTCAGTTCCGCGACCTGCTGCATCAGTTCGGTCGGAAAGCCTTTGGTGGAGCGCAGCTTGATGCGGTGCTTGCCAAGCGTTCTCCAGTCCGTATCGAATTCCACGGTCGTCTCCCGGTGAGCATTGGTGTGCGGACTGTATAGGCGGCAAGCGGATTTTCAAGACGAAAAATTTTTTGGTCACGAGCTCTTGAAAATCTTTTCGCGCGACCTATCTTTAGCATCGCTCACCAGTCGTTCGTGAACACCCGTTTGCGGGCGCTGCGTGTTTCAACCTTGATTGTCCGCGGCACGGGGCAACCGGACTGAAGCGCGTATGCCGGTTTGTCTCCTCGCCGCTGAGGAGAAAGCAACCATGAGTGACGTTTACCTTCGGACCGACCTCTTCAGTGAACTGGACCGGCTGCAACGCCAGATGTCCAGCCTGTTCGGCGGCTTCCCGTCCAGCCTTCGTTCAAGCCAGTTCGGCACATTTCCTCATATCAACATCGGCACAACCGACGATACGATAGAAATCGTCGCGTTTGCGCCCGGCGTCGAGCCTGCGAAGCTCGATATCTCCATCGATAAAGGTCTGCTCTCGATTGCCGGCGAGCGGACGACCCGCGAGGCACAGCTGCCAGAAGGCACACGCCAGTACGCGCAGGAGCGCTTCAGCGGGTCGTTCCGGCGGGTCATCGAACTGCCGCAGCAGGCTGACCCCGACAAGGTGCAGGCGCGCTACGTCGACGGCTGCCTGCTGATTTCTGTGGGCAAGCGCGAAGCGTCCAGACCCCGCGCAATTACCGTCCAGTGACGAGGTGACATCATGAGCGACAACACGCAAATCGCCCAACGTGACCAGGGCGCGGTGACGCGCGCCGAATCGGATGAAGCACGTCGTCGCGCCGCGCTGACGCCGGCGGTCGATATCTTCGAAGACGCTCACGCGGTCACGCTGCTGGCCGACCTGCCCGGCGTATCGAAAGAGAAGCTGGACATCAAGGTCCACGATGGCAGTCTGACCATCGAGGCGGAATCCATGGTGCCCGTGCCGCCGAACCTGGCGCTGTCGCATGCCGAGGTGCGTGCGCCTTACTTTTCGCGCCGGTTCACTGTCAGTGACGACTTCGACACATCGCGGATTGAGGCTGCGCTGAAGGATGGTGTGCTGAAACTGACGATACCGCGCCGCGATGAGGCGAAGCCGCGGCGCATTGAGGTCCGTGCAGGCTGAAGCCGGTCTCCCGGGTGCGGCGGCGACCGCAAAGCTGGTGGCGCCTGCCGGTTTGGCGGTCGTCCGTTGCGCTATAGTCGAACCAGGATTGCTGCGCCGGTGCGGTTCAACCGCCCGGCACTGCACGCCTGTCCAGGCGTGAATAGCTGCGTTCGCATTGATTTGTTACGGCCATGAACTTCGCTATTGACCTGTCTTCGACCGCCGTCGGCATACGTGCAGCTCACAAGGAATCGCTGATTACCGACGAGCTCTCGGCGCGTGCAAGCCGCCGTCCGGACTATGGGGCGGAAGCCAAGGTGCTCAGACGGCTTGCCCATGCTCTCGCGACGTCCGACGCAGCGATGCTCGAGCTTTTGGCTTCGGAGGCGGCCCGGCTCTGCCGGGCTGGCAGTGCCGGAATCAGTGTACTGGAGTCTCCCCCGGACAAACTGGCGAGCTTCAGGTGGGCGGCGCTCGCAGGTCACTGCGCCCCCCTCCTTGACACGTATCAACCGTTTGGAGACAGTCTGTGCGGCGTCACGCTGGCGATGGGCAAGCCCGAACTGTTCAAGACGCCTCAACGTTATTTCCCGTCGATAGAAACAGTCTCGCCACCAGTTGTCGAAGCCCTGCTCGTTCCCATCCCGATTAGTGACGGGCCGTGGGGCGCCATCTGGGTCATGTCGCACGACGAAGCATGCCGCTTCGACGCTGAGGACCTGCGTTTGCTAACGAGCCTCGCGGACTTTACGGGGGCCGCGATGCAGGTTACCCGTATGCAGGCACTGGCAGAGAAACGGGCGACAGAAGCAGAGGAAGCCCAGCAGGCCCTCCGTCGGACCGAAGAGCGGACCTACGCTTTCATCGCGACGCTCAGTCATGAGCTCAGAAGTCCCATTGCTCCCGTCGTCTCGTCTCTGGAGATTCTGAATCGCCCCGGGACAAGCGGGTGTGCCGCAACGCGTGCACTGGAAATAGCGCAACGGCAGATGGGACGACTTCAACGGTTGATTGATGACCTGCTCGACGCGTCCCGCATCCGCTACGGCAAGGTGGAGGTGAAAATGGGCGCCTGTCAGCTTGCCGATATCGTGTGGGATGCCGTTCATGCGGTACAGCCTGCAATGGACGCACGCAAGCACCATCTGACGGTTCATTCTCCGCTCGCGCCTGTCACTTTGCACGCGGACGCGCCCCGTCTGACGCAGGTACTCGTCAACCTGCTCAGCAATTCCGCCAAGTACTCACCCGACGGCAGCCACATAGAAATCGCCGCTGTTGTCGAACAGCCGGCTGACCAGGACGCCATACTGTCCCCGGGCTCAGTGAAATTTACAGTGGCGGACGACGGGTATGGCATTCCCGCTGAGAAGCTTCCCTACGCGTTCGACATGTTCACGCAGCTCGGCTCGCGGCCCTCGATGGCGGATTCCGGCCTGGGAATAGGACTCGCGCTTGTAAAGTACCTGGTTGAATGCCATGGTGGAACAGTCTCCATTGCGAGTGGCGACGGACGGACAGGAACCACGGTAACGGTCGTGCTTCCGGTACTTGAGCGGCTTCAGATTGTCTTGCCGTCCGCCCTGGCAGGAAAGAACAATTGACTGCCGAAAGGGGCCATCGAAGTTCCTCCCGGCAATTTCATTGCAAATCGACATCCTCCGGGCACTACCCGTCGGAACCCCTCCTGAGGGCGGCCCACGCAGGCTGCCTCCACGCATGGTCCGGTCGGTCGCGTGACGGCGTCGGGCATGGGTACATCCGCCGCCGTACTCGCACGTCGGGGAACAAATGCCGGCGGTGGTGGAAGCGGTGTCGGCGGGTTCGTAGCACCGCAAAACTTCGGCCCGGGACTCGCGGGAAAGTTAGCAGCGGAAAGGGCGTTGATGCTCAGCGGCTCCCGGACGCGGCGCGGCCTTCCTCGTCGCGACGTTCTTCGTCAGTACTTCCCTTGCACGTTAAGCCAATGGGCCGCGCCAGCAAATGGAAACGCCCCGTTTCCTGGGGCGTTTCCGTTTCATGCTTTCGACTTGTTCTTGGGGCGCTGCCTGGTCATTTGTGGGCCTTTTTCGCCCTGCCCTTTTCCGGTGGCCTTCGTCGGCGAGGCTACCTTCTTCTTGCTCGACATCTCGGCTTCAGCTCCGTGAGCAGGTGTGGCCTTTCTGGGCGATGGCATGATGCACTCCTTACGACTCGTGCCGACATGGCACCTTCCACAATAGGTGGCATACTGGCAAGAATCAAGAGTCGCATGGACACCGGCGAAAAACCCTTCCAGCCTTGAGGGGTACTGCCGGATGCTCTCGTTTGTCGCCACGAGACTACGGCCGCGGAGTTGACTGCAACGAATTGGCCAAACTGCGTTTGGGCTACATGTGCGGCTTCGCGCGCCCGACGCGGCTCTCGCCCTGTTCAGAGGGCCCGGCCATGACATAGCGGGCCTATCCAAAGCTCGGACTGACATCTTCTCGGGCATGACGTGACGCGACGGCATGAACTTGCGCCCCTGCAACGCGAACCTCGACGTCAGACTTGAACCACGGCGAGAAGCGTTGGCACGTCGCCGATGACACGACTCTGATGCCCCTTGCCCGTGGTGTCCTCAAGCAGTATCGCGCTCCCTGCTGCGAGGCGACGTCGCTCACCGTCACTGGTCACGAACTCAATTTGCCCACTGAGAACAAATACCCACATGCGCATGGGCGACGGATGAAGGTCGCCGACCCATCCGCTGGGCGCGCGCAAGAATCCGTAGCGGGTTGCAGCCGCGAAATCCGACACGTCAAAGGATGGAGCGGGGGGCGCGAAATCGCGGGTGACCAGTTCGACATTTACCGACGCAAAATGACTTTCGCCAAGTGCGTCTGAGAACAGTCGTGAAAACGACAGTGCAGATGCCACGAGGTTTCTCCTCACGCGGCCTGTGTTGCAATCCGCGCTCAACGCGACCCGTCAGAGTGAAATCCCGGAGGTCCGTGTTACTCGGCGCCGCGCGAGCCGTCGGCCGGATAGCGACTCGCGTTGAGTGTCCCGCCCGCCGACCCGGGCGTCAAGGCATGGTGGTAGAGCAAGGGCATCGCGTCAGCATGCCGAACCAGCTCGCACCGTTGCGCGGTCCGTTTGCCTATCGCGGAGTCGAATTGAGCCTCTCGCCTCGTTTTCACGCCCGCAGGCCCGCCTGGTCAGAGCGGATGTGTTCCGGGCACATGTCCACCCGAGCCTTGCAAAAATCACAGCGTTCTTCTGAGGACAACATGTGGCGTCGTCGCGCAGAAGCGCGATGAGATTTTGCACAGGACACGAATGGCACGTCCGAAGGTGACGAGTTGGGTGGTACCTGCTGCCTCTGACGTCACCCGCACGGGCCATGTCAATTTTTACGCAACGTCCTGGAAAAGTTTGCCTGCCTCACAGGACTTCTCCTCGCGTGCATGGTATCGGCGTCTCACCCATTGTGCTCGCGTACGGCACAAGCAAGCGGTAGGGATTTGGCATAAAAAGTGCTGGACCCAGCCGGTTCAGCGGTCCCCGACGCCCCGCAGGCGCAACTGCACGACCCGGGAGAATCCGTCCGGATTTTTGAGCGTCCATTCGCCCTGCTTCGGCCAAACGCAAATGAACTCGACTCCAGAAGACCTTGGGACCGACCCGCGCGACGACCCGGTTCCCAACGAACTGCCGCCGCCGTCGCGGAACTTTGCCGCAACCAGAAAGGTTCTGCTCTTTCTGCTGGCCGTCTCGGTGCTCGTACCGGTTGGCTGTCTCGCAGGTTACGGCTACTACGACTATCAACGCCGGTTCAATGAAGCCGCCGATGCAAGCGACCGTATGGCCCGCGTCGCTGAGGAGCAGGCACTTAAGGTAATGGACCTGAACACCGAACTGGCCTCGCGGGTCGAGGAACTGCTCGACGACATGACAGACGGCCAGGTCAGCCAGAACGAGGCGGCCGTTCACGGCAAGCTGAACTCCATCGCCGGAAATTTTCCCCAGGTCGTCGCGATTTCGGCCTTTGGGGAATCCGGGACCCTGCTGGCAAGCAGTCGGTATTTTCCTGTACCGCAGGTCAACGTCGGAACGCGTGCCGATTTTGTCGCGGCGAAGCACTACCGGCCCGAGCCTTACGTGTCTCTGCCGATGGCCGCGAGCATCTCAGGGACCAGCGTGTTCAATACGGCAAAAGCGCGCTCGGCATCCGACGGCCGGTTTCTCGGCATCGTGTCTATTGCGCTGAGGCGCGACTATTTTTTCGGGTTCTACCAGAAGCTGCTACAAAACGACGAGGAAGGGTTCATCGGCCTGTATCGAGCTGATGGGGCCTTGCTTGCCAGCTATCCGAATGTCCGAATACCGGCTGGCGCGCTCGCATCGCCGGCCCTGACCGAAGGTTTTACGCGCAACGAGTATGCAGGCCACCTCCAGGCGGCCCGCTTTGGAGACCATCAGAAGCGCTTCGTGGCCTACCGGCGTGTCGGTGATTATCGCCTGTTTGTCGCCGCCGGTTTCCCTGTAGGCGGCCTGATATCAGCCTGGCAGCGGCATTTGCTCCTGCTCTGCGGCCTTGCAGTTCTGCCGTGCGCCGCCATCTGGGCATTGCTCGGATTCTCGCTTCGTCAACTATCCGCCGAGGAGCGAGCATGGCTGCAATGGCGCAGCGAGACCTCGCGACGACTGGCGGCTGAAGCGTCGGGGCGACATTTGCAGAGGATGGGCGCACTTGGAAATCTCGTGGCCAACGTCGCGCACGAGTTCAATAACCATCTGATGGCCGTTAAATCGAATATGGCCATTGCAAGAAGCAAGGGATTCACCGACGTCGCTCCCGAGGTGAGCGCCGTTGAGCGCGCGACACACAGTGTCGAGGGGCTGGTTCGCACCCTGGTGGGAGCCACGCAGAAGCAGCCGCTGAAGTTGACACAGGTCGACCCCGCAACGGCGCTTCCCGGTCTGAAACGCGTGCTACAGGCAACAGTCGGCGATGCAATTTCCGTCAACATCGATATCGCACAGGAACTGTGGCAGATTCGCTGCGACTACGCGGAACTGGAGCTCACACTCATCAACCTCGCCCTTAACGCCCGCGAAGCGATGCCTCGCGGCGGCAAACTCCGGATACGCGCGCAGAACGTCGAAGCCGCGTCGGACGCTGCAGGGGTGCCAGTGGGTGAGTTTGTACTGGTCTCGGTTTCCGACGATGGCATTGGCATGACGCAGGCAGTTGCCCACCGCGCCTTCGAACCGCTTTTCACGACCAAACTTAACGGCACGGGCGCGGGCCTCGGGCTGACCCAGGTGCTTGCGTTCTGTGAGCGCAGCGGGGGTACTGCGCGAATCACCAGCGCGCCCGGGCTTGGCACGACGGTCCGGCTGTATCTGCCGAAATCGGTCGCTCGCGACATTGCGGTGACCGAACATGCCGCTGGCGACCCGGGACGCAGAACGGAATTTGCGGCCAATGAGATTTTGCTGGTCGAAGACAACGATGAGGTTGCGGCCGGGCTGTCGGCCGTCCTCGAACTAATGGGACATCACGTGACCCGTCTGGCGAATGCGGACGATGCCCTGCTGACCCTGCAGACAGGCCAGCAGTTCAGGCTCGTGCTGTCCGACGTCCAGATGCCGGGCAAATTGAACGGCATTGACCTGGCCGAATGGTTGAAGGCCAATCGCCCGGAGCAACCCCTCGCATTGATGACGGGCTATGCCGATGAACTGGAGAGGGCCCGAAATACTGGTGTTCCCATCTTCGCCAAGCCTTTCGACGTCGGAGACCTTGAACCGCTCTTCGCCTAGAAAAGCCTGGGACTCACGCCTTGCTGACTCCAAAAGCGCCAGAAATTCTTCTCAAGCCCGCCGACGCCTGAAGCCCCGCGGACGCTATCTCGAACCTCACCCGGAATCTTGACGCGCGCATTCTCCGCCCTGACGAGACCGTAAAGCGAGGCCTTCAGCCGAGATTTACTCTGCGCGGCGCGCCGCTTGCTGACCTCTCATGGCCGTCAACTCCTTGTTCTAGTCGTCTCACCCATGTTAAGGAGGGCTGACATGCAGGACGATTCAAAGTCCGGGTACCGTCCGGCTTCGAGCGATGACAGGTGGTTCACCTGGCACAGTGGAATCGCCTGCGGCCGACGCAGGGCGCAATCGGATACGTTCAGGTGCTGGCAAAAAGAGCGAGCTTTCTCGCGTTGCCTCCCGAGAGCAGGCGTTCGTTCGCCCAGGACCAGGCGATAAAGGTCGTGCGCGGACCTACCGGCCGTCTGCATGTCATTGACCATCATCACTGGGCGCGCGCATGGTTCGACATGGGTTTGCCCGAGGCGCCAGTTAACATTGCCGAAGATTTCAGCAGTCTCGCCGGAGACCCGTTTCTGCAGAGCATGTCAGAGCACGGCTGGCTGCATCCGTTCGATGCGCTTGTTGACTGGCAGAATTCCAAAATCCGGGCTCCCCGAATCCGTTGGGCAAGCGGACGACGTCTTCCAGAGCCCTGCAGCTTTTATACGAACGGCAGGCGTCTTCGAGAATCCCGGCGAATTCAACGCGAAGTTCGCCTGGGCGGACTACTTCCGACAGCGCATTTCCTTGCGTCCGTCTGCCGTCGACGGCTTAGCGCAGATGCTGGCAGAAGCTTTTACCTGCTCGCGGCTGGTCGAAGCGAGGGCCCTGCCCGGTTTCATGCGAGAGAGGGAATGACCATGACGAGGCGATACACGATTGAAGTCCTGAGCGCGGACGCAGCGCTAATCGACCGGGCCGCCGAAGTCAGCTTCACCCTCACATCGAGGGTCGCCGGAGCCGGCATCCACATCGACGTACTCGAAACGCTGGAGGAAAATCTCGCCTCGCGTTGGATAGCCATCCTCGATAGTCACGACAAGCCCTATGCGGCGCGCGTGCTCGATGGAACCGCCGTTGTAACCGAGCGGTGGGTACGGGAGCCGGGTTGGAAGCGGGAGTAGGGGTGCTGGCGAGGCGGCAGGGACTCGGACCACATATCTTGACCAGATACCACGCACGAAGGCCACGCCGGCTCGCGTGACGGGAAAAGAACCGACGGCTATCAGACGCGCCGAGGCGCCGCGTTGTCCTTGGCGCGTCCGCCCCCTATCGTGCGGCGAGCATGCCCACGATAATCCCGCCGAGCGTCGCGAAGGCGATTGACTTCCACGGATTATGGCGAACGAACTCGTCGGTCGATTGCGATGCATCGCGATATCTGCTGGCGACAGAATCGCGTGCCTCGGCGAAACGGCCTTTGATTACCTGCACGGTAACCGTTGCTCCCTGACCGTCACGGAGTACGGCATTTCCAGCTTCATCATCGCTTTTTGGAAATGGATACTCGTTCGCAGCAGGTTGCGCGAAAGCGGCCGGGCTTTTCCCGCCCGCAGAACTGTCGCAACGCGCGCCCGACGACAGTTCATGTTCGGACGGGCCTGTTGTTTCCGTGTTTGCGGTGTTCACAATTTCCTCCTGTAACGATGACGGACTGCAGCCATGCAAAGCGTCTGTGCCCGGTCACCTGGCCTCACCACTCCAAACGGCGCGGCCACGCCGCTTTGGTAGCAACAGTTCAATTTCGACGTAATTCCCGCATGGTGCGCGTATCGATGGCGCCGCGCCGGCATACAAGCACCTCGGGATTGGCGTCCTTAATGCCAGAGACGCAGCGCGGAACCCTAGAGCTATTTGCCAAGCGCTTCCGCCGCGACTTTCTCTTCGGCCAGTAACGAGAGCTTTTCGTCCGTGCTCTTCTCTTCTTTCAACGTTTCGCCCAGTAGCTGGACTGCGGTCGTTTCGCCAAGCTGCTTGCCCAGCGCAATGAGTGAACCGTACGCCGCTATTTCGTAATGCTCGACCCTTTGTGCCGAGGCAATCAGAGCCGTGTCGAGTGGAGTTAGGCTAGCCCATTTCACTGTGCTGCGGAAGGCGCAGCCGTCTTCGTTCACCGACTGTATGATGACGCGCTGGCCGCTCGCTTCGGCGACGACGCGCACAATCCGCTCGCCGTAGCGCATCAGCGCGCCGATCGGTGGACAGGCCAGGGCCTTACGCCTGATTCGCCCGGTTCGCCCGTTGCGCGGGCGTGTTTTCTGTTCCATCGCGCCTACCCCCGCTTCTTGCGGCGTGCCGCCGTCTTGCTGGGTGAGGCGGAGGACACCGGGATCTTGCACGCCGAACCCGGTGCTCGCGCTGGACGCGTCGCACTCGAGCGTGTTGAAACCGCCTTCGCGCGAGCTGTTCGGACCTCGGACACGTCTGCCTCGCGAAGTGTCGCGATCTGTTGCTGCAAGATCCCGTTCGTGGCCTGCACGGCATCGAGCCGCCCCTGCATTACGCCCGCCTGATGACGCGCGTCGCCAAGTTGTGCCTGCAGTGCCTCGACTCCGCGGCGATGGTCGGCCTCGCGCCGGTCGGCCCGCTTCGTGGACTCATCGGATTCCTTCTGCAGCTTCGCGACGGCGCCCCGTTCGCGGTCGATCTCAAGCAGCGCCCGCTTTTCCGTGGCGCGCAGGCGCTCTTCCGCGCGTTCGGCGGTCGCGCGCAACTTTTCCAGATCCCGCGAGAAGCCTTCGCGCATCTTCTCCAGTTCGCGGTCACGCGCGACCACTTCGGCCTTCAGCCGGCTGACCTCGGCTTCGAGCGCCTGCCGCGCCGCGTGGCCCTCGGCCTGCGCCTTCTCGAGTTCACGAACCTCGACCTGCGCTGCTCGAGTGCCGTTTCGGTACGCTCCAGTTCGCCGCGTGGCCGCGGGGCCGCGGCCACGCGCTGCTCCGCTTCAGTCCGTTGTGCCTCCACTTCCGTGCGCAGCGCGTCGAGTTCCGCCTGGGCGGAGACGGTGGCCCGCGTCCACAGCTTCGCGACCAGTTCCCCGGCCGCGTCGCGCAGATCGGCCGGCAGGTCCGGGTGCTCGATGCGCACGCGGCTCTTTTCCCGGAGTTCCGCCCAGAACTCCGCGAGCACCGCGGCGGGCGTGCCCATGCTGCCCCGCCTCACCAGCTGGTAGAGGCGGTTCGCCGTCGGCGTCTGGCCGAAGCGGAAGAACAGCAGCGCGCAGACCTCGCGGTACAGCTCGGGGGTTTTCGGGAAGGCGGTCTTCAGGCGCTCAATGTCGGCCGCAAGGCGCGCGTCATGGGGTAGTCGTCCTTTCCGTGCAAATTCTGGCGGTAGCATCGCGCAGAGCCGCTTGCAGCAAGGCGCCGCGTGTCGGCGACTGCCGAGCGAACCATGATTGCTCAAGTCATTGATTAGTATGGCGTTTTCGATTCAAAGCGCCAGATTTTGCACGGAAAGGACGACTACCCCAAATTCGGTGGCCAGCTGATCCAGGGCCGTTCGTGCGCCATCCCCGTCGCGCCGCTGCAACTCTTCAAGCACGGCGTTGCGCAACATCACGTCACGGCTGTCGGCAAAGATATCGAGCTGCTGCATGGTTGGCTGCATGGTCATCGCGCCCAGAAAAGTTGCCCTTCAAGACGGACCAGATTAGCCCACTTCACCGTGCTGCGAAAGGCACGGCCGTCCTCATTGACCGACTCGATGATCACGCGCTGGCCGCTCGCTTCGGCGATCACGCGCACGATCCGCTCGCCATAGCGCATCAGCGCGCCGATCGGCGGACAGGCCGGCGCCTTGCGCCCGGCTCGCCCGGACCGCACTTGCCGCACGCGAGGTTTTGATTCCATCACACCTGGCCCCGCTTCTTCCGGCGTGCCGCCGTCTTGCTGGGTGGGGCGGAGGACACCGGGATCTTGCGCGCCGTGCCCGGTGTCCGCGCTGGACGCGTCGCAGTCGGGCGTGCCGGAACAGCCTTCGCGCGCGTCGGCCGGCCTCCGCTGTCATCCACGTCTCGCCGTGCCGCCAGCTGTTGCTGCAACGTTGCGTTGGTGGCCTGCACGGTATCCAGGCGCCCCTGCAGCACGCCAGCCTGATGGCGCGCGTCACCGAGCTGCGCCTGCAGCGCCTCGACCGCACGACGAAGTTCGGCCTCACGCCGGTCGGCCCGTTTCGTGGCCTCGTCGATTTCCTTCTGCAGCTTCGCGACGGTGCCGCGCTCGCGGTCGATCTCGAGCAGCGCGCGCTTTTCGGACGCACGCAGGCGCTCCTCTGCGCGCTCCGCCGTCTCGCGCAGCTTGTCCAGATCCCGCGAAAATCCGTCGCGCGCCTTCTCCAGATCGCGGTCGCGCGCCGCCGCCCCGGTCTTCAGCCGGCTGACCTCGGCCTCGAGCGCCTGCCGTGCCGCCTGCCCCTCGGCCTGCGCCTTCTCCAGTTCCCGGACTTCGACCTGGGCGGCGAGCAGCGCCGCGGTGCGCTGCTCGAGCGCCGTCTCCGTGCGGCCCAGCTCGTCCCGCGCGGCCGCGACCCGCAGTTCGGCTTCCGCGCGCTGGCCCTCCACTTCCGCCCGCAGCGCGTCGAGTTCCGCCTGCGCCGAGACGGTCGCGCGGGTCCACAGCGTCGCGACCAGTTCGCCGGCCGCCGCGCCGAGATCGGCGGGCAGGTCCGGGTGCTCGATGCGCACGCGGCTCTTTTCGCGCAGTTCCGCCCAGAATTCGCCGAGCACCGCCGCGGGCGTGCCCATGCTGCCGCGCTTCACGAGCTGGTAAAGCCGGTTTGCGGTCGGCGTCTGCCCGAAGCGGAAGAACAGCAGCGCGCAGACCTCGCGGTACAGCTCGCGCGTCTTCGGGAATTCGGCTTTCAGGCGCTCGATGTCGGCCGCGAGGCGGGCGTCATCGGACGGCAGATCGGGTGGAATGGCGGACAGATCACCGGACAGATCACCGGACATGGAGATGAAAAGACGTTTCAATGCGTTGATAATACAACGTAAAACGCATCATATCCAATTACCCAACAGCGGTAATTTGACATTAACCCCATAATGTCGAAAATACGGGGATAATCGTGCCGCGGCCTGCTGCACCATTTATACAGGGACAGATTGGCTTCAGACCCGCTCCTGCAAACGCTCACCTTTCCCGGAAAGGCTCACCGTCATGTCCACGCCATCGTCAGCCAACCTGGTGCTGGTGCACCCCGCCCCGCTGGAAAGGCTCGTGATCCCGGCTGCACTCGACGGCCACGCCGGGACCAACCGCGCCACCGGCGGCATCGCGCAGATCGCCGCCGCGAACGATCTCGAGGCGATCCGCGCGTGGCTCGCGCGCTTCGCCGACAAACGGACGACCTTCGACAGCTACCGCAAGGAAGCCGAACGGCTGCTGCTCTGGTCGCTCGTGCAGCTGGGCAAGCCGCTCTCGTCCCTCACCCACGAGGACTGCCTGCGCTACCAGCGCTTCGTCGCCGATCCGCAGCCGGCCACCACCTGGGTTGCGAACGCCGGCGCGGGCGGCGGCCGCAAGCATCCGCGGGGCGACGCCCGCTGGCGGCCCTTTCACGGCCCGCTGTCGCCGGCCAGCGTCCGTCAGGCGATGGTGATCCTGAATGTGCTGTTTTCGTGGCTGGTCCAGGCCGGGTATCTGGCCGGCAACCCGCTCGCGCTGTCGCGCCAGCGCACCCGCAAGATCGCGCCGCGCATCACCCGCTATCTGGAGCCCGGCCTGTGGCAGGAGGTCAAGAACTTCATTGCGTCAATGCCCCAGGAGACCGCCCGGGAACGCGCGCACTACCACCGCGTGCGGTGGCTCTTCACGCTGCTGTATCTGGGCGGCCTGCGCATCGCCGAAGCCGGCAGCAACACCATGGGGCAGTTCTTCGTGCGGCGCGATCGCGACGGTACGATGCGCTGGTGGCTGACAGTGCTCGGCAAGGGCGACAAGGAAAGGCTGGTGCCGGCGACGCGTGAACTGATGACCGAGCTCTCGCGCTACCGGCAGTCCCTGGGCATGACAGCCCTTCCCTCACCCAACGAGGCCACGCCACTCGTCCTGCCAATCGGTAGCACTGCGGGCAGCACAGCGGATGGGACTGCCGCAAAGACGGCAGGACGCACAAACGGTTCGACGCGGGACACAACGCAGCCCCCCTCAACCCGGCCGCTCACGCGCGCCGCCGTGCACACGATCGTCAAGGATGTGTTCGCCCGCGCGGCTGAACGGCTACGCGAACGGGGAGATGAACATGCAGTGCGCGCCGACCTGCTGCAAAAGGCGTCGGCCCACTGGCTACGGCACAGCGCCGGTTCCCATATGGCCGACCATCAGGTGGACCTGCGACACGTGCGGGACAACTTCGGGCATGCGTCCCTGACCACGACCAGTATCTACCTGCACGTGGACGAGGATCGCCGGCATCAGGAAACCGACGAGAAACACCGGATTGACTGGTGACGCCAGTACCGGCTGCCAGGGAGATGGACGGCGGGACAGTGTAGGAGCCACTGCTCAGGCGGGATCTCCCAATGTGAGTCATATTGGTTTGGAGTTGCGCTCAGATCACCGATGCGACGCTGGCGAAAACCGCAGCGTCAGCCCTCGCACATCGCGACGGCGCGATTTTGGCAAAGTTTGGCAAAACTGCTATGCTGGTCGTATGACGACGATGAACATTTCCTTACCGGACGCGCTGAAAAGCTTCGTCGACGAACAGGTCAGCGAGCGGGGCTACGGCACCAGCAGCGAATATGTCCGCGAACTGATCCGCCGCGACCAGCAGCGGCAGCATTTGCGTGCTCTTCTCGTGGAAGGCGCAGCATCGGGCCCGACAGCGCCTGTTGATGCGCCGTATTTCGAATCACTGCGCGCTCGCGTGCGTCGCGCGCGTCAATGAAGTCGAAACCTGTCGTCCCTACCCGACAGGCGCAGCAGGATCTGGAAACCGCGATTGACCATTACCTGTTCGAGGAAGGTTCGGAGGCCGCTGCACTGGGGTTCATCACTGCTGTCGAAGAGGCGTTCCAGCGTCTGGGGAAAAATCCTGCGATGGGATCTCCACGCTATGCCTACGAACTCGACCTGCCCGGGCTCAGATCATGGCCACTTAACCGTTATCCACACCTTGTCTTTTATGTGGATCGCGGTGATTACGTCGAGGTCTGGCGTGTGATTGACGGCGTGCGGGATATTCCGGCGTGGCTGCACAACGAAAATGGGTAAATGCGCACCATGCTGACACTCCGCGCCCGCACCTTAACTTGAACGCATCTGAACCGTTCAGATGTCAAGGCAGCGCGCCAGTTCGTACCGGCGTGCCGCGCACAGGTGAGTGCATTCACACGCTTCACCTGAAACTGTAGAACCTCAATAATCAGGCCGCATCGCCTGTGCAACAATCGATCACGCACTTTCTCGTATCGCTCGCAGACTGCCATGGATACCCTTGAATTCGAACCTCAGGTGCTTGCCGGCCGCGGCGTATCGTTCAGCCTTCCCTGTCCCCAGGGCCCGGTCGAATGCATGGTCACGATCAAGGCACTGCAGGACTGCTTCTGGCTTGAAGCCAACGCCGATCACATCCGGATCCTGCGTGCCTTCCGCAATGGCTATGGCCGTATCCGGGCGATCGCCGAGCGCAAGGTACTCGCTCATCCAGCCACGCACCTTGAACTGACCACCGCCGATTTTGCGCGCCCGTAAGCGTGTCGCCATGCCTATTGGCTTCGACGATGAAGCACGGGCAGAAATGCTGTGTTACCTCGTGGTCGGTGAACTTGTCGCCATGGCACGCACCGGCGACTGGCTCCGGACGGATCATCTGGTCGAACTGTCTCTCGTCTGCTCGTCTGGATGCGCGCCAACGGCGCGCGTCCAGAATGGCGGGACCGTATCAGCATCGTCCGCATGGCGGTCGACCTGGCACCCGACGTCCTCGTGACATTCGGACTCACGACCGAGAACGCCGTGGCGTCACTCTTTACGGATGGCGGCCGCCTCAATTATCGTGTGCCACTCGTCAGCCAGATCCACGACCGCTGTGCTGCGAGGCTGCTGCGCGTATAGACATGCTTCGCAACCCGCTATCCGTTACAGGCGTCGCCTGAAAAATTCTCGTCACAAAAAAATACCCACCGCCGGATAGGGCGGGTGTGCTTCAACATGCACCCAATGTCAGGAATAACCTGCATCTTCCGGCTGCGGCGACATTGCATGGAGTCCGGCAACGAAGCAGGCGGTACGACTGAAAACGATCAGGCGATCTGCTATTTCGCGTGTCAGCCGTCCAGTCCGTCGCATCCCGCCGATGTCATAAGGCATTGACGGCGTCCTTGAACGCCTTGCCGGCGGTGAACCTGACGGTCTTCGCCGCCGGAATGGTGATTGTCTCGCCGGTAGAAGGATTACGCCCCGCGCGCTCGGCGCGCGCCCCCGTCGAAAACGAGCCGAATCCGACCAGCTGGACTGTCTCGCGGCGGATGACGGCCGCCGTCATGGCCTCGAGAATGGCATCAATGGCTTCGGCCGTGCTGGTCTTGCTCCCGCCTGTGGTAGCCGCAACGGCATCAATCAGTTCGTGTCTGTTCATCTGTGAGTCTCCCTTTGAGCCATGACATCCCCGATGCTGGCGGACCGGACGCCACCCTACCGCACGTGAGGCGGCCTGGCAACCCGCGAGTTGTCCTGGACAGCGCCACTGTGTTCCGATGCCCCCTTTCCTGTCGACCGGTTGTCTGGCGAAGCCGGATCGTATGCTGGCACGCCAGACAGTTAGTTGCGCATGTTCGTATGGGTTGAGTTTGCAGGGGAAGGAGCGATATGCTTCGCGACTGATTTTTGAACCGCGATGATCAGACAGACACCCAGCCGGACTTCACGCATGCAACAGCGACGCATCACTGCACGACGCTCGTCGGTGCATGGCAAGGGACTCTTCGCGCTGCGGCCCATCGCGGCCGGCGAGCGGCTTATTGAGTACGCGGGTGAACTGACCACCTGGCGGCAAGCCGCCGCGCGCCAGCGCGCCGACGCTGGCCACACTTTCGTCTTCGGGCTCTCGGACGGGCGGGTGATTGATGGCAGTCGCGGGGGCAACAGTGCCCGCTTCCTGAATCACGCATGCACACCAAACTGCGAAGCGATTGAGTCGGGCGATCGTGTCTTCATCCACGCGCTCGCCGACATCGCGCCCGGCTGCGAACTGTTTATCGACTATGCGCTGGTCATCGACGGCGAACCCACCGATGAGATCAGGGAACAGTATGCATGCCGGTGTAATTCGCCGGGGTGCCGGCGAACCATGCTCGGCGCGTCAGATGGTTGACGTCGGTCGATGCGAATGACTGTTACCGGCGATGCTGAATGCCCCTTTGCGTTTAGGTTTATTCGATGCCTGCCATCGGCCGCATGAATTTGACTACCTCCGCGCATGTCGGCAGGCGTCGAATAAACCTAAACGACTGCCGCCCGACGCGGCCGGCCGTAGCCGACCCGTTTGAGTCACTTAGTCAGCGTGGGCGAACTCCCTTAGAATTCTCGGATTCTCACGACAGAGGAACGGCATGGCAATCCGGCTTTTCGTTGATACTTGCGTTTGGCTGGACCTCGCGACAGACTTTCGTGAGCAGCCCGTCATCGGCGCGCTTGAAGATCTAGTCAAAAGCGGGGAGGTCGAACTGGTCGTCCCACAGCAGGTACTGGACGAGTTCGATCGTAACAAGACCCGCATCATCGAGGATGCGAGGCGCGGGCTCCAATCCCACTTCCGGCTGGTCAGGCAAGCCGTCAATCGCTTCGGTGAGGATGCTCGCAAAGCTGATCTGCTCGCTGGACTAAACGAGGTCGACCACCGGATTTGGGTCGATGATGATGCGGTTGGCGAGTCGATCGAGCGCATTAACGCGCTGCTCAACGGAGTGCCGGCTCGTGCTACCAGTGATGCCGTGAAACAGCGTGTCACCGAACGGGCACTCGCGAAGCAGGCTCCCTACCATCGGTCGAAAAATAGCGTTGGCGACGCCATCCTTGTGGAGATCTATATCGAAGTAGCTTCGACGGCGACCGCCGAAACGCCGTCTGCGTTCGTCACTCACAACACCAAGGATTTCAGCGACGCGGAAGGCGACTTCCGGCGACCGCACGCGGACCTTGCGCACCTATTCGAAGCACCGCGATCTGCCTACTGGACGTCGATGGTCGAGTTCCTGAAGGATTACAGCCCGGATCTGCTTGGCGACCACGACTTCGAGTTTAACTACTCGCAGGACGCCCGACGGCTATCTGAAATCCTCGAGGCCGAGCATCTGCTGTTCCGTCAGGTCTGGTACAACCGGCACTGGAACAGCCGCGCCGAAATTGAAGACGGAAAGGTCAAGGTGGTGCCCGAGGAACAGTACAGCAGAAGCCCCTATGACCAGATACTGGATAGCGTGTGGGCCGGTGCGCTCGCCGCCGCCAAGCGAACCGAAGATGAGGTTGGCATAGAGAACCTTGGCCCGTGGAGCGACTTCGAGTGGGGCATGCTCAACGGCAAGCTATCCGCGCTCCGTTGGATTCTCGGGGACGACTGGGACATGCTTGATACGTGATGGAGGTAATCATGCCGCAACCGCATCCAGTTGAAATGCACATTCAGATCGTCTGGTCATCCGTCCGGCTTGTTCTGCTTCAAAGGGTGCTCTACGAGTTGCTACCCAATACGCGTGTGGACCTCTGGCGAGTAATGCAAGGCGCGTCGCTCGACTATGGCCTGATCGAGTGGTGCAAGATCTTCGGTAACCGATCAGATGACACGCATTGGACCAAGCTCGTGCCCAACGATCGGCATGACGCTTTTCGTGGGGGCCTGCTCGCAGCGGTCGGCAAGAGCGCCGAGGAGTGGGAGGAGTATCACTCAGCGATGAAGGACTATCGCGATCAACTGGCTGCACATCACGACCTCGATGCCAAGCCGACGCACTATCCGACCTTCGATCCCGCGCTCGAAGCCGCGTATTACTACTACGGCAACTTCCTGCACCCAACGTGGTCAGCCGATCATTCGGGCACCCAATACCCTGGGGACATGAAGGCATATGCAGCGGGCTATCGAGCGCAGTTGCTCAACGTGGCCAGCGCGGCTGTGCAGGCGACGAAGCAATTCGAACCGTGACCGCATGGACGGGTGGCGCGCCTGAATGCGGCAAAAGCGGCGCGCCTGGCTGCTGCCAGGAGAACGGCTCGAACTGCTGCTGCGCTCCGATGCCAACAACAAAATGCACTGCCCCGCCCGCGCGGCGTGGCGGGCCGGAATGAAAGCGGTAGGCGGTTACAATCCTGAGACCCTCCCTCCAGTGATCCGGTATGCCATTACCTGTAGCGATGGATTTCGTCGCTGACGCAGACTCACAAGCCGTTCAGCTTCTAGCCAGCCTTGGTTACAAGCCAAAGCCACGCGATACCCCCCTGGACCGTTTCGCCGCGCTGTACACGCGCGCCGAACGCACTATTCCACCAGTGCCTTACGAAGTGCGCCTTTCAGACGAGATTCAAGAATCCTAAGTACAGGACGCGCAGAAAGGCATTTGGCGAAATAGTGTCGCGACTGCGGAACGGTCAAAGCGTCCGCCCTTATCTTTCAACGTTAGCGGTTCGTGCTGCGTTTCAGGACACGCTTCTGTTGACTTGGGGCATCCACCATTTGCACCTCAACACCATTGATACGCTTGACAAGCGCGGGTTTGTAGCCCGCAAGCGGGGCGCGTCCGAACTATTGTTGCTGCGCATCAAGGAACAGACAGCCTATCTAATAGACATTGTTTCGCACGACGAACCAAACCTGTTTGACAACCCACGATTGCTAGAGGTCGTGGACCGGAACTGGCCCGAACTTCACTTCGCGGCGAAGTCAATCACTGGCGAGGTATTCACGCCGCAGCAAGTCAAAAACCTTCGATCAAACCATGCAAATTTCGCCATTCAGGTTAGCGGGCGCACCGTTTTACCCCCGGTTGGAGTTACGGCGACCGGCGTGCCGATTGAGGTCTATGGATGGTATTGGGCGTTGCACGCCGAACTACGCAACGTGGAAGCGGACGTTCGTCGCCGTTTCTATGAATTTTTTCCGCACAGCATCTCGCCATCGCAAAACTGGCGAGCTATCAACGTTGTCAGGTTGGTCGGTATTGAAGACGCCTATTTCATTCTTCAGGACCAAGCAACGCTTCGCTTGTCCCACGCCTATCGCGTCGCAGCACAAAAGCGGGAAGTTGCAGCATAGGCCTTGTCAAGACCCATCGATCCGCCGAACACGCCGTCAAGATCGAAGCGGCGCTACTTGGCTCGCGCCACTAGGCGAGCGAATTCGTTCACGCTTTCGCGGATAGCCGACATCCGATGGGGCGAATGACGGAAACGCATCGAGTTTCCGCCATATGTCACTGTCGAGCGAGCGTCGCCTCATGGCCGGGTGCAGTCTCACACAATACGCATATTTCGCCCCGACCTTGACTGTCGGCGATTCGGCGGCACACGACCCATCTCGGAATTTCAGACCTTCTCGGCGAGCGTCTGTGTACTAATCCAAAGCGGACGTCGAATCCCGGGGGCATCAAACGCACTACGTGTCAAAGCAAAAAGACCGTCATTGCATCGCTGCCCGGGTATCCGGTGCCTTGCCAGAAAGAAGCAGCACAATTGTCACCAGACTGAAGACGACACCCGCATAGAACGTGGCGGCGGCCCCTACCTTGTAGACGCGCTCCTGAATTGTCCCAGTATGACGAGCGCCTCTTTCATGCGGTTGTGCATGTCGAGAAAAGGCGGCGCGTAAAAGGCTTGCTGCAACGGGTAAAGACAGTCGTTGACCGCGTTCGTCACCCTGACGATCAGGCTCTCCACGCTCTCGTTGTCGTACGTGCCGAAGGGCGTATGCGCCCAGCCGGCGATTGCGGTTGCCATGTAGACTCCTCCGGTATTCAGATCTGCTTGCGCAATTCGCGTTTCAGCACCTTGCCCGTACTGTTCTTGGGCAACTCGTCGATGAAGAGGTAGCGCTTGGGTCGCTTGAAGCGCGCGATGTTGGCCAGGCAATGCGCGTCCAGTTCCTCCTGCGTCACCGACGCGCCGCCGCTGGGCACGATGAAGGCGACGACAATCTCGCCCCACTCCGGGTCCGGCGCGCCGACCACACATACTTCGGCCACGCCGGGATGACGCAGCAGCACTTCCTCGACTTCGCGCGGATAGATGTTGCTGCCACCACTGATCACCACATCCTTCGAGCGGTCACGCAGCGTCAGGCAGCCGCGCTCGTCGAAGGAGCCCATGTCGCCGGTATGCAGCCATCCTCCGCGCAGGGCGTCCGCCGTCGCCACCGGATTGTTCCAGTAGCCCGCCATCACTACGTCGCCGCGGCAGACGATCTCGCCGATTTCGCCAGCGGGCAGATCCCGGTCCTTGCCGTCGACGACCCTGACCTCGACACCGGTGCGCGGCCAACCAACCGAACCGAGCACGTTCGCGCCGGCGTCCACGTGGTCGCTACAGCGCATGCCGGTGATCGTCATCGGCGCTTCGCCCTGGCCGTAGATTTGTGCAAATACGTGGCCGAAGGTTTTGATGGATTTTGTCAGCTCATTGACGTACATCGGTCCGCCGCCATAGACGATGCAGCGCAGGTGGCGGGGACGCAGCCCGCTGCGCTCGACCTCCTGCCGCAGGCGTTGCACCATCGTCGGCGCGAGAAAAGCGCCGCAAGATGCATGCACGTTGCACAGCGCGAGGAATTCGTCCGGCTCGAACGCACCCGAAGTGGGAATCACCTGCCGCGCGCCACGCGCGATGTAGGCCGGTATGTACATGCCCGAGCCGTGCGACATCGGCGCGGCATGAATTTGCGATGCGTGCTCGTCGATCTGCTCGATGTCGGCCAGGTGCGCCACCGCCATCGCCAGCAGGTTACGGTGCGACAGCATGGCCCCCTTCGGTCGACCGGTCGTGCCGCTGGTGTAGAACAGCCATGCGAGCTGCTCCGGCCGCACCTCGACCGGCATGGCAGGGGCGGCATCCAGGCATTGCTGGTAAGCCGTCTCGCCGATGGCCACTACCGGCAGCTGTGCGCGCAACTGCCGTGCCAGCGGCAGCGCATGTTTCGGCGAGGCGAACACCACGGCGGCTTGTGCATCCTCGGCGATCTGCGCCACTTCCTTCGCATGCAGATTGGCGTTCAATGGCACGGCGACCATGCCGGCCCCCCAAACGCCGAACATCAGCTCGACATATTCCGGCCGGTTCTCGCTGACGATGGCGATGCGGCTTCCGGGTTCGTACATGCTGCCCAGTGCATTCGCCAGCGCCAGTGCGCGCCGGTGCAGTTCCGCATAGGTGGCAAACAGTTCCGTGCCGTGGAACACCGCCTCGCGGTCAGCAAAGCGCCGCGCGGAACCGTCGAGCAGGTGGAAGAGGTTCACTTGCAATCTCCGGGGAAAATCAATGCACGCCCATACGGCGCGCCGACAGCCAGTCGAAAATCAGGGAGGTCGCCTCGGCCAGCAACGCGGGTCGCCCGGCGTAGTAGTGGGTCGCTCCCTTGACAACGTGGAAGGTCTTGTCGGTCGATAGCGCGGCTATCATACAGAATGAGGATCGCTAGCGTCACCAGGGCCCGATTTGCGGGCCCGTTGGCGGCTTTCGCCATGCGTCGAAGATTTCCCACTCCCCGATCGCGCCACGTGATCGGTACACGCCGGTCGACGATTGCACCGACATCTCGTGTTCCGGCAAGCGGCGCACCCGCGTTAGCTACCCGCTGTAGTCCCGGCGGCGGAAGCGCTCCTGAAAATCCCGATCGAGCGCGTCCCGCTGGCTGGTACATAGGTGCGGCTGGCGTCCTGCCCTGACAGGACTGCGCACGTTCATGACTTCATCGAAAACAAGCCATGCACGCTACGGCATCTACTCAATCGGTCATTTTGAACTCGAGGTGCCCAGAGACGCGAAGCGTCTAGGCGTGCTGGTCAAAACATTCGACGAGCATATCAGTTAGGACCCGGACTTTCGCTGATGGGTTCAGACCGGGCGGGCGCACGACATATATACCCGCCGTCGGGGGTGGAAAACGACACATGACCGGCACCAGCGCTCCAGAAGCAACGTATTGATCCGTTACGCCGTCGGGGAGCCATGCGAGGCCGAGCCCAGCCACTGCGGCGGAAGCGATAGCGATGGCGTTGTCAGCCTTGAAACGTCCCCGCGGATGAACGGTTATGACATTGTCGCCATCCATAAACTGCCAGCTTTCCGTTCCATGCATTAAAGCCTGGTGACCAAGAAGCTCGTCCGGTGTTTCAGGTGCGCCGTGCGCTTTGACATAGTCAGGGCTTGCGACGAGCTTTCCGTAGATAGGTCCAACGCGCTTCGCGATGAGGTTTGAATCCTGAAGGTAGCCGACCCGAATCGCACAGTCATATCCCTCGCCAACCAGGTCGACCATGCGGTCACTGTAGCAGGTGTGGATGTGCAGCAGCGGGTGACGGCGGGCCATTTCTGCCAGAACAGGTGATAAATGAGTCGGGCCGAACGTGAGCGGCGCTGCGATTCGCAAGCGGCCGCGCAGGTGGCCGGCTGGTGAAATCGTCTCCCTGGCAGCGTCGATCTCGGCAACGACGCGGGCGGCGTGGTCGCGAAAGGCCGTTCCCGCTTCAGTCAGAGCAGCGCCACGGGTTGTCCTTGCCAGGAGCTGGACGCCAAGCTCTGATTCAAGCCGCAAAAGTCTCCGGCTAACGATGGATTTTGAGACCCCCAAACGGCGAGCAGCGGGCGAGACGCCGCCTGAGTCCGCGACCTCAACAAACGTCTGAAGTTCTTCGATGTCCAATTCGGCGTTCCATTTAGCGCGACAGGGCGTCGCCGAATTCTAGCCTAGCGTCGCGAAACAGGGAATGCCAACATCCGATTGACGGCTGCTTGTCGGCGCGTCTCCAACGAAAACCCCATCATTTTCCATAAACACAAAGGTTTTTTATGACATTTCGCAATGGCCTCAATTCACTCCTCCGCCCGGAAGATTCAGTACTCGTCTTGATCGACCACCAGCCGTACCAACTCGCCAACCTGAACAGCCACGATCCTCAGGCCGTGGTCAACGCCTCGACTGCTTTGGCAAAGTCGGCCAAGCTCTTTGGCGTTCCGACCATCCTCACGAGCGTGATAGCCGCGCGAGGCGGTTTGCTCTTCCCGCAGATCACCGACGTTTTCCCGGGCCAAGAGGTGATCGACCGAACCCTCATTAACACATGGGAAGACAAGAAAGTCGTGGACGCCGTTAAAGCGACGGGCCGGAAGCAACTGATCATCGCTGGTCTGTGGACCGAAATTTGTGTGGCGATGCCGGTCATCCAGGCGCTCGGTGAAGGCTGGGATACTACGGTCATCACAGACGCATCAGGCGGTACGTCCGTGGAAGCGCACCAGGTCGCTATACAGCGCATGATCGCGGCTGGGGCGAACATGATGACCTGGCTGGCGCTGGCAGCCGAGTGGCAACGCGACTGGGCTCGTACCGAAACTGCGGGCGCGATGACTGAAGTATTAGGCCAGCACGCTGCCGGGAGCGGCATTGCCTATTTCTGGGAGCAGCAGCTTCTCAACACGCCGGTTCCCGCCTGAGTCTAGTTTCCGACGGAATGACACAGCGCGGGCGCACGACTACTTATACAGTCAGGGGGCTGTGGCGCGTCATCCCCTTCTCATCACGTTCGCGGCCCAGCGAACAGAGCAAAACCGCAGCCATTTCTGGCTGTCAGTGCCATACCTCGCTGAAGGAATAATGAACATGACGATGAAAGGTTTTCCCGTCGGACAGGAGATGGAAGTTTCCTACCCGCCCTTCAAGGTGTACTTGACGATCCAGTCGGCGACCGAGCTGACCTTCGCGATCAGGGAGGGCAAGTTTGCTCGGACCGAAACGGTTGAAATTCAGGTCGTGCCGATCGGCAACAGTGTTTTCGTTGTAAGTTGGAAAGAGTCGAACGGTGCGACGGTAGTGAACGTCCAGGACTATGATCGCGGTGTGTTCCAATCGTTCGTGACGCTGGCCAGCGGCGAGTTCTGGCGCATGACTGGCTCGATGGTGGTCACTCGACCCGCTAACAAGGTCTCAGATGATCGTAAGCGGTCTATGAACGACACCCTTCCATCGCGCGGCTGATTCACGGAGGCTACCTGTCCATGTTCAACGAATGTGGACAGGTGTATCCGTTGCCCGCGCCAGGCACCACTGTGGACCGTACTCGAGCCACGCTTGCGCGTCACGCGGGTGGTGGTCACGCATCGTGGGGCGATCGCCGGGCCTGCGCAGGCGCGGACATGTCGCGACGAGTTCATGCGATGAACCTTCATCTCGTGGCAGGCCTCGATGAATTCCTGTGCGTCGTAACCCTTGTCCGCACCCAGCGTAATCTCTACGCTCGCATCCTGTACCGCTTGCCGCGCGTCGTTGATCATGATCTTGGCCGCTTCACGCTCAGCACGCCCGTCGGCGCGTGTCACGCGTGCGTTGACCACCAGACCGTGCCGGTTATCGGTCAGCGTATGGCCCATGTATCGCAATTCGCTGGCCGTCTTGCCTTTACGGTAGAGCCACGCATCAGGGGATCGGTCGTGGACTGATGCGTGTCGTTGCTGCGCTTGCTACCTTTAAAGTCGTCCGCGCTGCTGCCTCCGTCGTTCTGATCATCACCGTCCTTGCGCACAAAGCTCTTGTGTCCCGCCCACGCCTGGATCAGTGTGCCGTCCACGCTGAAGTGCTCGCCCGAGAGCAGATCCTTCTTCTCAGCGATGGCCACCACTTCGTTGAAGAATTCGATCACGGCGTCGTGCTTGATCAACCGCTCGCGGTTCTTCGTGAAGACCGTGGGTACCCACACCACGTCATCCATTGCCAGGCCGATGAACCAACGAAACAGGAGGTTGTATTGCACCTGCTCCATCAATTGCCGCTCCGAGCGGATACTGTAGAGCACCTGGATCAGCATCGCCCGCAGCAGCTTCTCCGGCGCGATACTCGGCCGCCCGCCCTTTACGTCGGCTTCGTACATGTGAGCGAACAGCCGGTCCATTCTTCGCGAGTGCTTCGTTCGCCATGATGCGAATCGCACGCAGTGGATGTGACGGCGGAATGAAGTCGTCCAGCTTGCGCATGGAAAAGTGGAGTTGACCCGGTTTCGTGGATACCTATCCTTTGGAATAGGGTGCGACACGTGTCGCCGTCAGCCGCGCGTCAAGCGGCATGTAGTTGGCGGTAAAGCTCGTTTTTGTCTTGTCGCATTTGAGCGTTGACTCATTACGGTTGAAGCTGCGACCTGTTGTGCGACCAACAGTTGCCTACCCGGGCATGCGCGATTGGCAACGATCGGGTGTGAAGCCTCGGGGACAAAGTACTCCGCAGAAGCAGGCCCCGCTCGGTGACGAGGGAGGTCCGACACTGCCAGCAGCCGTGCGGTGTGGAGGCGAGGCAAATTCCGTATGCACAACACAAGTGAACTGCTGTTAAACCTCGTAAAAAGGGAAGAGCCAAAGCTGCTGATAGGCTCTAACCAAAAAGGTGGGTGGCCGGTTGTGTTCCTCCTTTTTGAACGCACGTCGCCAGAGCGCCACCGGGGGATAGGCAGGTGCTAACCGGATAGGCTCAGGGTGTTGCTGGGTCGGCAAAAACGGGAACGTGGTAAGCCCGTCCCGCCGCCAAGCTCGCGCGTCATGGCGAGATGGCAGGCAATCCGCGAGGAGAGCTGTCGGTGGAGCGGGTAAGAGAACGCGGAGAAAGCGAATGCCGCTCTGTAATGGAACGGATAGGGGTTCGAACTTTGCCCTGACCCGAAAGGGTGCAGACTTCCGCGAGGTGTGGCTGTCGCCGGCCCGTATTTGAGGTTCGATGCAGGGAAGCTTGGAGAGACTGCCTTGCTGCAGTTCAGCGCCCTCGTCTCAGCGATGGGATGGATCAACGATATGATGTTGGCGAAGGGCTTGCGCAGGTTGGCGAGGCCGGTATCGGTTACGCGATACTTTAGCCGTGCCTGAGCCGCTTGCGGTGAAAGTCGCTTGGGCGGTTCTTTGGGGAGGGGGCGGCAGCAATGCTGTCTCCTTACCCGCTAGGTGCCCACCATGGCGAAGCATCGCACCCCGTACCCGGCGGAATTCCGGGCCCAGATGGTCGAACTGGTGAAGGCCGGGCGAACACCCGAGGACCTGGAGAAGGAGTTCGACTGCGCAGACCATCTACAACTGGGTGGCCCAGGCCGATCGTGACGCAGGCAGACGGCACGACGGACTGACCACGGCCGAGCGCGAGGAACTGACGCGCTTGCGCCGCAAGGTTCGCCAGCTCGAGGTTGAGCGGGATATCTTGTCAAAAGCGGCGGCCTGGTTCGCCCGGGAGACCGGGACCGTGCCCGACAAGGGTTCGAGTTCATGAAAGCGAATCAGGCCACCTGGCCCGTTACCACCATGGCGCGGCTGCTCAAGGTCTCCACCAGCGGCTTTTATGCGTGGCTTGGACGCGGACCCTCGAAACGGGCACGCAGTGATGCAGATCTGCTGGCGCGCATTCATGCGATTCACACGCGCTCGCGCGGCACCTATGGGATGCCTCGCATTTACGCCGAACTGGTCCACCAGGGCGTTCATGTGGGGCGCAAGCGGGTCGCCCGCCTGATGCGGATTGCGGGTCTGTGCGGCGTGAGCCGGCGGCGCTGGATCACCACCACGCGGCGCCAGCCCGATGCGCGGCCGGCCCCCGACCTGGTACAACGCCACTTTAGCGCCGACGCGCCAGACCGGCTGTGGGTCGCCGACGCGACCTATGTACCGACTGGCGAAGGGTTTCTGTATCTGGCCGTGGTGCTGGATGTGTTCAGTCGTCGTATTGTGGGCTGGTCGATGTCATGTCATCTGTACACCGAATTGATGCTGCGGGCACTGGACATGGCATTGGCGCAACGCCGTCCCGACGGTGTCATCCACCATTCCGATCAGGGGTGCCAATACACGTCCATTGCCTTCGGCCGTCGCTGCCGCGAGGCTGGCGTGCGTCCGTCCATGGGCAGCGTTGGCGACTGCTTTGACAACGCCATGTGCGAAGCCTTCTTCGCCACACTTGAATGTGAATTGCTTGCGCGCACGCACTTCGCCACGCATGAACAGGCGCGGC
The DNA here is from genome assembly GCF_046534875.1 of Paraburkholderia sp. SIMBA_054. Classification (NCBI taxonomy): domain Bacteria; kingdom Pseudomonadati; phylum Pseudomonadota; class Betaproteobacteria; order Burkholderiales; family Burkholderiaceae; genus Paraburkholderia; species Paraburkholderia sp. SIMBA_054. The sequence goes on along the minus strand of NZ_JAWRXV010000066.1, from coordinate 23,932 downwards.
GCGAGATCTTTCACTTCCTGGAGGCGTGGTACAACCCGTTTCGCCTTCATAGCGGGCTTGGCTATCGCTCGCCGATCATTTACGAACAGCTGCATGCAGCACAAAGCCCCGCCTCATCGGCATGCGAGTTGCCCACCGCCGGCCGGCGTCGTGGTCGTGACCGGCGACCCGCCGACCGGCCGTGGACAACTCGCAGCAGCTCTTCAAACGGAGGTAACCTATCCACTCAAAATTCAACTACGTAACCGTCCACCGAAGCGGGTCATCCCCAAACAGACTCTCGGTAAACGTGTCGGCGCCGCGCATAATCTCCATCGGGTAGGTCCGCGGCACGGGACAACCGGACTGAAGCGCGTATGCCGGTTTGTCTCCTCGCCGCAGAGGAGAAAGCGACCATGGGTGACCTTCACTTTGGGGCCGACCTCTTCAGTGAACTGGACCGGCTGCAACGCCAGATGTCCAGCCTGTTCGGCGGCTTCCCTCCAGCCTTCGTTCAAGCCAGTTCGGCACATTTCCTCATATCAACGTCGGCATGACCGACGACACGATAGAAATCGTCGCGTTTGCGCCCGGCGTCGAACCCGGGAAACTCGATATCTCCATCGATAAAGGTCTGCTCTCGATTGCCGGCGAGCGGACGACCTGCGAAGCACAGTTGCCTGAGGGCACGCGGCAGTACGCGCAGGAGCGCTTCAACGGCTCGTTCCGACGGGTCATCGAACTGCCCCAGCAGGCCGACCCTGACAAGGTGCAGGCGCGCTACGTCGACGGCTGCCTGCTGATTTCTGTGGGCAAGCGCGAAGCGTCCAGACCCCGCGCCATTACCGTTCAGTGACGAGGTGACATCACGAGCGACAACACGCATATCGCCCAACGCGACCAGGACGAGGTGACGCGCGCGGAACCGGATGAAGCACGTCGTCGCGTCGCGCTGACGCCCGCGGTCGATATCTTCGAAGACGCTCACGCGGTCACGCTTTGGGCCGACCTGCCTGGCGTATCGAAAGAGAAGCTGGACATCAACGTCCACGACGGCAGTCTGACCATCGAGGCGGAATCCATGGTGCCCGTGCCGCCGAACCTGGCGCTCTCGCATGCCGAAGTGCGGGCGCCCTACTTCTCGCGCCGCTTCAACGTCAGCGAAGACTTCGATACCTCGCGGATTGAGGCGTCCCTGAAGGATGGCGTCCTGAAGCTGACGATACCGCGTCGCGACGAGGCGAAGCCGAGACGCATTGAGGTGCGTACAGGCTGACGCCAACTACCCGATGCATACGGTTGAACGGCGGAAAGGTATCCGCCGTTCCGCGGTCGACTGCGTCGCGGACGAAGTTTCGAAGGCATGCACAAGCGGAACAAGGCGACCAACGGCACGGCGATGTGCAGGGCGATGCAGTCCGTGACCAACGACCCGTGCGACAGAAAGTGCTTAACACCGCCGACGTTGCAGGTCGCTCGTGAAAGCCTTGGACGGGTTGAGGCGCCGGCTTGCCCGCGTCACAAGCTCGGCGGTAATCAGCGCTTCCCGGTGCGCCGCACGAATGCCCGTGTCGGTCGGAGAAGTATTTACTTCCAGGTTCATCTCTGCACTCTCAGCGCAAACGCCTACAGGACGAGAACTCGCACACATTCCCGGACTACGCCTTGCTGCCAGCCGGATTCCCGTTCTGGTCAGAGACGTGTCGTCGCTGTCCAAGGCTGAGTTCTGGCTGACCATGGAAAACAATCGATGGACGCACCCGTACGATTCCCAAGGTCAACGGATGGCATTCTCCGACATGCGCGAACACGTGCAGCAACTGGCCGACGACGAATTCAGGAGCCTGTCGGCGGTCAGTCCGCGACGCAGGCGGAAGAGGAAGACAGCCCCTTGGACTCGCCGGCTATAGGTGGCTATAGGCATCCCCTTATACGGAAGTGTCGTAGCCATCGCGCAAGATCTGGATGGTGATCACGGCATCCATGACCCGCTGCATACCTATCCACAGCGTCTTCGCGCCCGGTTCACCGTCGCTCTTACGCCCGAGGAATCCGCCTAGTGATGCGATCATCCGTATCATCTGGTTGAGCGTTGGTGTCTTTTTCGGGCGTGGCTTTTTTGAGAGTACATGAGCGCCATGTATTTCGTCAGCCGCAAAAAAGAGTGACGCGTCCAACTCTGGACACGTCCTGCCCAGACGCATGAGCCGTGCAATACGCCACGCTACGACCATGTACAGCGCGAGTGCCTTCTCGACCCGCTCCATCTGCGAGAGTTGCAGCGCCTCAACCCGGCAGGCGTTCTTCAGGACATTGAAGTACATTTCGATCTCCCACCTCGCGCGGTACCAGTCAACGAGTTCGATGAGCGCATCCGCATCAGCCGCTTCGCGGTTGGTCACAAGACGCCAGATAACGGGCTTTACGCCCGCTGGCGCATCTACCTCGCACGCCTCGACGCAGGTGAGCGTGACACCGGCCTGCCCGGGCAGCGTGATGCGCTGGCTACGCAGTTCCTGCTTCACTTCACGCGCCTTCTGGCCACTTCGCCCGGGCAACACGATGCTGATATGGTCGAGCGCGGTACTCGCGTGCACCTTGTCCCACAGCTTTTCTTCGTCCTTCAGGGCACGATTGTGCTGGGAGCGGATCAGCCAGTCAGCCGGATTACCCAGTTCCTGCGCACGCTGCATGAGCGCGGCGATATCGCCTTCGCGGTCGGCCACGTACACCAGCCGCGTGTCAGGCAGGGCCTGTGCCTGTTCGGCCACGATCTCATAACTTTCAATCCACCGTGTACTTTCCCTGACACCACCACGCCTGCCGTTTGCATCGCGCGGCTCGCGCGCCCACATCCACGAATTGATGACACCCAGTGGCTCCCGATCCGGTGTCACCGCATAGGTCGCGTGAAGATACATGCCCACCTGCGCTTCATAACTGAGCGGGCCGGCCCCCTCGATATCCTGACCGTTAAAGTTCAGCTCTGTCGTATCGGCAATACACAGCACCACCGGCAACTGCTTCATGCGCGCTGTGGTGCGATCCCAATGCGGCTGCATCATGTCGCGCCAGTCGATGCGCTCATTGCCCAGAAAGCGATAGGCCGCCATCGTCTCGGCCCAGCCTTCGCACGCGCCCGGGATACTGGCCGTCGGCCGGCTGGCAAACCGCTTGACCAGCTCCTTCGCGCGCCGGTCTCGCCGCGGATCACCCAGATCCAGCGTTTCGAATTCCTCGTCCACCCATGCCCCCGCGTCGTCCTGGATCTTCATGCCGAAAATCCGAGAGTAATCTATGGTCACCCCCGTTTTTGCAACCCTGACGTTGATCGGTGATTGGTTTGCCTAAATCTATCCGGCGTCATGTTGAGGATCGCTCCTCGCGCCACGATGAGAATCGCGCCTGACAGCCCTGATAACGCGAGCAGCTTCAAGAGCTGGTTTACTCTCCAGGATGTCTGTCAGGCCGGTGTGCCGTTCACGTCATCACATATCAGCAGTCGCAAAACCAGATGAGTTGAGTTGGGTGAAACTCCGGTGAGTGGTGGAGGCGATCAGGCCGACATAACAGTCGGTCTGGCTTCAAAGGTCGTATTGTGGGTGGCGAGCGCCCAGGCGACTCCCGCCAGTTTGTTGGCAAGTGCACACGCCACGACATTCGGGTGCCGTCGCGTCAGCATTGAGCGCACCCAGTCGGCCATTGGGCCGCACTGTCTATCCAGCCGACGCATGACGGCCCGCGCACATTGCACGAGCAGCCAACGAAGATGCTTGTCGCCCCGCTTGCTGATACCGAGCAGGTTGGACTTGCCGCCGGTGCTGTATTGACGTGGCACCAACCCGAGCGAGGCGGCGAAGTCCCGGCTGCATCCGTACTGATTGCCGTCGCCCATCTCCGCTGTGAGCACGCTCGCCGTGACCGGACCGACGCCGGGAATCGTAAGTAGGCGCTGGCCGAGATCGTCGTCGGCGAGTTGTCGCGCCAACTCCTCGTTAATCTCGTCAAGTTCCTCGTTGAGGTATTTGATGTGCGCGTGCAGCCGCTCCAGGACCGCGATCAGGCGTGGCGGGAGTAGATGCTCGGCCAGCACGGTAGCCAGGCGCTTGATGGCGGCCTCGCCCTTTGGCAGGCTGACACCGAACTCGAGCAGAAACCCGTGAATCTGGTTGGTCGCGCGCACCCGATCGGGCATGAGGGATTCGCGCACGCGGTGCAAAGCCGACAAGGTTTGCTGGGATTCGGTCTTCGGCGTGACGAACCGCATGGACGGGCGCGATGCCGCCTCGCAGATCGCCTCAGCGTCAACGAAGTCGTTCTTGTTACCCTTGACGAAAGGCCGTACGAATTGCGGCGAGATGAGCTTGACCTCGTGCCCGAAGGTTGCGAGTTTGCGGGCCATGTGGTGGGCGCCGGCGCAGGCTTCCATGACCACCGTGCAGGCGCGCAACGTGGCGAAAAACTCGACCAGTTGCTTGCGGCTTACCTTCTTGCGAAACACTGCCTTTCCGGCTTTGTTTTGGCCGTGAAGGTGAAACACGTGCTTACCTAGATCAATTCCGACCAGCGTGACATCTTCCATGGCACACCTCCGCGAAGAAATTTCCTGCAGCGTACTCCGCTGCGAGGAGGGGGTGACCATCTCATTACGCGAAATCCGCATTGTTAACAACCCCCCTCTGACTGCTTTGCTATTCCTCTCCTAACGTCAACTTGTGTATAACCACATGGGCTATAGGGGCCCGCCAACTGACGGGACTCTTGCGCCACGATTCTTTGCAGTCCAGATTGATTGCTTTGCCCTAGCTGACAGATGGCAGGCTGTCTGCCTGCGTGGGTCAGGTCTTGGAAAAGTTTGCCTGCCTCACAAGACGCGCCCTTCGGGGCATCGCATCGACGTGGCGCCGCCGCGTTCGCGTACCGCGCGACCAGGTGGTGCAGTCCAACCTCACTTTGTCGCAATCCAAAGCATGCACAGAATCACGACGAAGGCACAGTGACGCTACAGGCGCTCGCCAATTCGCTCCCGTTCATCCGCTACAGCCATTCGTCCACGCTCGGCGTGCGGGTCGAACGCGTACTCCGATATAATGCGATCGATTCGCCGCGCAAGCTCGAAGTCGATCACGCGGACACGCTGACGTTGCTCGTTTCGCAAGGGCTCGGCTGGGCTATTACCACGCCGACCTGTCTGTTGCAGACGGGAACGCGCTTCGTCGATACGATCGATCTGATTCCAATCGCATTCGCGACAATAAAATAGCGCCTATCCGTGAGGTTGTGGAAATTGAGATCGATTTCCCAACGGGGCGGGTCGTAGCCGAAAGCCACATTCGCAATCACCTATGACGGAATTGAATTGACATGTGCGATGTCGCTATACGTCTTGCTGACATAATTGACGCCTGCACCTACGTGAAAGCCCGGAATTCCGGTGATCGAAAAGTCATACGTCGTCCACAGATTCGCCATATAAGCCAGCGCGCCTTGCGGATGACTTCCAACCGAAGAATGCCTGGCGGATTGCTGGTAATGGTCGCGTCCTGTGCTGTGAAATTCGCCACCACATGCCACTGCGACGTGATGCTGGCGTCGTGCGATGCGTCGTCGCCTTCGTCTTCTAACTGTCGAACACCACCGACTCGACATCGTTGATCGTGGTCAGCGCGGCGACGTTACCCGCTTGACGTCGAATAGTGCTATGTTCAGGACGTAGCGGTCGTCGAGGAACAAAAACTCGATGCCGACTTCGTACTGCAACGCAGATTCCGGCGTGCCGATTCCGTTCTGCGTGTTCTCCGAATCGGAGTTCGAACGATGACTCTTCGAAACGCCAAAGTATGAAAGTGTCCACGGCAAAACCTTATACTGCAAACCGGCATTCCAGCTCACGGGTGCGTCATCAGGAGAGTGCGTCACGCCCGCGCGAAGGCTCCGGCCAAAAGGGTCCGTCGTCCGATGCAATCATAGACGCGATCCGATTATCCCGATATCCGGTTATTTAGCCACGGCTGTTCCGCGAGGCGAAGGGCTTCGAACTGTCGAATCTTGTCCGCATAACCTAGTGTGAGACCGATATCATCATAGCCATTCAGCATGCAATACTTAGGGAATGCGGCGAGCTCGAATCGATATTCTGAATGGTCGTCGAATTTACTTATGACTTGCGCCTGGAGATCGACCGTCAGTTTGAAGCCGTCGGACGCGTACGTTTCTTTGAACAGATAATCGATCTGATCTTCCGGTAACACGACCGGTAGCAAGCCGTTCTTGAGGCAGTTGTTGTAGAAGATATCTGCAAAACTTGGAGCAATCAGCGCACGGAAGCCGCACTGTTGGAGCGCCCACGGCGCATGCTCGCGCGAGCTGCCACATCCGAAATTCTTGCGCGCGAGTAGTATCGAGGCAGCCTGATAACGGGGCCGATTCAGCACAAATTCTGGATTCCGTGGACGTCTTGAGTGGTCGTTACCGGGCTCACCGCGATCAAGGTAGCGCCATTCGTCGAAGGCGTTCAAGCCGAAACCGGTGCGCGCGATCGACTTGAGAAACTGCTTTGGGAGGATCGCGTCTGTATCGACGTTCTCGCGATCGAGAGGCATCACGACGCCGGTATGTGTAACAAACTTATCCATGACGCTTAAACCTTTTGTCAGAGTAAACAATTGGAGGGCGGAACAGAAGTCCTCCGACGCGGCGCGAGTGATAATCAAAGATCGTATGTTTGTCACCGCCATTGCTGAGGGGCGTGGAGCTGCACCGCGCTTTGAACAACTCGGTGCATCTCGGGATGCCTGACGAATCCGATCTGCAGGCGTTTCACGATGCTCAATTTGAACACTTTGCAGGTCGAGAACTTTGATCGTCAACCTAGCTTGCGAATATCGAAGAAATGCCCAGCTATGGCGGCGGCCGCCGCCATAGCTGGACTCACGAGATGCGTGCGCCCACCTGCACCCTGACGTCCTTCGAAATTTCGGTTCGATGTAGATGCGCATCGTTCACCCGGCTCGAGGCGGTCAGGATTCATTCCGATACACATTGAACAGCCAGGTTCGCGCCATTCGAAGCCCGCATCGATGAAGACCTTGTCAAGCCCTTCGCGCTCAGCTTGCGCCTTCACGAGGCCCGAGCCCGGCACGACCATCGCGAGCCGAACGTTCGATGCCACGCGGCGGCCTAACTTACTCACCACCCACGCGGCGGCCCGCAAATCTTCGATGCGGGCATTTGTACATGAGCCAATAAAAATCTTGTCCAGCTCTATCGATTCGATCGGAAGGTTTGGTTGAAGAGCCATGTATTGCAGCGCGCGTTCCATCGCGTCGCGCTTGATCGGGTCATTTTCTTTCTCCGGGTCTGGCACTCGGCCGTCAACCGACGCGACCATCTCCGATGACGTGCCCCAAGTGACCTGTGGAACGATGTCGGCGGCATCTAATTCAACTAGGCGATCGAAATGTGCATCATCGTCGGACTTGAACTGCTTCCAGTAAGTGACGGCCCGATCCCATTCGGCACCATCCGGAGAGAAGGGACGCCCGTTCAGGTAATTGATCGTCGTGTCGTCGACGGCGACCATACCAACGCGAGCCCCGGCTTCGATCGCCATGTTGCAAACCGTCATGCGCCCCTCCATGGAGAGCGACCGAATTGTCGAACCACCGAATTCGATCGCGTAGCCCGCGCCGCCGCCACTTCCGATTCGGCCGATGATGGCGAGCACGATATCCTTCGCGGTACATCCACGTGGCAACTCGCCCTCCACCTTGATCAGCATGGTCTTGCTCTTCTTCTGCAATAGCGTTTGCGTTGCCAGGACATGTTCAACTTCCGACGTACCGATTCCCTGAGCTAATGCGCCGAACGCACCATGTGTCGAAGTATGAGAGTCACCGCAGACCACCGTCATGCCAGGAAGCGTGGCGCCTTGTTCCGGCCCGATGATATGCACAATCCCTTGACGGGGATCGTTCATCTTGAATTGCGTAATGCAAAAGGCGTCGCAGTTTGCGTCGAGCGTGTCGACTTGCAGCTTGGAGACTGGGTCAGCAATCTCACAACTGCGATCGGTGGTCGGCACGTTGTGATCCGATACCGCCAAGTTTGCGGTGATACGCCACACCGGACGCTTGGTGAGCCTGAGTCCTTCGAACGCCTGAGGACTGGTGACTTCGTGGACGAGGTGACGGTCGATATATAGGACTGTCGTACCGTCATCCTCCGTGTGGACCACATGTGTGTTCCACAATTTCTCGTAGAGAGTCTGTGCCATAGTATGCGGAATGTTTCGGCTGCGATCTAAACGCCCTCGACGCTCACGAGAGCGGTAGCAACACTTGACGCTGGAATGAGGGTCGATCAGCGAGACGCGCATGCCATGACTCGAGATGGGGCAACGAGGGGCGTTCGAAATCGAGGGTAAAAAATCTGTATGCGACCACACCTACAGCGATGTCACCGATCGTCAACACATCGCCGGCGAGATATTTCCTTCCTTCTAGCGCGGAGTTGAGTGCCTTTGCAGCATCAATCGCCTTAATCCGCGCTTCCTCGATCACCTGTGCGTTTCTACGATCTTCAGGTGTGCGGATCAGTTGAAGGAAGATTTTACGCACGTCAGGCCAGAAGGTCGTCAACTGCCAATCCATCCACTTGTCTGAATCTGCGCGGACGGCGGGATCTTCCGGCCACAACTGGCCAGCGCCATAACGAGCTGCAAGATAGCGTACGATCGTGTTGGATTCCCAAACAATCACACCGTTGTCATCAATCGTCGGGACCAGTCCGTTCGGATTCTTTTGTCGATATTCGGGTGTATCGAGCCCGCCAAATCCTCCCCCCAGATCCTCGCGCTCCAAGGGTACCGACAACTCGTCGCACGTCCATAGTACCTTTTGGACATTAATTGAATTAGCCCGACCCAAAACTTTTAACATTTACGCCATCCGTTAGTGAAGAAGTAGTCAGTTATCTGACTAATGCGGTCCGAGCATCAGGATTTGACGCATCGGACACAAATTAAGGTTGGTTGGAACCAGACGGCCCCTTCCGCTGTCACCGGTAAGCGACGATTAATTCAAATCGGAGCAGCACGCGTTTCCCATCATTTCAGTTGCCTGCCCGATACCAATGATTTAGTTCGCCCCCGGTCGTAAGCCAAACATCCTTGTGGCTGCTGATATAGGCTAGGACCTCCGCAAAATGCTTCATCCGAAACGCCTGACCGATGATCCACGTATGGAGCGCGATCGGGAGAACTCGCGGAATGCTTGCGCCCTCCTGATAGACGACATCAAACTGATCGCGAATCATCTGGGCGAAATTCTCGGCCGAGGTACCAAACGTGAGCAGCGACGGAAGGTCGTTGAGTTCGACCGAGTACGGCATAGACAGCAGGGAACCTGTCTTGACGTTCATCGGAAAGGGAAGATCATCGCTGGAGTAGTCGCAAAGATATTCGATACCCCGTTCCGCAAGCAAATCCGGCGTTGCATGCGTTTCGGTCAGGAACGGGCTGAGCCACCCTTTCGGTTTCGACCCTGTCGCTTGAGTGATGACTTCGATAGTTTCGTCGACCATGGCGGTTTCATCCGCGATCGAGAGACCATTGACGATTTCCGTGTTGTTTCGACCGTGCCCCATCCACTCCCATTTGCGTTTGAGACCTTCCTCAATGATCCGGGGGTATTCACGACACACTTCCGAATTGAGACAAACACTGGCGGGAAAGCCGTAACGATCGAGAGCCTGCATCAGGCGCCAGATGCCAACGCGCTGTCCATAGTCGCGCCATCCGTAGTTCAGCGGATCGGGTTTGAACTGAGCAGTCACTGGCAGGATGGACGGGCCAGGCCTATCCTCCGGAAAATGCTCCAGATTTACGTACACGACCACAGCGACACGTTCATTGTTCGGAAAACGGCGCACGGGCCGATCGATGATCGGCGAAAAGTCATAACGCTTCGTTTGGGTCAGCATGATGTTGATCCTTCAAGCACGAACTGCGATCTAGTTGGAAATGCAGATTGCTCAACTATCGAGATAGTTGGGCCATGACATCCGAGCGGGACATGACGTCCCCATACTTGCTGTTTATATCGAAAAGATTTGCTTCATGCGGTCCTTCATGCCGATCTCCAACACATTCGCGCGGAACAATCACGCGGAAGCCGTATTGCATCGCGTCGACCGCCGTCGCACGGATGCAGCCGCTGGTCGTACACCCGATGATGATGACGGTATCGATTGCTCGGCTGGTGAGCATCGAGGCGAGGGGGGTAGCGAAGAATGCGCTAGGAAATTGCTTACGGATAACCACCTCGCCATGTCTCGGTTCGAACTCCGGGACGATCTGGCTCATGGGATCATGCTCGGTCAATCGACGCAACAATGGCACTTTCTCGACAAATATTCCCCCGTCTGATCCGCCCGGATGATAGACGACCCGCGTATGGACCACTGGGATGTCAAGACTTCGGGCAAGGTCGAGCAATTCGACGCTTTGCGCGAGGGCAGCCGCGACGCCGGGCGCGTAGAACGGCGAATCCTCGCTGATATAGCTGACGGTGAAGTCAACGTTTAAAAGGACCGGTTTATTGCCGAAACCAATGCTGGTATCGAATACACCCTTGTAGTTTTGAGACAACGGATCATGTTCGGTCATCATGGGTCTCCTCCATAAAGTCAGACGTCCAACTTATATTGTTCCTTGCGATGCGTCAAGCATGGAATGTCCTGGATGACAGCATCAACGCAATGAATGACAGTCATACGACTGACTTTGGTCTGGTGGCTCGTAAGCTATCAACCGGAGCTTCTTTGGAAAGTGATCTAGGAGGCGCAATGCAAGGACAGGAAACAGTTTCGACGGGCGCGGTTCCGTGCCTTCACACACCTGCATCGCCTAAGCGAAGCAGTCGTTCTGGACTCCTGATATCGTTGGCGTCGCTCCCATTTTTGGGATTTCTCGTTGGCGTAGTTTTTGTCAATCGCGTTACGCCTTTTATCTTCGGCTTTCCGTTCGTTCTTGCATGGTTGCTTGCGTGGATCGTGCTCACCAGCCTCGTTATGTGGGCGATATATCGTCTCGATCCCGAAAACTTTGTCGAGGAAGAGGTAACCCAATGATCAATATCTCGCTTATCACCATCGGAGCGACAGCCGCATTGGCGCTGTATCTTGGTGTGCGCGCCCGCAAAGGGCGAAAGATGGGTCTACAGCAGTGGGCAGTTGGACAACGCGGCTTTGGTTCCTTTCTCGTCTTTCTGCTGATGGCGGGAGAGATCTATACGACAGTCGCGTTCTTGGGGGGAAGCGGGTTTGCATATGGCCGCGGTTCGGCCGTGTACTACATCCTGGCTTACCCATGTCTTGCATACGTCGTTTCGTACTGGCTGGTGCCACCAATCTGGCGTTATGCAAAGCAGCGCAATCTCATCACGCAAGCCAGCTTCTTTGCGGAAAAATACGACAGTCCTGCGCTCGGGATGCTGGTTTCGCTCGTCGGCCTTGCCGCGCTCGTTCCTTATCTTGTCCTGCAGTTCAAGGGACTAGGCATCATCGTCTCCACAGCTTCGAACGGTTCCGTCTCGCCTGAACTTGCCATCTGGATTGGCGGAATACTGGTAGCGGCCTATGTTTCGATTTCGGGTGTACATGGTGCTGCCTGGACGGCTGTGCTGAAGGACATCACTATCCTCATCGTCATCGTATTTCTTGGGGTCTACCTGCCACTGCATTACTACGGCAGCTTTTCTGCCATGTTTGCCGCGATCGAAAGCGTGAAGCCCGGCTTCCTTGCGTTTCAGCAGAAAGGGATCAGTCTGGTTTGGTTCGATTCGACCATCATTCTGGCGGGGCTCGGCTTCTATATGTGGCCCCATACGTTCGCATCTCTCTATACAGCGCGCGACCAACGCGTCTTTCGTAAGAACGCCATTATCCTGCCCTTGTATCAGCTCGTACTGGTGATGGTTGCGTTCGTGGGCTTCGCAGCGATCTTGAAGGTTCCGGGCTTGCAAGGAAGCAGCGTTGATCTTTCGCTGTTTCGCCTCTCCATTGCCACGTTTGATCCTTGGGTGATCGGTCTGATTGGTGCGGCCGGCATGCTCACAGCGCTTGTTCCCGGCGCCATGATCACCATGGCTGTGGCGACGACAGTTGCGAATAACATCTATCGCGTAGTGCACAAGGACGCGGACGATTTGCGAACTGCGTCCTTGGCGAAGTTCCTGGTTCCCCTCGTCACACTTATAGCTGTGTACTTCGCCTTGAACGCCAGCAATACCATTGTCGCGCTCCAACTGACAGGGTATAGCCTGATCACACAATTGTTTCCCTCGCTTTTGCTGAGTCTGCTGCGCAACAACCCAATCACAAAAGTCGTTGCCTTCGCCGGTACCGCCGTCGGTGTAGCCACGGTGGCAATCTTCGGCCTTGGTTTCCTGCATCTTCAACAGGTTATCCCTGGTTTGCCGCAGGCGGCGTATGACGTGAATGTCGGGTTTGTTGGTCTCGTCCTCAACGCCGCCGTGCTTGCGATTGCCGTTGTCGCAAAGCGCGTCAGCGAAAGGCAAGGGCTTGCGGCTGAATGTTCCCCGGAATAGGTGAGCAACGTCGGTGATCGTTCGGATGGGGCGTGTGTCACACCGCCCTCTGACGGGCCCACCTTCGGGGACTTCGACGATTCTTTTACATCACGTACTTTGAGAAAGACGACTACGCTAATGACTATTGAACTCTGGGCATGGGACACGCCAAACGGAAGAAAGATCAGCTGCGCGCTGGAGGAAATGGGCCTGCCATATGTAGTACGGCCCGTCAACATTAACAAGGCAGAGCAGTTCAATCCAGACTTTCTAAAGCTGAGTCCAAACAACCGCATTCCCGCGATTATCGATGCCGACGGCCCTGATGGGCGCCCGGTCAGCATCTTCGAATCTGGTGCGATTCTGATCTATCTAGGCGAAAAAACTGGTCGATTCTGGCCGAAAACCCTTCGCGAGCGCCTCCCGGTTCTGGAATGGCTCATGTGGCAAGTCGGTGGATTTGGACCAATGCCCGGGCAGGTCCACCACTTTCTGCAGGTCGAGCCCGAAGAGGATCAACGATACGGCCTTCAGCGCTTCACCAAGGAAACAAATCGACTTTACGGTGTACTGGAGCGGCGCCTAGATCAGGTGGAGTTCGTTGCAGGTGCTATCTCAATTGCGGATTTTGCCATCCTGGCATGGGCGTGGCGTCATGAAAGACATCGCGTAAGCCTTGCCGACTATCCCAATGTCCAGCGCTGGTATCGGCTCATGATGGATCGACCTTCGATCAAACGAGGCTTCGAGGTTTCTCTTACCTCAAAGTCCTCCGACTGATTGTGGAACAAGACGATCGCGAGCTTGCCGAACCGACGTCACGGAGCACGTGGACAACGTGGCACCTCACACATACGCCACGCGCGTTGTCAGTTGGCGATAGAGAACGGGCACACCGTGCAACTATCGAGAACTTTCATGAGGATAGTCAACACCGCGGTCTGCAGGTCTCAGCTAGCCGTTCGTCGACATGTTCGAACCGAGAGGCTGAACGGTTTCGTGAAGGTTCCGCATGGCTTGGTTTTCAGCAAAAAGTCCGAAGCAACATCGGGTTCTTTCAGATCGATCATCCGATCAGCCGACACAGTTCGTCCCGTCATCTTCTAAATAACCGATTGTCGCATTTGGCTAGGGTAGCTTCTAAACGGGGCGCTATTTCAAAGCGCCCTTCATTAGAGAGTCTACCCTTTATACAACCCAACACTTCTGCGGCGGGCTTCGTAAATGAATAGCCTCGATTATTTTACAGCGGGATGGACTGCAACCGACCTGACCCACTCGATCACATCCACGATTTCGCGTTTGGCGAACTCTTCATCTTGAAACGCGGCGGTCAGCAGGATGATCCCCTGAATTCTGGAAAGCAGGCGCAATCCCAAACTGTCACTGTCAGCCACACCGGCCATTCGAAATTGTTCCGAAAACCAGTTTCTCAGTCGAATCAAAATGCTGCTGCCCTTCCGCAAGAGGTCGGCGCGTCCCTTGGCGAGTTCCATGCAGAGGGAACCGTGCGGGCAGCCATATATGAAGGGATCCGTGGGATCATCAAGCAACGATCGCACAAAACCTTCCAAGCGAAGCAACGGGTCTTCGACTTCCTGCTCCCTTTTTTGGAGCTGCTCGTCAAGCTGGGCGATTCGACCCTGCAGAACGGCATCTAGCAGTTCATCTTTCGTACGAAAGTAATGATAGAAGTTTCCCTTAGGTATTCCACTTCCTTCGGCCAAATGCTGAAATGACGTGTTCTGGAATCCGCGCTGCTGGAAGAGCATGTCGGCGGCAGCGACGATGTCGCCCGTCGCCTCGTGCCCTTTCTTGTACATAGAAGTTGCCATGAAATCCCCCTTGTCTACAGTGCTATACTAACTTAAAGTAAGACATCTATCTTTTTTCTTGGGATGCTGTTTCGTTTACTGCGCTGCGATCGTCGACGTTGACTCACTTGGCTATCGACAGGCTAATACATCCCAATATTTGGGCATATGTTTACTGCTGGTCGGCTGGAATTGCCGGACTGCCTCGGTCCGTGCACTGAGACAGAGGTCCGGCCAAAGGCTAGCTGAAGATAGATCGAAATTTCGTAGCCGAAATCGACATCGCGAGCATACAGTCAGACGTCTGTATTTATAGACTCATCTTCCATTTACGCATTTTCTTTGTGGCCCTCTTGGCTTAACCCCGCAGGAGCTTTTCGCATGCATTCGTATGATTATGATCTTTTCGTCATCGGCGGTGGTTCGGGCGGCGTCCGGGCTGCACGCGTTGCAGCCTCGCTTGGAAAAAAGGTAGGTATCGCCGAGGAGTCGCGATATGGCGGAACCTGTGTCATCCGCGGGTGTGTGCCGAAGAAGCTCTTCGTATATGCGTCTCAGTATCAGGAGCATTTTCAGGACGCAATCCGCTTCGGCTGGACGGTAGGTGAAACTCAATTTGATTGGGAGAAACTGGTTGCAGCCAAGGACAAGGAAATTGGGCGCCTTGAGGGTCTCTATCGCAAGGGCCTTGAAAATGCCAAGGCCGATATTTTCGATACACGCGCAGAACTCCTTGACGCCAATACGATCCGCCTGGTCAAAACGGATCGGACTGTTACAGCGGACAAGATCATTATTGCTGTTGGCGGCACTGTGAACGCGCATTCTGCCCTGCCCGGACACGATCTCTGCATTTCATCAAACGAAGCATTTGATCTGGATGAATTGCCGAGATCCATCCTGATTGCTGGCGGGGGCTATATTGCCGTGGAATTCGCTAATATCTTTCACGGACTCGGGGTACAGGTCACATTGATTTATCGTGGCGCGGAAATTCTGTCACGTTTTGACAAAGACCTGCGCCGCGGCATGCATGAGGCAATGGTAGAAAAAGGAATCCGGATTCTTTGTCATGACGTGATCGAAGAGGTGACCAAGACAGAGACGGGACTCCGAGCCCGCACTAAAAAAGGCGCATTGCTTGATGTTGACACCGTGATGCTGGCGCTCGGCCGCAACCCAAATACCAAGGGTCTTGGCCTTGAGGTAGCCGGTGTTAAGACCGATGCACGGGGTGCGATTGTCGTCGATGAATACTCTCGCACTTCTATTTCGAGTATCTATGCGCTTGGTGACGTTACTGATCGGGTGCAACTGACGCCGGTGGCCATCCATGAGGCAATGTGCTTCATCGAGACGGCGTACAAGAACAATCCGACCAGCCCCGATCATCATCTGGTTGCTACCGCGGTCTTCTCACAACCCGAGATTGGCACCGTGGGGCTGAGCGAAGAAGACGCCGCCAGGCGGTTCGAAAAACTGGAAATCTATCGCGCGCAATTCCGTCCTATGAAAGCGACGTTGTCGGGGCGATCCGAGAAAACGATTATGAAGTTGGTTGTCAACGCTGAAGATCGTAAGGTCGTGGGCGCGCATATTCTTGGCCACGACGCCGGAGAAATGGCCCAGTTGCTTGGCATTACGCTGAAAGCCGGCTGCACAAAGGACGATTTCGACCGCACGATGGCAGTTCATCCGACGGCGACAGAAGAACTCGTGACGATGTATTCGCCAAGCTATCTTGTTGTTAACGGCGAACGGGTTTAGTGTTCGTAGATGGGCTGGAGCAGAGCCCATCATTTCGACGGTTGGACTTAAAAAATGCAATAGACGTATGCAAAGAGACGTCGTCCACTAAGCAAGTAGATTCACTGGCCCTTGCCAGCAACACTACCGACAAAGGCCAGATGTGACTACAAGAAATTTTGAGTCACTCCTGCTAGCTGGACGGACGGTGTCATAAGCGTGGTGCGCAACTGCGATCAGTTGCGCAAGCTTCGAAACCGAGCTCTCGTCGGCGCTAGCGGCAATCTCATGCTACTCACCATGAGTCGCAAAAGCGATCTTGACGAATCGCTTACATCGTCCCTCTGGGAGACTCTCCGCGCGGCGGGGTCGATCCTTGCGGAATACCTTCCGCGATCAAGGTGGCCGGTATCTTTCGATGCCCACCTTCGGCGCGATCGGCTTCAGCTTCATTTCCATCGCCTCATGCATCAATTGCCAACGGGCATCAATCCGGTCTGTGGAAGTTAGGCGGTATTGCTGATTGCGTCACGACATAAAACTTTCGTCTCAAATCAGTACTACGGCTGCGACGCACGGCGCGTCGCATCGGTCGTCCGGCGATGCAACCAACAAGTTGCTCTGCATGGCAACCGCCATGAAGCGAGCCCGGGCTATCCCTCCCCGGCGCACGCAGCAGCGGTTCGCCCGGTTAGAGTAGCGCTGAAACAGAACCGTGCTGCCATGACGTTTACGATTGACATTTCTCGGTCGAATTTTCAGAGGCTACGCATGGACCGTCGTTGAGAGATATGTATGGATCTGGGCAATCACGGCCGAGCCCTCACCTACCGCAGACGCGACACGCTTGCTCGACCCAGACCGCACGTCGCCAACCGCAAAAACACCCGTTATGCTGGTTTGCAAAGGCAAGCTGCGATCAACCTCTGTCGAAAGATCGACGCCCGTAAGCACGAATCCGTGAGTATCGACTTCGACGCCGCATGTCTCGAGCCAACGCGTGTTCGGCGTTGCGCCCACGAATGCAAATAAGTGGCGCGCAGTCATACTGCCGTCAATTCCGCCAGCACCGCGATAACGCACCCGTTCGAGACGGTCGCCTCCTTCCAATGCAGTCAACTCTGTCCGATAGTGCAACGTAATATTGGGCAACGATGCCACACGCTCCGCAAGGTAGCGAGACATTCGTTGTTCGAGATTCGCTCCGCGCACGAACATATGGATGTGGTCGACCTGAGGAGCAAGGAACACCGCGGCTTGGCCGGCCGAATTGCCGCCTCCGACGAGAAGTACAGGTCCCTCACTGCAAAGCCGGGCTTCGATTGGTGTAGCCCAATAGTAGACGCCCTTGCCCTCAAAACGCTCCAGCCCGCCAACGTCCGGGCGGCGATATTCGGCTCCGCTGGCGATGACTACTGTGAGCGACAAAATGCGTTGCCCGTCAGACAGCTCAAGCGAAAACGGTCGTCTTTCGCAGTAGAGCCGTTTCACTTCGTATGGAATAGCAATACGAGCACCGAATTTTTGTGCCTGAATGTGGGCTCGGCCGGCGAGGTCCTGCCCACTGATGGCGTTCGGAAATCCCAGATAATTTTCGATGCGCGCACTTGTCCCAGCTTGTCCGCCCGGAGAACGGCAATCGAGTGCTGCGACCGACAGTCCTTCCGATGCCGCATACACTGCCGCAGCGAGCCCCGCTGGGCCAGCACCGACTATCAGAACATCGTAGACCTTGGAAACGTCGAAATCCTGCGCAAGGCCGAGACACGATGCCAGCTCCCTCTCATTCGGATTTCGCAGCATCGCGCCGTTCGGACAAAGGACCAGCGGGAAATCTCCAGCTTGAAGGGTCAATCTGTCGAGCAGCGCCAAAACTTCAGGGTTGTGATGTGCATCGAGCACGGTGTAAGGGAAGCTGATGCGCCTCAGAAGGTTGCTCAATGCCACCAAGCGCGCGTTGCCGGCAGGACCGACGAAGACAACACTATCTCCTCGCTCGGCCACCAGCGCACGCCGCAGGATCAACGCGCGCATGATTTTTTCGCCCAGTTCCGCGTCGCCTATCACCAGCGCCCGCAAGCCATCAGGCCTCAGCAACACCGCCTGCACATGTTCAATGACATGAGCATCAAAAATCGCAGGAGTGTTTGATAACTGGGTTATGTCCGACGTGAATTCTCCTTGCGTGTATGTATGGAACGCACGGGTGCGATTCAGGCCGTCGCGACTGACGATGCGAACCCTTCCCGACAGCAGCACGAATACTCCGGGGTGCATGCTGCCCGCTTTGTACAGTAATTCGCCCTTCGAATGAGACGATACGTTGCCGAAGCGGCGAAGTTTATCTATCTCGGCATTCGAGAGCGACGGGAACATCTGTTCGTAACGCGGGTGATTGCGAACAGCCGGGTCTTCGAGTGCGGATTCGGTTTCGGCATCTCCCCCATCGTTATCGGTCTGGGCCCCGCGTTGGTCACTCGCAGATCCGGTATCCATGTTGCGAAGTCTCCTGGTGGACATAGCAAGCTGCCGCTGAAATCGCCAGCAGCGATTCAAGTATAACCAGCCAGCCAATTCTCGTTGATCACTGGCAATGCTGTCGGGCCGGAGCGGAAAGCATTTCAACGGTCTCATAGACGCGCACTAGATCCCGTCTCTCCCCGCCACGTTGAATCGCAGACTTTCAAATACCAGCCTTGCGTGTTCGTTGCTCTTAGCACCCCGAAATCCTGGGATAGCCTTGCGCCTCAATTGGCTGAGCCAACTCTCATCATGACTCTGACATGATCCGAAACCATCAGGTCAAACGTCGCCTCACTACGCAAGTTCGAGAAGTCCGATCCCAAACGAGAGTCTACTCACGAACGCACATATCTGCTCGATGTCCGGATGTAGCTTGCGGCCCAGTGTCCCTGCGGAGATGCCGCGGCCCGTGCGGAGCCCGATGCCGAGCAAGACTGACGCCCCGGCGCAAAGGCGCTGCACAAGGCCGAAATAGCGCAGACTACCGATCGGACGCGTTCAACCGCAACCTCCGCGCATTCCATGACAAACGGCTACACGCTAGGCGCTCGCACTTTTGCCCAACTGTGTGTGATGTTGGAAGAGTATTGGAAGCCCAACGACCATCATTATCGTCGTACAGTACAGGCCGATCGAAAGGTTGCCGCTCCACGCTTTGAGCACACCGATCGTTAAAGGGGTCGCTACACCCGAAAGGTTGCCGATACTTGTGATCGCCGCGATGCTCGCACCTGGGGCTGCACGCGGAACTGCAGCTGTCGCTGCAGCCCAAAACACGGGGTAAGCAGCGACTACGCCGCCGACAGCAACAGAGATAAGCGCGACCGAAAGCCATACATGCGTCGTCGTTAAAGTCGTCGCGGTCAGCGTCGCCGCGGCAACGAGTATGGCAACGGCCAGATGCCAGCGCCGCTCGTGTTTTCGGTCCGAGCGATATCCGTACCAAACCATCACGATGGCGCCGAACGTGTACGGAATTGTAGAGACAAGACCGATGATTCGCGTGTCAGCGATTCGAAGGCCCTGAATCATCGAGGGCATCCAGAAGCTCAATGCGTACGCCCCGCAACCGATCGTAAAGTAAAGGAAGGAGTACATCCATACGGTCGAACTCTTGAGCGCGATTAGCACCCCTTTCGACGTAGCGCCAATTTTAGGGCTGGAAACGCTGACTTCGCTCACAATGAGTTTGCGCTGGTTTTCGCTAAGCCAGCTGGCTTTCGATGGCGAGAGGGGGAGCGCAAAGAATGTCACCACCCCGAGGATGCAGCTCGGCAAACCCTCGATCAGATATAACCATTGCCAACTCGCAAGTCCGCCGAGCCCGTCTGTGTTGTGCAAAATCCATCCGGAGATTGGACCGGCAATCATGCCCGCCACGACTGCGGCAGTCATGATGATTCCAGCAACGCGCGCCCTCCTTTGTGGAGGAAACCACAGCGTTAGATACCACATAATGCCAGGGAAAAACCCAGCCTCCGCTACTCCCAAAAGAAACCAAACCAGATAAAACTCAGCCGGCCTGCGGACGAAAATTGTTGCAGCAGAAAGTAGTCCCCATAACACCATAATTCTCAATATGGTAGTACGGATTCCACTCTTTTCCAGGAGTAAATTACTTGGTATCTCGAAGAGCACAAAACCCACAAAAAACATGCTTGCGCCCAGTCCGTATACCCCATCGCTGAAAGCCAAATCAGGACCCATGCGCAGTTGGGAGTAGCCGATGTTAACCCGATCCAGGTAGTTGAGGACATAGCAAGGAAAGAGAAGCGGCAGTAACCTCCACATCACTTTCCGATAGGTTTCCTCGCGGAACTCACCGGTGTAGATGGTGGCGTCAGGCTCCCGACGTGTCATGAGTGACTCCGCATCGAAATGGTTGAACGACGAACTTGCCGCGAAGCTTGCGTCCGCTGGGTACAGCATTTCGTATTAACGCCCTATCGAATTGCGTCTCACAAATGTCACAGCATGGAATCAATTCATCTGCCGTGGCCGGCGGACAGGGAGTCTTACGAGACCGGCAAATGACGCCGCGTCTCGGCCCCATGCGTTCAGTCCACTGCCTTATGCAGCCCCACATTCCGGATTTTGCCAGATTGCTGTGACAAAGCAGTTGAGTGGTCGCAGCAGACTATGCAGGTCTGCTGCAAACTCCGATTTCCAAGAAAGACAAAGACAACGAGGAATTGGTGAAAAGGCGCAATTTTCATCTTCGAATGCAAATTGTAATAGTATGAACAATTGTGCCGATATCACCTTGCACCTCGTTGGAGTTTGGACGCCACAATGTTTCTCGCGACGGCCCGCCAGCGCTTTTGTATTGCCATTGCCTCCAGCAAGGGCACAGTCAAACTATCGGCAATCAATATCTGAGGTTGACCCGCTTCAACGGACGGATTTGCAGTTGGGTTTAGTACGGTATTGATCCTCCGTTAAGCGTTGAGTCGCGGGTTGTCCACGGCCGGGTAGCGGGTCGCCTGTCTCGACCATGACGCTGCCCGGCGGTGGGCAACCCGCATTGCGATGAGCGGCGATCTTGCGCGTTCAGGTTTTCGAATTCGAGCGGCGAACAATAGCCGATGCTGCTGTGCAGGCGGCGTACGTTGTACCAGCCCTCCAGAAATAAGAAGGTGCGCCGCCTGGCCTGTTCGTGGGTCGCGAAGTGTTCCCGCGAGAGCAACTCCGCTTCCAGTGTGCCGAAGAACGATTCGCACATCGCGTTGTCATAGGCGTCGCCAGCCGTGCCCATCGACGGTTGCACGCCGGCTTCGCGGCAGCGCCGTCCAAATGCAATGGACGTATATTGACAGCCCTGGTCGGAGTGGTGAATGACGCCTTCATGGCGTCGCTGTTGCAACGCCATGTCCAGTGCACGCAACATGAGTTCGGTGTACAGATGGTTGGACATCGCCCAGCCAACGATGCGCCGACTGAACACGTCGAGTACCACGGCCAGATAAAGAAACCTCTCGCCGGTTGGAAGTGGAGTAAGAGACAGGGCGTAGTCGAACTATTTCCCTGTCTCTCCTCCCCGAACCGGACTTGCACCTCTCAGCGCATCCGGCTCTCCATTCAAGTGTTGCTCATAGCAAAGGCGACATCTGCATAGCGCGACTCGATGGTGCTGCGTGTCTCATCGCGCATGATGTACGGATTTTCCGACGGCGTACGCCACCTGAACTGACCCTTGCGGCTGGTAACCAGACGCCGCAGCGCCACCGTCCCATACCAACCTCGACTGTTCTGGCCTTGTAACACCCATGTCGTCGCCTGTCCCGGTTCTGGTGCGCGAATGTAGTCGCGCATCAGCGACCTGAACCCGCTCCGAAACCTGCGCGCAAGCCAGTAGCCGAATTTCCAGAAGACCGTGCGGTCCAGCTTTTTGAACATGGCGGCCGTAAAGTCGGTGAATTGATAGAAGGCAGCCCAGCCGGCAATCTGCCGATTCAGGCTCTCCATCAGATCCATCCGGTTCATGCCATAGTTGCCCGACAGTTGCTTGACGAGCCTCGCGGCAAAGCCCCGATACTTTTCCCACGGAATGGTCGTTACAGGTCGCATGCGACCGCGTGATCCACGCTTGCGGATGATTCGGTGACCAAGGAAGACGAAGCCATCGTTCACATGCGTGATATGGGTCTTCTCCATATTCAGCGTGAGCTTCAGTTCGCCTTCGAGGAACCCACGACATGCTTCACGTACTGTCTCGGCATGTTCACGCGTGCCTTTAACCACAATCACAAAGTCATCTGCATACCGACAGTAGGCAATAGCTGGTTTCCACTGCCGGTTTTCTCGAACAGTAATCGGACGCTGCTTGAGAATTGCGAAGTTCCACGCCCACCGATCCTTGCGCACCTTCTTGCTCAGGTAGTTCCTTTCCATCCACGCATCGAATTCATGCAACATGATGTTGGATAACAGGGGTGAGATGACACCGCCCTGAGGAACGCCTTCACTCGCGGCACGGAATAGATCGCGATCGACGCACCCGGCCTTGATGAACTTCCACAGCAGGGCAAGGAAGCGCTGATCGACAATCCGCTTGCGGATTCCCTTCAGAAGAAGACGATGATGAACGGTGTCGAAGTAACTGGCGAGGTCGCCCTCGATAACCCAGCGACCTGAGACACTGTGTTCGCCACCGTCTTGTAGCTGAAGCTTCACCGTGCGAATCGCGTGATGAACACTACGAGCCGGTCTGAAGCCATACGAAGCCGGATGGAAATCGCTCTCCCATATCGGCTCCATCGCCATCAGCATGGCCCGTTGCACGATCCGATCCCGCAGGCTCGGGACGGTCAGCGCGAACTGCACAGGTGCCCAACCCGGATTTGGGATGGGCCGAGATCTGCCATCCGTTCCATCCGCTTAAAGGCCAGCGATTTCCTGTACTGAAGACCCGTCGCGTCGGCGGAGTTGACACGCTGCTCCTGGGTCATATCGAGCGCGGCAGCTTCAGCATTGCCCGCGAATGGACCGACAGGGGCACGCCCTCGGTCCATAGCGGCGACGTCACAGTGTGCCGCTTCGATCTGGACATGCTGTTAGAGCTGATCGACTTGATCGACCAGCTTGACGTTCCCGCCTCGATGGTGTCACCCACCAAAGGAGCTTGATCAATGGATCGCCTTGTCCTACTATCAGACCAGTTTTTAACGTGGTCCGCTCATGGAAGAAATTCCGTCGTCGGTCTTGCGCAGGCGTCGCGCCCAGTTGCTGCGGCAAATGCCGGCTTTGGAGACGCTCCTGCGTGGCTCGCTCATCGAGCGCTACAAGCGCTGCGGCAAACCCGGCTGCAAGTGCGCCGACGGCCCCGGTCATGGCCCCAAGTACTACCTGTCCGTGAGCCTTCCTGGGCGCCGCCCGCAAATGGACTACGTGCCTCAGGCCGATTACGCCGACGTCACCGAACGTTTGGGCACCTACCACAGGGTCCGCGAGATCATCGAAGAGATCTGCGAGATCAACCGCGAACTCTTACGCCGCCGCGAGGCGATCTGAGAGGCGGCGGTGAGCCACTCGTCGCTGTCGCTCACCCACTGCATCGATCCTCACCTGGCCGGCGTACTCATCGCCAACATGCTCGAGACCTGGCTCACCGCCGGGCCCGCGCTGGAACCGACCGAGGAGGCCGTCGATGAACACCAAGATCACCACTCAACATCTCAGCAAACCGGCGTACATCTATATCCGCCATAATTCCGTGTAATAAAATATGGCCGAGTAATTTCATTTTTGTCCGCAATTAGTAACGTTTTCGTTCCAATGTAG
>NZ_JAWRXV010000461.1:0-317 GCF_046534875.1 Paraburkholderia sp. SIMBA_054 | reverse complement strand
GCCCAACTCGAACGTGTGCATCCCGAAGAACCCGCCTTGAACGTCTCGCACGAAACGATCTACCACGCCATCTATGCTGCGCCACGTGGCGCATTGCGGCGTGAACTGGTTGCGCTGCTCAGACAGGGGCGTAGCACGCGCAAGCCGCGCACACGCGGGCAGGACCGGCGTGGGAAGCTCGTCGACATGGTGAGCATTCATGTGCGCCCGCCCGAGGCCAACGACCGGTTGATTCCGGGACACTGGGAAGGCGATCTGATCAAGGGTGCGGGCAACCGTTCGGCCGTGGGGACCCTGATTGATCGCAGCACCCTGTT
>NZ_JAWRXV010000460.1:0-318 GCF_046534875.1 Paraburkholderia sp. SIMBA_054 | reverse complement strand
CGTTTTATCGAGCAGCATCCGCCGTCGTCGGGCTACGACAACGCCACGTACTACGGCATCAGCGCGTTCCAGACTATCGACGCGCACGGTATTCGTCGCTTCGTTCGGTGGGAAGTGGTGCCGGACAAGCCTTATCGTCCCGTCGATGTCGGCGATCTGCGCGATCCGGATTTTCTGTTCTACGATCTGTCGAAAAGTCTGCGCAAGGGGCCGTTGCGCTGGCATCTGTTTATGAACGTCGCCATGCCCGGCGACACGACCGACGACTCCACCCGGCAATGGGTGAGTTCGCCGCGCCGGCCGAGAATCGACGCCGGC
>NZ_JAWRXV010000459.1:0-318 GCF_046534875.1 Paraburkholderia sp. SIMBA_054 | reverse complement strand
ATATATACATTACTACAATAACATTCGAATTAAGGAAAAATTGAAAGGCATGAGTCCAGTCGAATACCGTACTCATGCCAACTACGTTGCTTAAATATTAATTGTCTAACTTTTTGGGTTCAGTTCAATGGAGGTAGTTTCTTGGATTATTACTATAAGAACATTTTCTATATAGAAGAAGTATTATATATTTATCTATTAACCTTGATAATAAGACATTAATTTATGGACATTCGCTTCTATAGTGCCGAATTCTTTTTGTGGAAAATCATTTCTAGGAAGAGGGTTTAGCCATTGTATTTGCCCTTTAAAGTATAT
>NZ_JAWRXV010000458.1:0-318 GCF_046534875.1 Paraburkholderia sp. SIMBA_054 | reverse complement strand
CCCCTGCGACGGGTCCAGTGAGACATTCGGAGACAACCATGTCAGCAATTCATCCATCGGCCGCCGGCGATCCCGCCGCCGCGCTGTACAGCAAGCTCAACTGGCGGCTTCTGCCGTTTCTGGTGACCTGCTACATGTTTGCGTATCTGGATCGCGTGAACGTCGGCTTCGCGAAATTGCAGATGCAGACCGACCTCGGTTTCTCCGACGCCGCGTACGGCGTGGGCGCGGGCATCTTCTTCATCGGCTACGTGCTGTTCGAATTGCCGAGCAACCTGATGCTGCCGAAGGTCGGCGCGCGCAAGACCTTCAACCGCA
>NZ_JAWRXV010000457.1:0-318 GCF_046534875.1 Paraburkholderia sp. SIMBA_054 | reverse complement strand
TTTGCCGCCGCAAAGAAAAGTAGGCAAAAGAAAGCGGCTAACACCGCTAATTCTTGTTCCTGCCTGAGGGCCCCCAACCGGTCCCGCACTTCACACGGCAACCACGTGACTCATGTTTGTTGCCAGCGCTCTTGCGGTGCGCCTCACCCGCTTCGCGCACCCGCGTTACAGCATGCCGCGCCGGATATTCCTCCGCCGCCCAGGTGGCAAACTGTGTGTAGGCCATAGCGCTACACACCCCTCACTTCGGACCGATAGCGCACGCGTCCCACCATGTAAGAGCGCTAACGTGTACGACGCGACAACCTACACACAGTT
>NZ_JAWRXV010000456.1:0-318 GCF_046534875.1 Paraburkholderia sp. SIMBA_054 | reverse complement strand
AAGCTATCCTGCCGACGTCGCCATCCCGACGTTGTTTCCGATCGACGCGAGGAGGTGTAGTGTGAAACGCAAGCCTTGTCCCAGCAGTTAGCCTTGCGGCTCATCGAGCTTTGCATGCCGTAACTCTTGAGCAGTGCCTGGAACTCGGCGCTGCAATACTGGCTCCCACGGTCGCTATGCACGATCAGACCGGCCTCAGGGCGACGACGGAACCACGCCATACGCAACGCGTCAGAAACCAGCTCCGTGCGCATGTGCGGCTTGAGCGACCAGCCCACCACCTGGCGGCTAAACAGGTCCAGGATGACCGTCAGGTAC
>NZ_JAWRXV010000455.1:0-319 GCF_046534875.1 Paraburkholderia sp. SIMBA_054 | reverse complement strand
TGTGATGCAGATGACGCACGCCCGCCGTGAATCCGCCGTAGTAATCGAAGCCGTATTCGGCCGCGCGCGCCTTCACCATGAAGTACTGGCGCAGCGCATCGCGCCCGGTCGCCGGGCACACCGGCGCGAAGTCCACATGCGCGCCCGCGCCGCCGCGCCAGTCGAGCATGCGAAACGCGCTCATCGCCGGGATGCCGGCCAGATTGCGATCGCCGCCCGCGGTGGGCTCGGCGTCGCCCGCATAACGCTTCGCGAAGACTCGCGCCTGCGGCACGCGCGCGAACGCGCGCCCGACGATCGCGTAGCGTGCGTCGATCAG
>NZ_JAWRXV010000454.1:0-319 GCF_046534875.1 Paraburkholderia sp. SIMBA_054 | reverse complement strand
GCACCATGCTGCGTAACTGCCGCCGTCTCCGTGTGCTGACATGGCACGTGCACGGCAACTACCTGTACTACCTGACACAGGCGCCGCACGATTTTTATCTGGTGACGAAGCCGGGTCATCCGCCTGGCTATGCAGGCAAAGTGGGCGTGTTGCCGTGGGGCGACAACGTCCACGAAATCAATGCGGACGACGTGCCGGATCAGGAGTTCGACGTGATCCTGTATCAGCACAAGACGCATTGGGAATACGACCGCGAGCATGTGTTGAGCGACGCGCAGCGCCGCTTGCCGCGCGTGTATATCGAACACGATCCGCCGCA
>NZ_JAWRXV010000065.1:0-56871 GCF_046534875.1 Paraburkholderia sp. SIMBA_054 | reverse complement strand
TGTTAGCCGCTTTCTTTTGCCTACTTTTCTTTGCGGCGGCAAAGAAAAGTAGGTGCCGCCCCGCACAGGGGCGACGCATGAAGCACGCTAACAAAACGCGGATGCCAGCGTAAGAGCAAAAAGCAAAAGCACACCAGCACCGCTTGCGCAGCAAAAAAACCAAACCCATTCACCGCGACCGCGGCGCAAAGATATCCGCGCCCAGCGAAGAACAGCGTTCCAGCAGGCGCGCAAGCCTGCCTCGCAATTCCACCGGATGCGTCGTCAGCGAAAGCCTCGCCGGCACGTTTCCGTCCGCACTAATCCACACGCGCTCACCGCGATGCAACCGGAACGTCTCACCGATCTGCAACCAGTGATCATACGGCGACGCCGCGCGCGTCAACCACACGCGCGTGCCTTGCACGAGAAGCTCCGTGTTCGCGTCGACGCGCCACGACATCGTCGCGCCGGGCTGCACTTCAAAGTGGACGACGACTCTCGGCAAACGCTCTTCGTGTGAGCGCGGAAAGCAGAGCGATTCGTCATCAGTGAACTGCTGGCAAGCCTTGTCCATCATGCACTCCGTCAATTGAGCCGGAGGACGGAAGGCACACAAAACAAAAGGCCCCTTCCGTTTCCGGCGGGGCCTTGGGATCGTTTTGCTGACTGCTGCAGATGCTAACGCACGCACGCTCCCATAGGCCCGCCGCGACGGCGTGCCATACGGTTTTTAATGACGTAGGCGTTGGTGATGAAGGTCAGCATGCATTCGAGTTTGTCTTGACGTCGATGTGTTGTCAACCAGTTTTGTCGCACGCGTTGCATCGTCATGGCATTGCCCTCTCGCGGGAAACGAACGTTCGCGTGCTCATGCGCGCGCCTCGGCCAGTTCTTCGGCATGGCGCGATTCGAGCGGCGCGTCGCGCCGGTCTGCGCGCAACGTGTGCCATTGCGTGACTTCGCGCGGTCGCGCGAGCAGGTCAGCAAGCGCCTCGTGATAGGCGCGACGGTACGGGCGATGAATCTGCTCTGCGCTCGCATCGTCAGGGCTTTCCCACGTCTCATAGAGCATCAGCCGACACGGCGAATCGGGATCGCGATGCAGCACGGCCTCACGAAAATCCGCCTCGCCGCGCATCGCGTCGAGCACATCGTCGAGCAGCGACATGAAGCGTTCGAGCTTGTCGGGCAACACCTGAAAGCGAACTACGTAGGTCACGTGCATTCCGCACACTCCGGATGATCTTGGTCTATAACTACCTTTATACTCGTCAATAACTGACAACCTATGTCATGAATTAAAAGGAGCGCAAAAATTGGCGACGAGCCGACTCGTTTCGATGCTGTTGATGCTCCAGGTGAAAGGCCGCGTGACCGCACAGGCGCTCGCCGACGAATTCGACGTGTCGATCCGCACCGTGTATCGCGATATCGACCAGTTGAGTGCGGCGGGCGTGCCCGTTTATGCGGACCGCGGGCCGGGCGGCGGCTTCGCATTGCTCGACGGATATCGCGCGAAACTGACGGGCATCACGAGGGTCGAAGCGGAAACGCTGTCGATTGCCGGGCTGACGGGCGCGGCGTCCGATCTCGGTCTGTCGGAGCAGCTGCGAGCCGCGCAGCTAAAGCTCGTCACCGCGCTGCCCGATGCCGCGCCCGATACGTCGCGCATCGGCTCGCGGCTGCATATCGATCCTGTCGGCTGGTATCAGCGGCCCTCGCCGACACCGTGGCTGACGATGCTCGCGGGCGCCGTGTGGGAGCAGAAGCGCATATCGATGCAATACCGCACGTGGAACGCCAGCGGCGAAACCGAGGGCGTGCGCGTGCGCGATCCGCTCGGGCTGGTGCTCAAGGGCGGCGAATGGTATCTGGTCACGCGTGTGCGCACGCAGTTGCGCACCTATCGCGTGTCGAGCATCGCGCAGCTCACGGTGCATGACGAAACGTTCGAACGCCCGGAAGATTTCGATCTGCGCGACGAGTGGACAGCGGCCGTTGCTTCATTCGAGACGAGCCTGCTCAAGCACACCGCGCGATTGCGGCTGTCGCCGGAAGGCATGACGCGTCTGCACCGCCTCGGCGCGGCGGCCGTCGAACAGGCGCAGATCGCGCCGCCTTCGGAACAGGACGGCTGGCAGGAAGTGATCTTGCCCGTCGAGCAGCTCGGCTACGCGGCCGAGCAATTGCTCGGCCTGGCCGGTCATGTCGAAGTGCTCGATCCGCCGGAATTGCGCGAGCGCTTGCGCCAGCTCGGCGAGCAGATTGCGACGCTCAACGCGGGTTGACTACTACCGTTCGAACGCATCAACTCCGATGCGGCCCGACGATCCCCAGTTTCGCAATCCGCCGATACAGCGTCGCGCGCGACATGCCGAGCGCTTCGGCCGCGGCGTTCGGTCGCCATTGATGCCGCGTGAGCGCATCGACAATACGCGCCCGCTCGTCGTCGAGGCCGGCGAGCGCAGGGCGCGGCGCGGCTTCATCGGGCGCGAGCAACGCCGCCACATCGGGCGACACGTGCCGCAACTCGACGCGCGTCGCATCGCACACCGCGCACGCATAGCGCAGCACGTTGCGCAGTTGCCGGATATTGCCCGGCCACGAAAAATGCGCAAGCCGCTCGGCGAGACGCGCATCGAGCGTGAGCACATGTCCCGCGCTTTGCGCTTCTTCATCGAACACGGCACGCACGACGTCTAGCACATCGGCGCGCTCGCGCAGCGGCGGCATGTGCAGCGTCGCGCCGCTCAGCCGGTAGAACAGGTCTTCGCGGAACGTGCCTTCGTCGACCATGCGCGCGAGATCGCGGTGCGTTGCGCAGATTACGTCGATATCGACGCGCACAGGCGCATCGCTGCCAAGCGGCAGCACTTCGCCTTCGGCGAGCACACGCAACAGGCGCGTTTGCAGATTGAGCGGCATGTCGCCGATTTCATCGAGGAACAGCGTGCCGCCGTTCGCCTGCGCGATCTTGCCGCGCGCGCCGCGGCTGCGCGCGCCCGTGAACGCGCCCGGCGCATAGCCGAACAACTCGCTTTCGATCAGCGAATCGGGGATCGCGCCGCAGTTCACGGCGACGAACGGCTTGGCGCGTCGCGCGCCCGACGCATGCAGCGCCTGCGCGAACACTTCCTTGCCGACACCTGTTTCGCCGAGAATCAGAATTGGCAGATGCTTGCCCGCGATGCGCAGCGCGACTTCCGCATTGCGCGCGATGCGCGAGTCGCGGCTGTGCAGAAA
The DNA here is from genome assembly GCF_046534875.1 of Paraburkholderia sp. SIMBA_054. NCBI lineage: Bacteria > Pseudomonadati > Pseudomonadota > Betaproteobacteria > Burkholderiales > Burkholderiaceae > Paraburkholderia > Paraburkholderia sp. SIMBA_054. Next base: position 53,646 of record NZ_JAWRXV010000065.1, on the reverse strand, counting down.
ACGGCTGATCGCATCGAGACTCGTGTCGGCGTGCGCATCGGACGACGCGTTGACGGCGCTCGCCGAAGACACGACGGGCGCGACGCGCGAAGTGCGCTTCAACGGCGCGCGAATCCGCGCGTACAGCACGGCGCCGGTCGCGCGCAGACGCAGCGGCACGATCGTATCGGTGCGTGCTACATCGTGTAGATGGACGGCGGACGTATCGAAGATTTCGTCGACGTGACGCGGCCCGCTCAAGCCTGCGATGCACTCCTGCGCCTTGCGATTCGACGCGGCGATGTTGCCGCATTCGTCGAATGCGATCAGCACTTCCGGTTGCGCCTCGACAAAATTGCGGCTCTGGTGACCGAAGATCACCCAATGCTGCGTGGTCTGATTGAGGAAGTAGCCGTCTTCGATCAGCGCCGCGCTCTGGCGCACCAGTTGAAACACGAGCCGCTGGCTGTCGCGGTTGTCGGGTGATTGCACGGCGGACGCATCGAGCACGCCGATCAGTTCGCCCGTCAGCGAGAAGATCGGCGATGCGCTGCAGGTGAGCGTCGTAAACGCCGCGCGAAAGTGATCGGTCTTGTGCACCGTGATGGGCGCGAGATCCGTCAGAACGTTCGCGACGCCGCACGTGCCTTCCTCGCGTTCCGACCAGCACGAGCCTATGTAAAGACCTGCATGCTTGAAATCGCCGCGCCGGTCCCGGTCGATGCGGTAATCGATCGTGACGCCGTGCGCGTCGGTGAGCATCACGCAGTAGTCGGCCACGCGGATCATGTCGTGCAGACGCGTGAGGCATTGGCCCGACGCGCGCAGAAACGCTTCTTCCTTGCCTTGCACTTCGCGCAGTTCGGACGTGGTCAGCACGCGCGGCCCGATCACCGAGCTGGGATCGAGCTGGTATTGCTCATACGAACGCTGCCACGACGACACGAGACGCGACGAATTGGCGGGCGCGGGCAGGCGTCCTTCGATGGCGCCGCGCACGCGGTCGACGTGCTGCGTTTGAGAGACGTAAGGCATGGTCGGCTCCCGTCTATAACGGACGATACCGGTGGATGAATCGCGCTGGTCCCTGTGGTGATGCCTTCTGCCGGACCTTCTTGTAGCACATCCCGCCCGCGTAATCACACTGCATTGCAACACGCGAGACACCTGAGACGATCGTCTCACCTATGCGTGAGACAGCCGTGAGACGCGCTTCGTTCGATGCCGCAATGCATGCGCGTCGCGTCACCGCGCCGTGAGTGCGGTGAAAGGCGCGATGTGCGCCATGTGCACTGCGTCATGCGACACGAGCCGTGCTTGCGACGGCGCGTTGCCCATGCCGCGCAAAGCTTTCCACACAAGGCTTTCCGCGTTCTTCGCGTGCTCGTCGAGCGATTGGCATGGCTGTTGCAGTAATGCTCGTCACACGAAACGGCTTTGCATGCGACACGCAAACCGCTCTCGACAAACACAACGGAGACAAGCCAGTGGCATCGCCCATCACCGTCGGCGTGATTGCTAACCCCGCGTCGGGTCGCGACATTCGCCGTCTCACGACGCACGCGTCCGTGTTTCCGACAGCCGAAAAGGCCAACATGGTCGTGCGTCTGATCGCGGGACTCGGCGCGCTTGGCGTCGATCGCGTGCTGACGCTGCGCGATCGCACGGGCGTTGCTGCGCTGCTGCTGCGCGCAATCGACATCCACGCGGCGACGGGCACGGCCGAGCGCTGGCCCGAAGTCGAATTTATCGATCTGCCCATCACCGATAGCGTTACCGATACGCACACCGGCACCGCGCATATGGTGCGCGAAGGTGTCGAACTGATTGCCGTGCTCGGCGGCGACGGCACGCATCGCGCGGTGGCTGCGCATTGCGGTGGCGTGCCGCTGCTGACGCTTTCGACGGGCACCAACAACGCATTTCCCGACATGCGCGAGGCGACCGTTGCGGGCATGGCGGGCGCCCTGGTCGCGTCGGGCGTCGTGCCGCCCGATGTCGCATTGACGCGCAACAAACGGCTCGTCGTGCGTTGCGTCGCGGGGCCGAATCGCGGACGCGAAGAGATCGCGCTCGTCGATGTGTGCGTGAGCCGTCAGCGCTTCGTCGGCGCGCGGGCCGTGTCGGAGCCGTCGGATATCGAGTCGCTGTTTCTTACGTTCGCCGCGCCCGATGGCATCGGGCTGTCGTCGATAGGCGGCGCGTGGGCGCCCGTCGAGCGCACGGCGCCGCATGGCTTGCATCTCACGTTTGCGCTGCGCGACGAGCATGGCTTTGCAAATGGCGACGGTGTTCCCGATGGGGTGCCTATCTTCGCGCCCATCGCGCCCGGCCGCATCGATCAGGTGACGATGCGGACCTGCGAGCGCTTCGAACTCGGCGACTGGCTGCCCATCGACGCGCGCCACGGCACGCTCGCATTCGACGGCGAGCGCGAGATCGAAATCGAGCGTGACGACCGCTATGAAATCTCGCTCGACTGGAGTGGCCCGTTGACCGTCGATGTGAGCCGCACGCTGCGTTTCTCGGCGTCGCGTCAGTTGATGCGCGAGATGGCGGGCGCTTCGATGCGAACCCTTATGCACACACAAGCAAACGCGAAATAAAGGGAGTTCATTTAATCACGCGGAGCCCATCCGCACCCGTTGCTGTAACGATCGACATCATCAAGGAGACACACCATGTCAAATCAGTTGAGCAGGGAAAAACTGCTGGAAGCGTACCGGCTGATGCGCACCATTCGCGAGTTCGAAGAGCGCCTGCACGTCGAGTTCGCGACGGGCGAGATTCCCGGCTTCGTGCATCTGTATGCAGGCGAGGAAGCATCGGCCGTCGGCACGATCCTGCATCTGAACGACCGTGATTATGTAGCGACCACGCATCGTGGCCACGGCCATTGCATCGCGAAGGGCGTCGACGTGCACGGGATGATGGCTGAGATTTACGGCCGGCAGACGGGCGTGTGCAAGGGCAAGGGCGGCTCGATGCACATTGCCGATCTGTCGAAGGGCATGCTCGGGGCGAACGGTATCGTCGGCGCGGGCGGTCCGCTCGTGTGCGGCGCGGCGCTCGCGGCGAAGCTGAAGAAAACGGGCGGCGTGGGCGTGTGCTTCTTCGGCGACGGTGCGTCGAACCAGGGGACGATCTTCGAATCGATGAACCTCGCGAGCGTGTGGCGCTTGCCGGCCATCTTCGTCGCGGAGAACAACGGCTATGCGGAAGCGACGTCGTCGACATGGTCCGTCGCCTCCGACAACATCGCGGACCGCGCGAGCGGCTTCGGCATGCCGGGCGTGATCGTCGATGGCTTCGATTTCTTCGCGGTGCACGAAGCGCTGGGCGAAGCGATCGAACGCGCGCGCGGCGGCGGTGGGCCGACGCTCGTCGAAGTGAAGCTGTCGCGTTACTTCGGCCACTTCGAAGGCGATGCGCAGACGTATCGCGCGCCGGGCGAAGTGCAGAAGCTGCGCGACGAGAAGGATTGCCTGAAGCGTTTCGCAGAGCGCGTGGTGCGCGCGGAGATGCTGTCATCCGACGATCTGAGCAAGATCGATGCGGATGTGAAAGTGCTGATCGACGATTCCGTCCAGAAGGCGAAAGCCGCGCCGCTGCCGACGGAAGCCGATCTGCTGACAGACGTGTACGTGTCGTATCCGTAATTCATCGCGATCACCTTTAGGCAAACAAGGAGACAAGACATGGCACGCAAGATCACATACTCTCAGGCAATCAACGAAGCACTGAGTCAGGAAATGGCGCGCGACGAAAGCGTCATCGTAATGGGCGAGGACAACGCGGGCGGCGCTGGCTCGCCGGGTGAACAGGACGCATGGGGCGGCGTGCTCGGCGTCACGAAAGGGCTTTTTCACAAGTACCCGGGCCGCGTGCTCGACACGCCGATTTCGGAAGGCGGCTTCATCGGCGCAGCAGTCGGCGCGGCGGCGGCGGGCATGCGCCCCGTCGCGGAACTGATGTTCATCGACTTCATGGGCGTGTGCTTCGATCAGATCTTCAATCAGGCCGCGAAATTCCGTTACATGTTCGGCGGCAATGCCGTCACGCCCGTCGTGATCCGCACGATGCAGGGCGCCGGGTTGCGCGCTGCCGCGCAGCACTCGCAGATGCTGACGTCGCTATTCACGCATGTGCCCGGTCTCAAGGTGGTGTGCCCATCGACGCCCTATGACGCGAAAGGCCTGATGATCCAGGCGATCCGCGACAACGATCCCGTCATCTTCTGCGAGCACAAGCTGCTGTACACCCGCGAAGGCGACGTGCCCGAAGAGCTGTACGCGATTCCGTTCGGCGAAGCGAACGTGGTGCGCGAAGGCGACGACGTGACCATCGTCACGTATGGCCGCATGGTGCACTACGCGACCGACGCCGCCGACCGGCTCGCGAAAGAAGGCATCAAGGCCGAGGTGATCGATCTGCGCACCACGTCGCCGCTCGACGAAGAGACGATTCTGGAAAGCCTGGGACGCACGGGCCGCCTGGTCGTCGTCGATGAAGCGAATCCGCGCTGTTCGATCGCGACCGATATCGCCGCGCTCGCCGCGCAGAAGGCGTTTCATTCGCTGAAGGCGCCCGTCGGGATCGTCACCGCGCCGCATACGCCCACGCCTTTCTCGGGCGTGCTGGAAGACCTGTATATCCCGTCGGCGGACAAGATTGCCGCAGCCGTCAAAGCAACGCGACACTGAGCGAGGAACTGAGCAATGTCGATTCACATGATCACGATGCCCAAGTGGGGCCTGTCCATGCAGCAGGGGCAGGTCAACGGCTGGTTGAAGTCGATTGGCGACACGGTGGGGAAAGGCGACGAAGTGCTCGACGTCGAAAGCGACAAGATCGCTTCGGGTGTCGAGTGCGCGTTCAACGGCACGCTGCGCCGGCAGGTCGCGCAGGAGGGTGACACGCTGCCCGTCGGCGCGCTGCTCGGCGTGGTCGCCGATGAACAGGAGGCGGATGCGGACATCGATGCAGCCGTCGAAGCGTTCCAGCGCGACTTCGTGCCGCTCGCCGCCGATTCCGCAGATGCAGGACCGCAGCCGGAGAAAGCGCAGATCGGCGGGCGCACCATTCGCTACCTGAAAATCGGCGACGGCGGCACGCCGGCTGTGCTGATCCACGGTTTCGGCGGCGATCTGAACAACTGGCTGTTCAATCACGCTGACCTCGCCGCGCATCGCACGGTGTATGCGCTGGATTTGCCGGGGCATGGCGAATCGACGAAAGCGGTGGAGTCGGGCAGCGCCGATGAACTGGCCGACAGCGTGATCGCGTTTCTCGACGATCGAGGTATCGAACGCGCGCATTTCGTCGGGCATTCGATGGGCAGTCTCGTCGCGATGACAGTTGCAGCGAAAGCGCCGCAGCGTGTGGCGTCGCTTTCGCTGATTGCGGGCGCGGGTCTCGGCGACGAGATCAACCGCGAGTACATCGACGGATTCGTCTCGGGCAACAGCCGCAATACGCTGAAGCCGCATCTGACGAAACTGTTCGCCGACGGTTCGCTCGTCACGCGGCAACTGGTCGAGGATATCGTCAAGTACAAGCGGCTCGAAGGTGTGGGCGAGAGCTTGCAGAAGATCGCGGCGTCGGCGTTCAAGGATGGCGCGCAGCAGCGCAGCTATCGCGATCGCATCGACAAGCTCGCGCCGCGCACGCTGGTGATCTGGGGCGAGCTGGACCAGATCATTCCCGCGAGCCACGCGCAAGGGCTGCCCGGCGATATCCGCGTGCATGTGCTGCCGGGCAAGGGGCATATGGTGCAGATGGAGTCGGCATCGGAGGTGAACCGCCTGCTCAACGACTTCTTCGGAGCCTGACGATGGAAGCCGCGCCGCAGATGTCCACTCACGACAGCGTCACCGCGCTAGGACAGCACGGCTTGAGGAGCCGCGACAAGCTCGCGCGCATTCCCGTGAAGGTCGTGCCGCCCGACCCGGGCGGCGCGCTGCCGAAGCCTTCATGGCTGCGCGCCAGGCCGATGATGAGCGAGACGGTGGCGGGCATGGCGTCGATACTGCGCGAGCATCGTCTGCATTCGGTGTGCGAGGAAGCGATGTGCCCGAATATCGGCGAATGCTTCGCGCAGCGCACGGCGACGTTCATGATCATGGGCGGCATCTGCACGCGGCGTTGCGCGTTCTGCGACGTGGCGCACGGCCGCCCGCTGCCGCTCGACGACGAAGAACCGGCGCGGCTTGCCGATGCCGTTGCTGCGTTGGGGTTGCGGTATGTGGTGATTACGTCGGTGGATCGCGATGATCTGCGCGATGGCGGCGCGGCGCATTTTGCGCGCTGCGTTGCGCTATTGCGTGAGCGCGTGCCGGGAATTCGCGTCGAGGTGTTGACGCCGGATTTTCGCGGGCGTGTCGAGCGGGCGCTCGATGCGTTGTCGGCGGCGTGGCCGGATGTCTTCAATCACAACATCGAAACGGTGCCTTCGTTGTATCGTGCGGCGCGTGCGGGCGCGGATTATCACGGGTCTTTGACGTTGCTTCGGCGGGTGAAGGAGGCGAATGCTTCAGTGGTCACGAAGTCGGGCTTGATGGTCGGGCTTGGCGAAAGTGATGACGAACTTCTGGAGACGATGCGGGATATTCGTGCGCATGATGTGGATGTGCTGACGGTTGGGCAATATCTCGCGCCTTCGAGGTTTCATATGGCGGTTAAGCGCTATGTCGCGCCGGAGACTTTTTCTGTTTATAGAGAGGAGGGGTTGAAGTTGGGGTTTCGCGAGGTCGTAGCGGGGCCGCTGGTGCGGTCTTCTTATCATGCGGGGGATACTGTTCTTACTTGATTTTGTGGCTGGCATCCGCGTTATGTCTTCGTGCTTCACGCGTCGCCCCTGTGCGGGGCGGCACCTACTTTTCTTTGCCGCCGCAAAGAAAAGTAGGCAAAAGAAAGCGGCTAACACCGCTAGCCCGTGTTCTTATCCACGGGCACCCAACGTCCCCACACTTCACACGGCAACACGCTAATCGACGCTCGTTGCCAACGCTTCGAACGGATGCCTCACCCGCTTCAGACACCCGCACACGGGCAGGCGTCAGCGAATGGTTTCTGCCGCCCAGGTGGCAAACTGTGTGTAGGTTGTCGTACCGTACAGGTTAGCGCTCTTACCAGAAACACCGACCTTGCTACCCAGTCCGGAGTGGTGCGTATAAGGCGCGCGAGCCTACACACAGTTTGCCACCTGGGCGGCGGCGGACTATCTGGCGTGGCGTGCCACGACGCGGGCAGATGAAGTGGGTGAGGCGAATAGAGAGAATGTTGGCAACGCACGCGAACAGGCGCGTTGCCGTGTGAAGCGTAAGAACCTTTGGGGGCCCTCAGGCAATAACAAGGATTGGCGGTGTTAGCCGCTTTCTTTCGCCTACTTTTCTTTGCGGCGGCAAAGAAAAGTAGGTGCCGCCCCGCACAGGGGCAACGCATGAAGCACGATAACAAAACGCGGATGCCTGCGACGCCGGCCGAAGACCAAGAACCAAAAAGCGTCGTAGACAAAAAAATCAAACCCCGCCCATGCACATGTACTTGATCACGACATACTCATCGATGCCGTAATGCGAGCCTTCGCGCCCAAGCCCTGACTGCTTGACACCGCCGAACGGCGCAACCTCGTTCGAGATCGCTCCCGTATTGATGCCGACCATGCCGAACTCGAGCGCTTCTGCAACGCGCCAGATACGACCGATATCGCGGCTATAGAAATACGACGCCAGCCCGAATTCCGTGCTGTTCGCCATCTCGACCACTTCCGCATCCGACGAGAAGCGGAACAGCGGCGCGAGCGGTCCGAAGGTTTCATCGCGCGCGACTTTCATGTCCGGCGTGACATCGGCGAGCACGGTCGGTTCGAAAAAGCCGTGACCGAGCGCATGACGCTTGCCGCCCGTGACGACGCGCGCGCCTTTGCCGAGTGCGTCTTCGATATGCGATTCGACCTTGAGCACGGCCGCTTCATTGATGAGTGGGCCTTGCTGCACGCCTTGTTCGGTGCCGAAGCCGACCTTGAGCTTGGTCACGGCTGCGGCGAGTTTTTCGGCGAACGCATCGTAGACGCTGTCGTGCACGTAGAAGCGGTTCGTGCAGACGCAGGTCTGACCGCTGTTGCGGTACTTCGACACGATAGCGCCTTCGACGGCCGCGTCGAGATCGGCGTCGTCGAACACGATGAAGGGCGCGTTGCCGCCCAGTTCCAGCGACACCTTCTTGACGGTCGGCGCGCACTGCGCCATCAGCAGACGTCCCACTGCCGTCGAACCCGTGAACGACAGCTTGCGTACGGTCGCGTTGCTGGTCATTTCGCCGCCGATCGGTTTCGGGTCGCCGGTGACGATGCTGAAGATGCCGGCGGGCACGCCAGCGCGCTCCGCGAGCACAGCGAGCGCGAGCGCGGAGAGCGGCGTCGCTTCAGCGGGCTTGACGACGATCGGGCAGCCTGCGGCGAGAGCGGGTCCGACCTTGCGGGTGATCATCGCGGCGGGGAAATTCCATGGCGTGATGGCGGCGCAGACGCCGACGGGTTCCTTCGTCACGACGATGCGTTTGTCGTTCGCGACGGTGGGGATCGTATCGCCGTAGACGCGTTTGGCTTCTTCGCCGAACCATTCGAGGAAGGAGGCGGCGTAGGAGATTTCGCCTTTTGCCTCGGCGATGGGCTTGCCTTGTTCTGTGGTCAGGATTAATGCCAGGTCGTCGGCGTTGGTCAGCATCAGGTCATTCCACTTGCGCAGGATTTCTGCACGCTGTTTGCCGGTTTTTGCTTTCCATGCTGGCCAGGCTTTGTTTGCCGCTTCGATGGCGCGGCGGGTTTCCTGTGCGCCCATTCGCGGCACCTGCGCGATCAGTTCGCCCGTTGCCGGGTTCAAGACCTCGAACGTTTCCTTGTTGTCGGCGTCTTGCCATTCGCCATTGAGATACGCCTTGCTTTGCAGCAGGGAAGGGTCTTTTAGTTTGCTACGCAAGTCAGTCATTTTGATTCGTCCTTTGGGTTTTGATGTCTGCGACGCTGGTGGTTTGCTTGTTTTTTTTGCTGGCATCCGCGTTTTGTTATCGTGCTTCAGGCGTCGCCCCTGTGCGGGGCGGCACCTACTTTTCTTTGCCGCCGCAAAGAAAAGTAGGCAAAAGAAAGCGGCTCACACCGCCAACATTTCTTCCTGCCTGAGGGCCCCCAACCGGTCCCTCACTTCACACGGCAACCACGTGACCCACGTCTGTTGCCAACGCTTCGAATGAGCGCCTCACCCGCTTCACACCCCCGCGTTACAGCACGCCGTGCCAGATATTCCACGGCCGCCCAGGTGGCAAACTGTGTGTAGGCCGTAGTACCTCACATGCCTCACTTCGGACCGATAACGCACGCGTTCCACCCTGTAAGAGCGCTACCCGGTACGTCGCGACAACCTACACACAGTTTGCCACCTGGGCGGCGGTAACCATTCGCTGCCGCTAGCACTTGTGCGGGCGGTTGAAGCGGGTGAGGCGCTCATTCGAAGCGTTGGCAACGAACGTGAATCGGGGGCGCTGCCGTGTGAAGTGTGGGACCGGTTGGGGGCCCTCAGGCAGGAAGAAGAGTTAGCGGTGTTAGCCGCTTTCTTTTGCCTACTTTTCTTTGCGGCGGCAAAGAAAAGTAGGTGCCGCCCCGCACAGGGGCGACGCGTGAAGCAAGCTAACAAAACGCGGATGCCAGCGAAAACCAAAGCAAACCACTCAGCGTCGCAGACCAACCACAAACAAAAACGGCGACTTCAAAAAAGCCGCCGCAGGCAAAAAAAGATCAGACAGTCACGCCCACAGTTTCCTTGAGCACTTCCTCAAGAATAGAAAGCGCCTCATCAAAAACAGCATCCTGCACAGTCAGCGGGAACAGGAACCGAACAACGTTCGAATAAACCCCACAAACGAGCAGCAACAACCCACGCTCAAGAGCCCGCGTCTGCACCCGCTTGGTAAAGTCAGCATCCGCGTCGGACGTGCCGGGCTTGCAGAACTCAACAGCGACCATTGCGCCCGGCCCCCGCACATCGGCAATCTGCGGCACTTCCGCCTGCAACGCGGTCAACCGCGCCTTCAGCCGATCGCCAAGCAAAACAGCCCGCTCGCAGAGCTTCTCTTCATCGATGATATCGAGCACGGCAAGCGCCGAAGCCACCGCCAACGGATTACCCGCATACGTGCCGCCCAGCCCGCCGGGCGCAGCAGCATCCATCACATCCGCACGTCCGACGACGCCCGACAGCGGCATGCCACCCGCCAGGCTCTTGGCCATCGTCATCAGATCAGGCACGACGTCGTAGTGATGCATCGCAAACAGCTTGCCCGTACGCGCAAACCCCGTTTGCACTTCATCAGCAATCAGCAGAATGCCGTGCTCGTTGCACAGCTTGCGCAGCGCGCGCACGAACTCGGCAGGCGCCGGATAGAATCCGCCTTCGCCTTGCACCGGCTCGAAAATGATCGCGGCGACGCGCTTCGGATCGATGTCGGCCTTGAACAGGAATTCGATCGCCTTCAGCGAATCCGCCGTCGTCACGCCGTGGAGCGGATTCGGGAACGGCGCGTGGAACACGTCGCCCGGGAACGGGCCGAAGTTCAGCTTGTACGGCGCGACCTTGCCCGTCAGCGCCATGCCCATCATCGTGCGGCCATGAAAGCCGCCCGTGAACGCGATCACGCCCGGACGGCCCGTCGCGGCGCGCGCGATCTTGATCGCGTTTTCGACAGCCTCGGCGCCCGTCGTGAAGAACGCCGTCTTCTTCGGATAGTCGCCCGGCGCGCGCTGGTTGATCTTCTCAGCCAGCTCGACATACGACGCGTACGGCACGATCTGGTAAGCCGTGTGCGTGAAGTTGTCCAGTTGCGCGCGCACAGCCTCGACGATCTTCGGATGACGATGCCCCGTGTTGCACACCGCGATGCCCGCCGCGAAATCGATGTAGCGGCGGCCCTCGACGTCCCACAGTTCCGCATTCTCGGCGCGCGCAGCGTAGAAATCGCACATCACGCCCACGCCGCGCGGGGTGGCGGCGTCCTTGCGGCTCTTCAGTTCAGCATTCTTCACGGAGATCTCCTGTTTGGGGTTCGTTCGGGCGCTCGCGTCCATCGCGGCACATGCAGCGACTATAATCAGATTTGGCTCCAAATTTCAGAGCCATTTCGGTAAAAAATCAGGAGCCAATTCATGCGCGCGAGTGTTTTGTCCGACTGGCTGGCCCAGCGTCTGGACCGCGGCAATGGTCTGCCGATCTACCGGCAGCTGCATCGGCTGCTGCAACAGGCCATTCTGACGCGCGAATTGCCCGCTGGCAGCAAGGTGCCGTCGTCGCGGCTGCTGGCCAACGAGCTGGGCATCGCGCGCAATACCGTCACGCAGGTCTACGAGCAGCTGGCGCTGGAGGGCTACGTGACATCTGCGACCGGGCGCGGCACATTCGTCGCCGATACGTCGCCGGATGAAATCGTTGGCTCGCCAGATGGACAGACTGCGCCTGTTTCCGCTCCCGTGCAGCAGTTGCAGCAGGCGTTGTTGCCGCCGCATTCGAAATCGCTTCTGCACGCGCAACAGCCCGCCGCGCGCGCGCTGTCGCAGCGCGGCGCGCGGCTGATCGCGGGCGCGGGCGTGTCGAAGCGGCAGTGGGGCGCGTTCATGCCCGGCGTGCCCGATGTCACGCGCTTTCCGGCGCGCGTCTGGAGCCGGCTGCACAACAAGTACTGGCGGCGTCTGCGCCCCGATCTGCTGACCTACGCGCCCGGCGGCGGCCTGTCACTGCTGCGCCACGCGCTGGCGGACTATCTGCGCACGTCGCGCTCGGTGCGCTGCACGCCCGAGCAGATCATCATCACGACGGGCATCCATCAATCCGTCGATCTCGCCGTGCGTCTGCTATCCGATCCCGGCGACGTCATCTGGACGGAAGACCCGTGCTATTGGGGCGTGCGCAGCGTGATGCACGTATCCGGTCTCAAATCGCGCCCGATTTCCGTCGATGAAGAAGGCATCAACCCGTCGCCCGACGATCTCGCCCATCCGCCGAAGCTGATTCTCGTGACGCCGTCGCATCAATACCCACTCGGCATGGTGATGAGCCTCGCGCGCCGGCGGATGCTGCTCGAATACGCGAGGCAGAACCAGTGCTGGATCATCGAGGACGACTACGACAGCGAGTATCGCTATGGGAGCCGGCCGCTCGCTTCGCTGCAAGGGCTCGATACGGCGGGGCAGGTGATTTATGTCGGCAGCTTCGGCAAGACGCTGTTTCCGGGGCTGCGGATCGGCTATCTCGTGGTGCCAGAGGCACTGGCCGAGAGCTTCGCGACGGCTAGCGCCGAGTTGTATCGGGAAGGACAACTGCTGCAGCAGGCGATGCTCGCGGAGTTCATCGCCGAGGGGCATTTCACGTCGCATATCCGCAAGATGCGCACGCTGTATGGGCAGCGCCGCTCGACCTTGCTCGACGCCGCCGCGCGGCGTTATGGCGATGCGTTGCCGGCTGTCGGCGGCGACGCGGGCCTGCATCTCGTGATGCAACTGCCCGAGGGCACGGACGACCGCGCCGTCGCGGCGGCTGCGCTCGAACGCAATATCGTTGTGCGTCCGTTGTCGGGGTACTACGCGCAACCGTCCAGCTCGCAGTCGGGGCTGTTGATCGGCTATGCGTGCGTGCCCGACGAGGAGATCGCGCCCGCATTCGACACGCTCGCCGATGCGATCGACGCGACGTTGCCGCTTTTCGCGTGAGCGATGCGAGCGGACGTTAGAAGCGAATCAGCACCGCGCCGAGCGTGACCAGTGTGCATGCGAACACGCGGCGCGCCGTCAGCTTTTCGTGCATGAACGAGAAGCCGATCAGCACCGCGAAAATCGAGCTGAGCTCGCGCAGCGCGGACACCATGGCGATGGGCAGATAGCGATACGCCTCGATGATGAGGCAATACGCGACCAACGCGATCACGCCCGACAGCATGCCTTTCATCATCGTCGCGCGCGACGTGAAGAGTCCTTTTGCGCCGCCGCGCCAATGCCACACGAGCAGAAACTGCGGCACGTTCCACAGCAGATAGACCCACATGATGTAGCTGAGTCCATTACCCGCGACGCGCGCGCCGATTCCATCGACGACGGAGTATGCCGAGATGAAAAGACCCGTGAGCAATGCGTAGGGCACGCTTTCACCGGAGAAGCGCATGTTGCGGCGAAACGCGAGCGACACGATGCCGAGCGACACCAGCGCGACGCCTGTTGCGGCGAGCGGTTTCAAGGTTTCGTGCGCGAACACGAGTGCGCCGGCGAACACCAGTAAGGGCGAGAGTCCGCGCGCGATCGGATAGATCTGTCCGAAATCGCCGCTGCGGTAGGCGCGCACGAGCGCGAGGCAATAGCCGAATTCCAGCACCACCGATGCCGCTATGTAGGGCCATGCGGCGGGCGCGGGTAGGGGCAGGATGATCACGCCGATCGCGCTGACGGCGAGGTAGGGGATCGACATCATGCCGAGCAGCCAGATGCGGTCTTCCGCGAGGCGCAGGAATGCGTTCCAGCTCGCGTGGAGCATGGCGGATACAAGGACGAGCAGGACGATGAGGGATTCCATGGGTGTCGGGCTAAAGCCGACATTATTCCGTAGATGTGGTTTTTTGTGTTGATATGGGGGGATTTTTGGTTTTTTGTCTGCGACGCTGGGGTGGTTTGCTTTCGTTTTCGCCGGCGTCCGCGTTATGCCTTCATGCTTCAGGCGTCGCCGTTTGGTGTTTTGGCCTTTTCGCTGGCATCCGCGTTTGCGCGTTCGCGGCGCGGGCGTTTCGAGTTGTTCGCTCTTACGCTGGCATCCGCGTTTTGTTAGCTTGCTTCACGCGTCGCCCCTGTGCGGGGCGGCACCTACTTTTCTTTGCCGCCGCAAAGAAAAGTAGGCAAAAGAAAGCGGCTAACACCGCCAGCCCGTGTTCTTATCCACGGGCCCCCAACGTCCCCACGCTTCACACGGCAACGCAGTCGTTCACGCTCGTTGCCAACGCTTCGAATGAACGCCTCACCCACTTCAAGTACCCGCGCAAGGGCTGGCGGCAGCGAATGGTTTCTGCCGCCCAGGTGGCAAACTGTGTGTAGGTTGTGCCGTCGTACAGGGTAGCGCTCTTGCAGGGTGGAACGTCTGCGCTATCGGTCCGAAGTGAGGCGTGCGGGGCACTACGGCCTACACACAGTTTGCCACCTGGGCGGCCGTGGACTATCTGGCGCGGCATGGTGAAGCGCTGGTGGGTGAAGCGGGTGAGGCGCACCGCAAGAGCGTTGGCAACGAACATGGGTCACGTGATTGCCGCGTGAAGCGTAAGACCCTTCGGGGGCCCTCAGGCAAGAACAAGAATTAGCGGTGTTAGCCGCTTTCTTTTGCCTACTTTTCTTTGCGGCGGCAAAGAAAAGTAGGTGCCGCCCCGCACAGGGGCGACGCGTGAAGTACGAAGGCATAGCGCGGATGCCAGTGAAAAGGCCAAAACATCAAACGGCGACGCTTGAAGCACGAAGACACAACGCGGATGCCAGCGAAAAACCGAACAAATCGAAACGCTTGCGCCGCAAAGGCGCAAACGCGAATGCCAGCGCAAAGGCCAAAAAAACCAAAGCAGAACAAACCGCCAGAGGCAAACTAAATCACCCGCTCCCGCAACCTCGCCGACACCACATCAATAACAGTAACAACAACGATGACCATCAACATAACAGCCGCCGTCTGCGAATAATTAAACGACCGAATCGACTCATAAAGCACAACCCCGATGCCCCCGGCGCCCACCATCCCAACAACCATCGCCGAGCGCACATTCGATTCAAACCGATACAACGCATAAGAAATCCACAACGGCAAAACCTGCGGCAGCACGCCATACACGATCTCATCAAGGCTAGTCGCGCCCGTAGCCCGCACCCCTTCAGCGGGACGCGGATCGATAGCCTCGACGGCTTCGGCGAACAGCTTCGCCAGCACGCCCGTGGTATGCACCCACAAAGCAAGCACGCCAGCAAACGGCCCAAGCCCAACCGCGACAATGAACAGCATCGCGAACACCATCTCGTTAATCGCGCGGCACGCATCCATCAACCGCCGCACCGGCTGCACAACCCACGCAGGCGCCATGTTATGCGCCGACATCAGCCCAAACGGAATCGCGCACACGATCGACAGCGCCGTACCCCACACCGCGACCGCGAGCGTCACGCCCATTTCCTGCAAATAGGTGCGCCATTCCGTGAAGTCGGGCGGAAAGAAGTCCTTCGCGAACTGCCCCATGTTGCCCGAGTCGGTGAGCAGATCGAGCGGCCGCATGTCGGCGGCTTGCCATGACAAGCCAAGCATGCCGATCACAGCGATCCAGCCAAGCAACGAAATCCAGCTCCGCTTGCCCGCCGCCGCAGCCAGCACCTCGCGCGAAGGCGTGGCGGGCGGCGTCGAGCGGTCGGCGCTCAGGTCGGCTGCGCTCATTGTTTTTGCGCGTTCAGCGCGGACAGCTTCGCGTCGATGGCGGCCGTCTGCGTCTTGCGATCCGAATCAGACAGCGACGCGTCCGCTTCGATCTTCTGCTTCTGCTCGAACAGCTTGATCTGGCGAATGGGCTGCAACTGCGCATCCGTCGACGGCGCGAAGCCGCTATAGCCGGAGATGTTCGCCATCACGGCCTTTTCACGCGGGTCGGTCTTCCCGTAGTTGTAGAAGAACTGGCGCAGCTTCTCCTTCGTCGCATCGGGCAGATCCTTGCGCCACACGAGCGGGTCCGACGGAATCAGCGGCGATTGCCACAGCACGCGCACCTGCGCGAAGCGGTCGGGGTGCTGCTTCTTCAGCGTCTCGAGCATCTCGGTGTTGTTCGTCGCGATGTCGATCTTGTTGTTCACGACGGCGAGCAGGTTCGCTTCGTGGCTCGACGGCAGCACCGTCTTGAACGACGTGCGCACGGGCGCATTGTGCTGCGCGAACAGGTAGTAGCCGGGGACCAGCGTGCCCGACGTCGAGTTCGGATCGCCGAAGCCGAGCGTCACGTCCTTCGTGTTCTTGAACACGTCGTCGAGCGTCTTGAAGCGGCTGTTGACGTTCGTGATCAGCACCGAGTAGTAACCGGCGTCGCCATTCGCATAGGTCGTCTTGCCGAATACTTCGCCATTCGAACGATCGACGGCTTCGATCGCCGACGCATTGCCGAGATACGCGACCTGCACCTTGTTGAAGCGCATGCCTTCGATGATGCCCGCGTAGTCGGTTGCGAAGAACGGCTTGATGTTCAGCCCCGTCTGCTTGTTCATGTCATCGATGAGCGGCTGCCAGCGCTGCTTCAGCACCGCCGACGAATCGGTCGAGATGATGCCGAGATTCAAATCTTCGGCATGGGCGGCGAAGCTCGCGAATGCCGACACGGCGGCGACGCCGGCGAGCAGTGAGCGCAGAAATTTCATGAGTTCTGTTCCAGGTGAGTGAGTCGGGTACAGCGTTTCTTTGCGGAAAGGGGATCAGGCCGAGCGCGCCGCCTTGAGCGGCAGCACGCGCGCGCGAGGCGCGGCGCTCCCGGCACTATCAGCGCTATCGGGCTGCTGACTGTCGTCGAGCAGCTCGCGCGCATCGTCGCCATAGAGTTTCTGCAACAGCGCGGGCGTGAGCGCCGCAGACGGTCCGTCGTACACGACCTTGCCGCGCCGCATCGCGATCGTGCGCTGGCAGTACTGCATCGCGATGTCGACCTGATGCAGCGAGACCAGCACCGTCAATCCATGCTCGATGTTCAGCGTGCTCAGCATCTCCATCACGCGGCGCGACGATTCCGGGTCGAGCGACGCAATCGGCTCGTCGGCGAGGATGATGCGCGCCTGCTGCACGAGTGCGCGCGCCAGCGCGGCGCGCTGCTGCTGACCGCCCGACAGGGTCGAGGCGCGCTCGCGCGCATGCTCGCCGATGCCGACTTCGTTCAATGCCGACATCGACAGCGCGCGCTCGCTGCGCGGAAAGCAGCCCGTGAGACGGCGCCACAGCGGCAGGCGCGCGAGCGCGCCGATCAGCACGTTCGCTTCGACCGTCAGCCGGTTCACGAGATTGAACTGCTGGAAAACAAAGCCGATGTCGCGGCGAATGCTGCGCACTTCGCGCACGATGCGGCCGTTCTGCTGGATCGGACGCCCAAGTATCGCAATCTGCGAAGGCTGCGCATCCGACACCGTGAAGCCCGCGATATGCCGCAGCAGCGTCGACTTGCCCGAGCCCGACGCGCCGATCAGCGCGACCATTTCGCCCTGCTCGACGCGCAGGTCGATTTCGTCGAGCGCCTTGCGGCCGTTGCCGAATGTCTTGCTCAGGCGTTCGATGCGGATTGCTTCCATGTGTGTCCTGTCGATGACTCCGGTGCAAGCCGGAAGTTGTGGGACATTCTAGAAAGCGTCTGTGACGGTTGAGTGAAGGCGTCGCAACATCTAGACGACTACATCTTTCGCCGATTCGCACGGCAGCGTGCGGCGCGCCGCAGTGCCGGATCGCGCAGTGTGTCATCGATATGACAAACGCAACGGCGCGGACCACTGTCATCCATTGGCAAGCACGAAACGCTATAGTTGGAAACGTCACGCGTGAGCCGTCTCCAATAACCTCACACCACAACCGGCGCAGCCCATGCAGGCTCTGAGCTTTTTGCCCGATACGTTTACGGAGTACGAAGAACTGCAGGCGATTCTCGAGGTCGGCAGCGGCAGCTTCGAGATTCATTCCGTGTGCGAAACGCAGGTGCGCGGCAGGACGTTTGCCGTGCAGACGGCGAGCATCGGCTCGCGGGATCCGCGGGCGCCCGCGATCGGTTTCTTCGGCGGCATACACGGGCTCGAGCGGATCGGCACGCAGCTCGTGCTCGACTACATGCGCGCGCTGCTCGGGCGGCTCGAATGGGACGAACTGCTGGTGCGCCAGCTTCAGTCGATCCGGCTGATTTTCGTCCCTATCGTCAATCCAGGCGGAATGTGGTCCGCGACGCGCGCCAATCCGAACGGCGTCGATCTGATGCGTAACGCGCCGCAGGACGCCGAAGAGCGCGTGCCTTTGCTCGCGGGTGGACAGCGCGTCGGTTCGTGGCTGCCGTGGTATCGCGGGCGGCGCGGCGCGCCGATGGAAGCGGAGGCGGAGGCGCTGTTACGCGTCGTCGCGAATGAGCTGGCGGCGCGGCCGCTGTCGTTCGCGCTCGATTGCCATTCGGGCTACGGCTGGAGCGACAGCATCTGGTTCCCGTACGCGAAGACACGTCGCCCGATGCCGCATCTGCCGGAAATGTACGCGCTGAAGACGATGTTCGAGCGCGCGCATCCGCACCACGGCTACATGTTCGAGCCGCAGAGCCATCAGTATCTGCTGCACGGCGACCTGTGGGACTGCGCGTACGACCGCGCGCCGCCGCCCAACATTTTTCTGCCGATGACGCTCGAACTGGGCTCATGGCTATGGATCAAGAAAAACCCCCGGCAGATCTTTTCACGCCAGGGCATGTTCAACCCGCTGAAAGCGCACCGCACCGCGCGCGTATTGCGGCGCCACGCGAACCTGCTCGATTTCCTGACGCGCGCGGCCTACGCGTCGCAGCGCTGGCTGCCGCAAGGCAGCCGCCGCGAGGAGTTGCTCGAAAGCGCGACGGAACTCTGGTACGAGCCAGGCAAAAAATGAGTACGTGGATCCTGTTGCGCGGTCTGACGCGCGAGGCACGGCACTGGGGCGCATTGCCCGACATGTTGCGCGCGGCGCTGGACGGCACGCCGCAAAGCGCATCAGTCACGCACGCCGCGCCCACTCGCGTGCTGACCATCGACCTGCCCGGCAACGGCGAATATGCGAACCTGCGCGCGCCGCTGGATGTCGCCGGGATGGTCGACTTCGTGCGCGCGGCGGCGCGCGCCAGCGGCGCGGCGGGACCGTATTGCGTGCTGGCGATGTCGCTGGGCGGCATGGTCGCGACCTGCTGGGCGCAGCGTCATCCCGCCGAGATCGCGCGGCTCGTGCTGATCAACACCAGCATGCGGCCGTTCAGCCGCTTCGACGAACGGCTGCGCCCGCAGGCATGGCCGGGGCTGGCGCACATTGCTTCACATTGGCGCGACGCGCGTGCCGCGGAAGAGGCGATTCATCGCCTGACCTGCAATCACCGCGACACGGTCGACGCCGACCTGAAGGACTGGATTGCGATCCGCGAGAGCGCGCCCGTCAGCCGGGCGAACGCGCTGCGTCAGTTGATCGCGGCCGCGCGCTTCAGCGCCGGGCGGCAGCGGCCGGCGTGCGCGACGCTGGTGTTGTCGTCGCGGGAAGACGGGCTGGTCGATCCCGCGTGCTCAGCGGCGCTGGCCGCGGCGTGGAGCGCCGATCACTGGCGGCACGCATGGGCCGGCCACGATTTGCCGCACGACGATCCCGTGTGGACCGTCGAACGCATTGGCGCCTGGCTCGTGCAGCCGACCGTCGATCCAGACCTCGAAAATAAGCAATCCGATTTGTCCGACGAATAATCGATAATTAAATTTCTCATTAAGTTTTAAACACGAAGAAAATGCGCATCATTGATGCACTGCATTAGTGCAATGCAATATCGCCGCATTACCTTTAACAGTAATGGTGTGCGGACTTTTATTTTGGTGGACATGCGTCATGATTAATGGCAAATTGGTGCTACGCGCCATTAACACGCGATAATAGATTGGGGTTCGGTGCATTAGGCACATACTGAAATTGTAAAATAATTCCGCATACCGTTAGAGAGTGTGGAAATACTTGCGGATGAAGGCTGCATGCGGCTTGCGGCGTCGTAAACGATACGTTTTTTTACGCCACTGATGCGCTGTGTGTCGCCAGCGCCAATCTGGCGCAAACCCATGGTGCGCAAGGCCACTAACGGCCTTTATCGAAGAATCGCGGGGGTTCCGGGGTGGATTATCCTGGCACTCAAGAATCGCGCCCGTCAAAAAAGAAACGTTTTTAAAATATCGGGTTTATTCTTAGCAGTGTTCCCTAATCGTTTGAATTAAAAGCGATTGTAAAACTCCTCATTTTGGTAAACCGGCGCAATGCCGGTTTATGCGTTTCAAACGCGAAACATAAAACGTAGGTAATTACCCTCATCTTTCCATCCCGCATCACGGGAAATGTGAAATTTCTTTAAATTTCAATGCCTTACATGCATGGCATCGCCTATGCGACACGGCGAGCCGGATTGGTGCAGTCTGCCAGCCCGCCCCCCATCTCCTCCAGGAGGATTCCATGCGCAAAACTCTACTGGCGTCCGCAGCAGTCATCGCCTTGGGCTGCAGCGGCTACGCAATGGCAAACCCATGCAGTGATAGCGATTCATCCTGCAACCAGAAGTCATACAGCGGGAGCAACACATCGACAAACTCGGCGACATCCGCTCAAACCAGCACCACGGGCAACAACGCAAATGAAATTACGACGGGTGCGAGGGTCGCGCAAGATTCGTTCAACAGCACCAAGATCGTCGCAGTGAGCCGTCTGTCCGGGTCTGTATCGGGCGTAAGCGTTTATGGCATTGGCAACCATGCCTATAACGACGGCAATGCGAACGGCGGACGCGGCGGCAGCGGCGCGAAAGGCATAGGCGGCAAGGGTGGCAGCGCATTGGCGATCGGCGGCGACGGCGGATACGGCGGCAATGGCGGCAAGGCCATAGCTGGCGACGGCGGCAACTCCAGGGCATCGGCTGGCGATGGCGGCAACGCCAAGGCCTATGCCGGCGACGGCGGCAATTCCAAGGCCTACGGTGGCAAGGGCTCTGGCAGTGGCGGCGACGCATGGGCCAAGGGCGGCAGCGCGCACGCTGGATCGGCAGCGGCAGGCGGCGATGGACATGGCTCCGGCAAGGGCGCAGGTCTCGCGCTCGGTGCGGGCGCTGGGCTCGCAGGTAGCGGCGATGTGCACTCGAAGGCCAATGGCGGTGGCGGTAGCGCATCGTCGGCGAGCGGCGCAGCGACTGGCACGGGTACGGGCACGGCAACGGCGAGCGGCTCGGGCACGGGTACGGGCACGGGCGGCGCAGGCACGTCTGGCGCAGCAACGGCTACGGCTGGAACGGGCACCGCTACGGGCGGCGCAGGCACAGGCTCAGGCGGCGCAGCGACGTCGGCGGCAGGTGCGGGCGGCGCAGCGACGGCTACGGCAGGCGCAGGCGGCACGGCAGGCTCGACGGCCGGTAACGGCGGCAGTGCGACGGGCGGCGCAGGCGGTGCAGGCGGTGCAGGCGCAGCAGCCGCGGCGACGGCAGCAGCCGGCGGCGCGGGCTCGGGCGGCTCAGGCGGTGCAGGCGGTGCAGGTGGCGCGATCGGCGTCGGCACGGGTGACTTCAGCATGGCCAACACCATGACGAGCGTCGCTCAGTCGGCAGCGGGCATCCTGGTCGCCAACCAGAACAGCGGTATGGCTTCGCTGGTGCAACAGGCCGTCACCGTTCAGGCAAATCTGAGCGTTGGCCGCTAATCCAATAGGAGGCTTTCATGCGTAAGACACTTTTGGCATCAGCAGCCATCGTCGCGCTGGGCTTTAGCGGCTATGCGATGGCCAACCCCTGCGCGAATGGCGACTACTCGTGCAACCAGAAGTCGGGCAGTGGCGATAACTCCCTGTCGAACACGGCGTCGTCGACCCAAGGCAGCACGACGGGCAACAACGTCAACGAAGTGACGGGACACTCGAAGGTCTCGCAGGACTCATGGAACAACACGAAGACCGTGGCCGTCAGCAAGCTTGACGGCACCGTGAGCCATGTGAGGGTCACTGGCATCGGCAATGTCGCGACCAACTACGGCAACGTCAATGGCGGCAAGGGCGGCGACGGCGCCAGGGGCATCGGCGGCAAAGGCGGAAGCGCCGGCGCTGTCGGTGGCTATGGCGGCGACGGCGGCAATGGCGGTCGTGCCATTGCCGGCGACGGCGGCTGGTCGAAGGCATCGGGTGGCGATGGCGGCTACGCGAAGGCGTCGGGCGGCGATGGCGGCTGGTCGAAGGCATCCGGCGGCAAGGGCTACGGGAGCGGCGGTGACGCTGGCGCGAAGGGCGGCAGTGCAGGAGCAGGCACGCTTGCCTATGGCGGCTACGGCAGCGGCAAGGGCGCGGCACTCGGCGCTGGAGCTGGTCTCGGGCTTGGCGCAGCCGGCAGCGGCGATCTGTCCTCACGTGCGGGCGGCGGCGGCGGCACGGCCACCTCGAACAGCGGCGCAGCGTCGGGCTCGGGCAGCGGCTCGGGCAGCGGCACGGCAACCGCTTCGGGTAGCGGCACGGGCGGCGCAGCCACGGCAGGCGCGGCGACCGCGACGGGCGGCGCAGCGACGGCATCGGGCGGCGCAGGCACGGGCACGGGCGGCGCGGCGACGTCGACGGCAGGTGCAGGCGGCGCAGCCACCGCGTCAGCGGGTGACGGCGGCGCAGCGACGTCGACGGCAGGCGCTGGCGGCTCGGCAACAGGCGGTGCTGGTGCAGCAGGCGCAGCAGGCGGCGCGGCAACGGCTTCGGCTGGAGCAGGCGCAGCAGGTTCGGGTGGCGCAGGCGGTGCAGGCGGCGCTGGCGGAACTGTCACGATGACGACGGGCTCATTCGACATGTCGAACAACATGGCGAGCGCGGCTCAGTCGGCAGCTGGCGTGATGGTTCTGAACCAGAACAGCGGTATGGCGTCGCTCGTACAGCAGGCTGTCACTGTGCAGGCAAACCTGGCTGTCGGCCGCTAACTGACGTGAAGGACAGTTAGCGTCGATAAGTCGTTGTGTGATGTGCCGTGGGGCGTTCGCGCTCCACGGCTCCTGTTCCATCGTTCCGGCGTACGGGGTAGGCGCGCCGGGCGAAGGTCGCACAAATTGCACTTCGCACGACGCTGCCGCGCGCGCCGCAAGGCCGTTGCAGCACGGATCGGCGAAGCACCAGGAGACAACCATGCAGGCGTTCAAACGCATTGCGAAGGTGGTACTGCCTGTCGTTATCGGACTGCCTTGCTTTGCAGCCTATGTTTTTGCCGGCGAACTGCGTTCTCCCGTGCAAGCGGATACGTCGATCGCCCCCGTTGTGACAGCCGCTCCAGGCGTGAGTGCGCTGAAGGCCCCGACAGCTGCTGCATCCCCTGCACCGGCGCCCGCCGCCGACGCGACCTTCGGTGTCGCGATGTCGGCCGAGCAGCTCGATGCGCATCGCGGCGGCGAAGCCGTCTTCAACGACATGAACCTGCGCGGCACGGTCGCGAACAATACCGCGCGCAACGTGGACACCGGGTCGAACATGATCTCGGGCGGCTCGTTCTCGAACGCGAGCGGCTTGCCGACCGTGATACAGAACACGGGCGCGAACGTGCTGATCCAGAACGCGACGATCGTCAACGTGCGCTTCGGGGAATGAGCGATGAAACTTCATGGAGCCCTTCAGGGAGCCTTTCATGGAGCCGTGTGGCTGCTCGCGTTCGCGTTGACGGCGGCAACCCCGGCGCGCGCCGACCCCATTACGATCTACGAACCGTCGGGCGCCGGTTACGCGATGCACGTCACGAGCCTGAAAGAGGCTCGCTTCAAGCGCACCATCAAGCAGCAGTTCGACTTCAGTTGCGGGTCCGCTGCCGTGGCGACGCTGCTTACCTTTCAATACAACTATCCGGTGAGCGAGCAGACCGCATTCCAGGAGATGTTCGAGAACGGCGATCAGGCGAAGATCCGCACTGAGGGCTTCTCGTTGCTCGACATCAAGCGCTTTCTCGAGCGGCGCGGGTTCATCGCGGACGGTTATGAGCTGCCGCTGCAAAAGCTCGTCGAAACCAACACGCCCGCGATCGTGCTGATCAGCGAAAGCGGCTATCACCATTTTGTCGTGGTGAAAGGGTTGAAGAACGACCGCGTACTGATCGGCGATCCCGCAACGGGCACGCGTCCCCTGCCGGTGAAGAGCTTCGAGACGAAATGGGAAGACCAGGTCCTGTTCGTCATCCATAACAAACCTGGCGTCGGGATCTTCAACGATCCCGTCGACTGGCGAGTCGCGCCGCCCGCGCCGCTCTATACGGGCGTCAATCGCGATGGTCTGTTCTTCACCGTCATGCCGAAGCATGGCGCGAGTGATTTCTGAGGGCCATCATGAGAACCGAGACCCGAAAACTCGCCGGCATTGCCACGATGGTATGTGGTTCGATGGTGACGTTCGGCGCACACGCGTTCGAACAGGGCGCGCCTGCTGCGGCGCCGGTGGTCGCGCCGGATGTCGCTGGCGTAGCGGTCGAGCCGCTGGTGTTGCGCGACGCCGCGTCTGCGGCGGATGCGACGGATGCCATTACGCAGGCTGTCGTCGATGCATTGTCCACGCAAAAGCCGCGCGCATTTTCCGACGATGGCGACGCCGATGGCATGCGCCCTGTGCCCGTGTCGTACGCGGCGCCGATTGCCGTCGCGACACCGCGCCGGGACGCTGCTGACGAAGCGGACAGCGCGGCGAAGCAGGATGCGAATGACGAAGCGAGTCGCGTAACGAACGAAGCCGTCATCAACGAAGCGCTGTATGCAGTCGATGCTTCGTCGACGCCGTCTTCGTCTCCACAAGAAAAGGATGTGCTCGCACAGCGCGATGCGGTTGAACACCAGGATGCGGCCGACGCAACTGCGGCCGCAGCGCCCGCAACGCCCATAGCGCCCGCACTCGCGCAAGAAGCCGAAGCGCCCGTCAAACCGCTTCCGGTGTCGTATGCGGCACCGATCGCGGTTGCCGCGCGCAAAGGTGAAAACACTGAAAAGACCGAAAAGGCCGAAGCACCGCGCGCACAGCAAGTAGAAGAACGCGCGCAAGCGCAGTTAATGCGGCATGAACAACTGACTCTCGATGCAACGCCGACACCGCCCCCCGTGTCGCCCGCGCATGAAGCGCCGGTTGCGAATGAACGCGTGATCGTCAAGCCGCCCGTTTCCTATGCGCGACCGGTTGCCGTGCCTGTTTCGCAGACGGCAAAGAGCGTGCAGAACGATTCGACGGCGTCGACGAATACATCGGTGCAAACAACAGCCGGGCAACCGCAGATCAAAGAACGCGCCGCGCCGCCCGCGCAGGCACAGGTCAAAGCGCCGCTTTCCTATGCGGCGCCCATTGCCGTGCCTCAAGCGTCGCGCAACGACACGCCCCCCGACCGCGGTCACGAAGTCAAAGCACGAGCGGACACAGAAGATCCGAACTGGTCATCGAAAACGACAGTCGCCATCAGCGAAGAAAAACTCGACACGATGCGCGGCGGCTTCGATGTGGCAAACGGCCTGAAGGTCTCGTTCGGTGTGTCGAGGATGGCAGTCGTGAACGGTAATCTCGTCACGCAGACCAGCTTCAACATTCCGGACCTGAGCAACATGACGACGCAGCAGGCGCAATCGCTCGCCGCGGCGAACATCGGGTCGCTGCTGCAAAACGGTGGCGGCAATATCGCGCAGCAGGGCTCGGTGCAGGGCCTGTCGGGCGCGGTGATCCAGAACACGCTCAGCAACCAGAACATTCAGGCGCTGACGACGATCAATGCATCGGTCAATTCGTTGGGGTTATTCAAGAGCATGAATCTGGGCGCGACCTTGAACAACGCATTGATGAATTCAGTCCGCCCCAGATAGAAGCCTGAAAAAAGAAACTCGCGACGCTGGGGAGGCGTCGCGAGTTTTTGTTTCGATAGAGGCGTTGCGAGCGAACCAGGTTAGAACTGGATCGGCATGCGGAACGTCAGCGTGAGATCCGGCGTGTCGCGCGTGAGGCCGGCGCCGAGCGAGAAGTTGAGCGTCGTCTTCGGCGTGAGGCGGTACGAGTAGCCGACGAGCAGCGTGCCGAGTATCACGCGCACCGAACCTGGAACGGTCGACCCGTTCTGCTTGGTCGGCAGCACGATGCTCTGGTCATAGCCGATACTGAACGAAGCCTTTTCGTTCAGCGCGAGGCCCATGCCGATATTGAAGCCATAGATATCGCCGGGCTGGATCTTGCCGACGAAATCGGTCTCGCCGTTCAGGATGTGCAGGCTCAGGTCGCTGCGGGCAAAGCTGTGCAAGTAGCTGAAGTTGCCGAAGAACACGACCGGGTCGCTCGGGAACAGCCACGTGAGACCAGGCTGGATCGCATAGAAACCAGTGCCCGTCGGCTGTTCGAGCGGCAGGCCCGTCCCCGTCGTATTGCCGATGCAGCGCGTCACGCAATCGGTCACGACGTCGAACGGGCTCTTGCCCGTGGCCGTCTTGAAGCGCAGCCAGCCGATGTAATAGAACTTGTCCGGGCCGCCCTCGTTCAGCTGGTAGCGCATCGTCATTTCGACGTCGCCGATGCCGTGGCCGCTGCTACCGAAGACGTTGTCCTGCGCCGAGCCCGTGAAGATCTCGCGGCTGACGGTGTCGTTGGTCGAATAGACATACGGCACGCGCACTTCGACTTCCATCCGGTTCGTAATGCCGTAACGCGCGGCAACACCGCCCGTCAGCACGTTCGACTTGATCTCACGCACGTCGATCAGGCCGATCAGCAAGGCGGGAATGATCGTGTAGCCAACCAGCGCGACACGGTTCGACGACGAATAGCCGAACTGGAACGAAGGTTCGAGCACGAACTTGTTCTTCGGCGTGAGCACACCGGGCTGATCGAAGATCGGCGCGACGGCAGGCGGCGCGGTGTCGGGGATGGGCGCCTGGCCGACAGGCTGGACCTGTTGCTCGCCGCCTGCGTTTTGCGCCATGTTGATCACAGGCGCGGGTGCCGCGCCCGTCGCGGCGCCGGCTGTTGCACCCGTTGCTGCGCCCGCCGTTGCGGCGTCGGCGGTATTGGGCGCTGCGTCTGCATTGCCGCCTGGTGCCGCGCTCTGCGCAACACCCGTGGCGGGGGCTGCGCCCGAGCCGGGTTGGCCCGTGCCGCGCGTCACTTCGAGCATGCGTGAATCGAGTGCCTTGCTCAACTGCTGGAATTGCGCTTCTTCTTCCGCGATTTTGCGCTTTAGTACATCGAGTTCCTTGATACGGTTGTTCAGTTCCTGGCGAAGGGTTGCGATATTTTCTTGTGCGGTTTGATCTTGAAGCGATTGCGCATGAGCTTCAACGTAAAAGAGAAGCATCGTTGCGTAACTGATCGTCCGCACATGTCGAAATGGCTCGCGCTTCATGGGTCTGTTCTCCATGTCAGGCTTGCAGGTTCTACCCCGGTACACCTCGACAACAGGCCAGCCGCATCGACACGTCGAGTCGTTGTGCTGGGCATGAAGCAACCCCTTCGTATGACCGCTTTACGCGACACAAGAGCGTCTCCATGCTCGCGAATGGAATCGGTATTGGAACCGTGATTCGCTATTGGTATCTATTTCCAACTTGTGTTCATGCATCCGCAATAAAATCTTTAAAAAATGACCGTCTATGGCTTTATCGCGGACCATAAAAGCCTAACGCATCGGTGCTGCCTACGCTAATAAGAAGAACCCTGGCCTGTGATGGTTAGCCAACAGAACGAAGCATTTCGCATGGGGCTTCGCAACGCGTGATCCGCTGTGCGTACTTTCAATCGACACGCTTCTGTCACAGGCGCGAGCAAGCATGCGCGATGTGCGCATGCACAATCCGTTTCTGCTCAACGGGTGCATAATGCGCTTCAGTCTATGCAATCGATTGTCGCCCGTCGCGGAGGACGTCATGCAAGCGAAGAACGAAGAAGCCGTTGCCCATCTGCTCAACGATGTCGTCGAATTCGCGCGAGGACGATTGCCCGAGCCCGCTTTCGCAGCTGTCGAGCCATTCCTGCGTCACTACTACGACTTCGCCGATGCCGACGATCTGCAAAGCCGCGGCATCGCTGATCTCTACGGCGCCGCGATGGCGCACTGGCAAACGGCGCAACGCTTCGTGCCGGGCAGCGAACGTTTGCGCGTCTACAACCCGATTCTCGAACAGCACGGCTGGCACTCGGATCACACCGTCATCGAGATCGTCAACGACGACATGCCGTTTCTGGTGGACTCGGTTTCAATGGCCGTCAACCGTCTCGGTCTGTCGCTGCACTCCGTGTTGCACCCCGTATTTCGCATATGGCGCGGCAAGGACGGCGGCATCGAGCGCATTGCGCCCGGAGGCGCGTCGAGCGACGATGGCCATTCGCAACTCGCGTCGTTCATTCATTTCGAAGTGGACCGCTGCGGCGATGCCGCGAAGCTCGATGCATTACGCAACGAGATCGCGAAGGTACTGGGCGATGTGCGCGCCTCCGTCGAAGACTGGCCGAAGATCGTCGAGATAGCGCGCACGACGATCCGCGACATGGCCACGCGCGAAACGAGCCCGGAAGGCGTCGAAGCGCGCGCGTTCGTCGAATGGATGGTGGCGGACCACTTCACGTTTCTCGGCCAGCGCGATTACGAACTCGTTACGCATGACGGCCAGTACGGCTTGCGCGGTGTGCCGGGCTCGGGCTTCGGCCTCTTGCGCGAATCCTTGCGGGCTCAGGGCACGTCCGAAGTGACACCGTTGCCGGCCGCCGCCGCCGATATCATCGCGGGCGCGACGCCCATCTTTCTGACCAAGGCCAATTCGCGCGCGACGGTGCATCGGCCCGGCTATCTCGACTATGTCGGCGTGAAGCTCGTCGGGCCGGACGGCAAGATCAACGGCGAGCGGCGCTTTATCGGGCTGTATACGTCCACGGCTTATACAACGTCCGCTTCGGAAATTCCGATCGTGCGGCGTAAATGCGCGAACATCGTGCGGCGCGCGGGTTTTCTGCCGAAGGGGCATCTCGGCAAATCGCTGGTGACGGTGCTGGAAACGTATCCACGCGATGAGCTCTTCCAGGCCGACGAGAACGAACTCTACGACACGGCGATGGGCGTGCTGCGCTTGCAGGAGCATCAGCGCACGCGGATGTTCGTGCGGCGCGACCGCTTCGACCGCTTCGTGTCGTGCCTCACATTCGTACCGCGCGATAAATACAACACCGACTTGCGCCGGCGTATCGCCAGGCTGCTGATGAGCGCGTTCAACGGCACGAACGTCGAGTTCACGCCGCTGCTGTCCGAATCGACGCTCGCGCGCATTCATTTCGTCGTGCACGCGGAGCCGGGCGCGATGACGGATGTTGATACGCGCGAACTCGAACAGCGGCTCATCCAGGTGTCGCGCCGCTGGCAGGACGATCTTGCAGATGCCTTGCTCGATGCGTTCGGTGAAGAGCAAGGCAACCGCCTGTTGCAGCACTATGCGGATTCGTTTCCGGCCGGCTATCGCGACGACTATCCGGCGCGCACGGCGGTGCGCGATATCGAGCTGATCGAGCGCGTGCAGGGCACCGAGCAGATCGCGATGAACCTGTACCGGCCCATCGAAGCGGGGCCGCGCGCGTTCCGTTTCAAGGTGTATCGCGTGGGCGATCCGATCGCGCTGTCG
The DNA here is from genome assembly GCF_046534875.1 of Paraburkholderia sp. SIMBA_054. Lineage (NCBI taxonomy): Bacteria > Pseudomonadati > Pseudomonadota > Betaproteobacteria > Burkholderiales > Burkholderiaceae > Paraburkholderia > Paraburkholderia sp. SIMBA_054. The sequence continues at coordinate 24,248 of NZ_JAWRXV010000065.1, read as the reverse complement.
CGCAGCCTGCCGATGCTCGAACATCTGGGCGTGCGCGTCGACGAAGAGCGGCCTTACCTGATCGAAGCACCGGGTGCCGCACCTGCATGGATTCACGACTTCGGCCTCGAACTGGCCGACGACACCGAGTTCGACATCGAGCGCGTGAAGGGCCTGTTCGAAGACGCATTCGAGCGGGTCTGGACAGGCGATATCGAAGACGACAACTTCAACCGCCTCGTGCTGCGCGCGCAACTGAGCGCGCGCGAAGTGATCATCTTGCGGGCCTACGCGAAGTATCTGCGGCAGGTGGGCTCGACGTTCAGCGACGCGTATATAGAGCGTGCGTTGACGGGCAATCCCGCCATCGCGCGGATGCTGGTCGAACTGTTCATTGCGCGGTCCGATCCGGCCCCTGCCACGACGCGCGAGACACGCGTCGAGCGGCTGCTGAAGACGATCGAAGGCGCGCTCGACGAAGTGCCGAACCTCGACGAAGACCGCATCCTGCGCCAGTTCCTCGGCGTGATCAACGCGACGCAGCGCACGAACTACTACCGGCGCGACGAGAGCGGCAAGCCGAAACCTTATCTGTCGTTCAAGTTCGATCCCGCGAAAGTGCCGGGCCTGCCCGAGCCGAAGCCGATGTTCGAAATCTGGGTGTATTCGCCGCGTGTCGAAGGCGTGCATCTGCGCGGCGGGCGTGTCGCGCGCGGCGGCTTGCGCTGGTCCGACCGCCGAGAGGATTTCCGCACGGAAGTGCTCGGTCTGATGAAGGCGCAGATGGTGAAGAACGTCGTGATCGTGCCGGTTGGATCGAAGGGCGGTTTCGTCGTGAAGAATCCGCCGCCACCGACCGATCGCGAATCATGGATGCGCGAGGGCGTCGCGTGCTATCAGACGTTCCTGCGCGGGCTGCTCGACCTCACCGATAACCGCGTGGGTAACCAGATCGTGCCGCCGCCCGACGTCGTGCGGCACGACCCCGACGATCCGTATCTCGTCGTCGCCGCCGACAAGGGCACGGCCACGTTTTCCGATTTCGCGAACGCGATCTCGCAGGAATACGGCTTCTGGCTCGACGACGCATTTGCATCGGGCGGCTCGGTCGGCTACGACCACAAGAAAATGGGCATCACCGCGCGCGGTGCGTGGGAGTCGGTGAAGCGCCACTTCCGCGAAATGAGCGTCGATACGCAAACGATGGACTTCTCCGTGGTCGGCGTCGGTGACATGTCGGGCGACGTGTTCGGCAATGGCATGCTGCTGTCGCAGCATATTCGCCTGATCGCCGCGTTCGATCACCGGCATGTGTTCCTCGATCCGAATCCCGATCCCGCGACGAGCTTCGCCGAACGTCAACGGCTCTTCAATCTGGACCGTTCGAGCTGGGCCGATTACGACCCTGCGCTGATCTCGCAAGGCGGTGGCGTGTTCGCGCGCACTGCGAAGACGATCCCGCTTTCGCCCGCCGTGCAGTCGATGCTCGGCATCACGGCCGCCGCACTCGCGCCCTCGGAACTGGTGCGCGCGATTCTTCAGGCGCCCGTCGATCTGCTGTACAACGGCGGCATCGGCACCTATGTGAAGGCGAGCCGCGAAACGCATGCGCAGGTCGGCGACAAGGCCAACGACGCGGTGCGTGTGAACGGCTGCGATCTGCGTTGCAAGGTGGTCGCGGAAGGCGGCAATCTGGGCCTCACGCAACTCGGGCGCATCGAGTTCGCGCAACGCGGCGGCCGCATGAATACCGATGCAATCGATAATTCCGCGGGCGTCGACTGCTCGGACCACGAAGTGAACATCAAGATTCTGCTCGGCCTCGTCGTCGCGGATGGCGAGATGACGGACAAGCAGCGCAATGCATTGCTCGCGGAAATGACGGAGGAGGTGGGGCTACTCGTATTGCAGGACAACTACTATCAAACCCAGGCGTTGTCGATTGCAGGCCGCTATGCAGCCGAACTGTTCGACGCCGAAATGCGCATGATGCGTTATCTCGAACGCGCGGGCCGTTTGAATCGCGTGATCGAATTTCTCCCATCCGAAGACGAAATCAACGAACGTCTTGCCGCGAAGCAGGGTTTGACTTCACCCGAACGCGCGGTGCTGCTCGCGTACAGCAAGATGTGGCTCTACGATGCGCTGCTCGAAACCGACGTGCCGGAAGATGCGCTGGTGGCGGGCATGCTGACCGAGTACTTCCCGAAGCCGCTGCGCCAGCGCTTCAGCGAGCCGATGCATCATCATCCGCTGCGCCGCGAGATTCTGGCGACGCATTTGACGAATGCGCTGGTGAATCGTGTTGGCTGTGCGTTCGTGCACCGGATGATGGAAGAGACTGACGGGAAGCCCGGCGACATCGTGCGCGCGTGCATGATTGCGCGTGACGTGTTCGATCTCAACGAGGTGTGGCGCAATATCGACGCGCTCGACAATCGGGTCGCCGACGACGTGCAGGCGCGCATGTTCGTCGAGATCACGAAGCTGCTGGAGCGCGCCGCGCTGTGGTTCCTGCGGCATCTGCAGTCGGGCGAAGTGAAGGACGGCGGCGTGGCGGAACTGATTGCGCGCTGTCGCGACGCGGCGCAACGGCTCGCGCCGCAATTGCCGATGCTGTTGCCCGGCGCGGAACTCGAAGCCTTGTCCGAGCGGCAGCGCGTGCTCGTCGATGCAGGCGTCGACAGCGAGCTGGCGGTGCGCGTCGCAAGCGGCGACATACCTGCTGCGCTGCTCGATATCGCGGAAGTGTCGGCGACGACCGATCGCGGGCTCGAACTCGTCGCGGGCGTGTACTTCGCATTGGGCACGCAACTGATCTACGGCTGGATCGGCGAGCGCGCCGAGGCGCTGCCGACATCGACGCATTGGGACGTGATGGCGCGGGCCGCCGCGCTCGCCGAGCTTGCGCGACTCAAGCGCGTGCTGACGACGAGTGCGCTCACGGAAGCGCCCGAGGCGACGACTGCGGAAGGTGTCGTCGACGCGTGGCGCGCCAAACGCGAGAACGCGCTCGCGCGCTATGCGCAACTGCTGACGGATTTGCGCGCGGCGGGCGGCGCGACCCTGTCGATGCTGCTCGTGATCGTGCGGGAGATGGCGACGCTCGAACGCCGCTAGACGCGCACGGTTGCCTTCAAAGGAACGCGCTGTCGTCACACAGACGAGGGCGCGTTTCTCTTTGCGCGACCTGTTCGACAGCGCTTTCGCGGATTGCCGGATAATAGCCCTTATCGACCCTCCGGCATCTCACCATCATGAGCGAATCCGCTGTCAGTTCCAACGTCCCACGACTCACGAGCCTTTCGCATGGCGGCGGCTGCGGCTGCAAGATCGCGCCGGGCGTGCTGTCCGATCTTTTGAAGCGCAGCGTGCCGATGCCGTCGTTTCCGGACCTGCTGGTCGGCACGGAAACCTCGGATGACGCTGCCGTGTATCGCCTGAACGACGAGCAGGCGATCATCGCGACGACCGACTTCTTCATGCCGATCGTCGACGATCCGTACGACTTCGGCCGCATCGCTGCGACCAACGCGCTCTCCGATGTCTATGCAATGGGTGGCAAGCCGATTCTCGCGCTCGCGCTGGTCGGCATGCCGATCAACGTGTTGCCGCACGACGTGATCGCAGCCGTGCTGCGCGGCGGCGAGGATGTGTGCGCGCAGGCGGGCATTCCTGTCGCGGGCGGCCATTCGATCGACTCCGTGGAGCCGATCTACGGTCTTGCCGCGCTCGGCGTCGTGCATCCGAAGCGCGTGAAGCGCAACGCGTCCGCGCAAGCCGGCGACGTGCTCGTGCTCGGCAAGCCGCTCGGCGTCGGCGTGCTGTCGGCGGCGCTCAAGAAGAATCAGCTCGATGCGGCAGGCTACGCCGCGATGATCGCGGCCACCACCAAGCTCAATCGCCCGGGCACGGAACTGGCCGCACTCGAGGGCGTACATGCGATGACGGACGTGACGGGTTTCGGCCTGCTCGGCCATACGCTGGAACTTGCGCGCGGCGCGCAACTGACCGCGCGATTGCGTTACGCGGATCTGCCCTGGATTGCGGGTGTCGATGCGTTCGCGGCGGCGGGCGTCATCACGGGCGCGTCGGGCCGCAACTGGGCTTCGTATGGCGAAGACATGCGTCTCGCGGATTCGCTGCCCGACACGGCACGCGCGTTGCTGACCGATCCGCAGACGTCGGGCGGGCTGCTGGTATCGTGTTCGCCCGATATCGTCGACGACGTGCTCGCGATCTTCCGCGCGGACGGCTTCGATCGCGCGGTGGTAATCGGCGAATTGCACGATGGCGCACCGCGCGTCGAAGTCGTTTAATTCTTTCTCACTCCAATTGCATCACGACAACTCGAAGAGCCTATGAAAGAAGAATCACCGAAGGCCATTTTTTACGCGCTGGCAGCGAACCTCGGCATTGCGGTCTGCAAGTTCGCGGCTGCTGCATTCACGGGTTCCGGTTCGATGTTCGCCGAGGCGATTCACTCGACGGCCGATTGCGGCAACCAGGTATTGCTGCTGTTCGGCCTCAAGCAGGCGCGCCGTCCCGCAAGCCTGTTGCATCCGCTCGGCGCGGGGCGCGTAATCTATTTCTATTCGCTGATCGTCGCGCTGCTGCTGTTCTTCGTCGGCGGCGTGTTTTCCGTTTATGAGGGTGTGCATCGTCTGATGGCGCATGAGCCGTTGTCGCATGCATATATCGCGCTTGGCGTGCTGGGTGTTTCGGTGGTGCTCGAAACTTTTTCGCTGATGGGCGCGGTTCGGGAAATCCGCAAGACCAATCCAGACAAATCGATGTGGCGATGGTTTCGCGAAACGCGCGAATCGGAATTGCTCGTCGTCACGGGCGAAGACGTGGCCGCGCTGCTCGGTCTTGCGATTGCCTTCGTCGCCGTGCTGATGACGATGATCACTGGCAATCCCGTATTTGACGCGTGGGGTTCCGTCGGCGTCGGTGTGTTGCTGATGGTGATTGCGGTTCTGGTGGCGCGCGAGGTCAAGTCGATGATTATCGGCGAATCGGCGAGTCCGGAAGTGCGGCGCGCAATCGAAGCGCATCTGCACACGCGCAAGGAGATACGCAGCATCATCAATCTGATTACGCTGCAGTGGGGACGTCATGTGGTCGTCGCGGTGCAGGCCGAGATGATCGACTACGACAGTGGCCGTGCAATGGTCGACGCGATCAATATCGTCGAAGCCGATTTGCAGGCGACATTTCCGCAAGTGCGGTGGGTGTTCTTCGAGCCGGATGTGCCGAGAGTGAGAACCGAGGCGTCGCTCGATTAAGCGCCGATACCTTATTCAAAGGCCCGCGAATGATGCACTCGAGGCAACGTTCGCGGGTCTTTTCGTTTCTGATTCACTTTTCGTATTGCAGTTCTTTTTCGATTTATGCGAATCAGCTATTTGAAATGACAAGTGGAATTAGCTAATGGAAAACAATTCGACGCCGCCTATACTTAGCTCCGCCCTGTTACGCGAGGGCATGCATTCCATTCCCAATCCTTTAGCAAGCTTAAAGAAAGGACTTGTCATGGTAACTCGCACGGTAGGCACATTGACGGCTCTGGCACTGGCTGCATGCACGGCAGTCTCGCCATTGGCGAATGCGCAGGACGACAGCTTTGCGCAAGGCAACGGCGAATCACACGGCCGGCCCGTCAAGGTGATGATCATTTCGATGTTCGGACCGGAAGGGCAGGTGTGGCTCGATAAACTCGGGCCGTGGCAAGACATTCCTGTCGCGGGTCTCTCGCCGGATTATCCAAATATCCATTGCAACAGACAGGACATCTGCGTGATGACGACGGGCATGGGCCACACGAATGCCGCCGCGTCGACCATGGCGCTCGCATTCTCGTCGCGTTTCGATTTGCGGCACACATATTTCATGGTGGCGGGCATTGCGGGTATCGATCCGATTCAAGGTACGGTCGGCTCTGCTGCGTGGGCCAAATACCTTGTCGACTTCGGCATTCAATGGGAAATCGACGGACGCGAAATTCCACCGGGCTGGAACACCGGCTATCTCGGCATCAATACGAAAAGCCCTTCGGAGAAGCCGCCACTCGACTACCGCACGGAAGTATTCCAGTTGAATCCACGCCTCGCCCAGGTGGCTTTTGCGCTGTCGCAGAATGTCGTGCTGTCTGACAACGCGCAGGCGCAAGCGGCGCGCGCCAAATACAACTATGCGCCAGCCAATCGCGCGCCTACTGTCATTCAGTGCGACACGCTAGCAGGCGATACGTGGTGGTCCGGTACGAAGCTGGGCGAACGCGCGCGCGACTGGACGAAGATTCTCACGGACGGCAAGGGCGTCTACTGCACGACGCAACAGGAAGACAACTCGACCTATGAAGCGTTGAAGCGCGCTGCAAGCGTGCATCGCGTCGATTTGAATCGCGTTGCGGTATTGCGTGCGGGTTCGGATTTCGATCGTCCTTATGATGGACAGACGAGCGCCGACAACCTGCTCAATTACGCCGGGCAAGGTGGCTTCACTATCGCGCTTGAGAACCTGTACCGCGCGGGCAATCCACTCGTTCAGGACATCGTGTCGCATTGGGGCGAATGGCGCAACGGCGTGCCGCATCGCTGATCGCATAGCGCAGGACGTTAAATCGGCACCAACGCAAAGCGCTCAATCGCTTTCATGCGATTGAGCGCGGTACACACACTTCGCTATCTTCTAACGCGCACTTAATGCGAGCGATAGGGTGTCCAGACGGGAATGTCCGCCGCCCAGTCATCGAGTTCCGATGGGCTCATGTTCGACTCCTGCGACTAAAAATAGAATGACGATTACTGGCCGCGAGCGACGCGCACGGTGCCATCGCTTTGCGCTTCGAGGCGCGCAGCTTGCGTGCGGCCAATCAGGCCTTGTTCGGGGTACGAGGTCTTGTTCAGCGAAGGCAGCGTGCCGTCGCGATACGCGTCGGTCACTTCCGCGCGCACTTCTGCGCGAGACTTCGGTGCCGATGCATTCGCCGAGTGTTGCCACCATTGATCGTTATACGATCCTGCGCGTCCGATGCCACCGCCGCCGCCGGCAAATGCCGGTGCGCTGACGACCAGCGAGAGAGCAAGAACTGCCAGCAGATTGCGTTTCATGATTCATTCACTCCTATCGTTTGCTACGCCGTCGTGGTCCGGCGTTGCGACAGGGTGAAATGTAGGCTTTGACGCGCGGGCGATAAACCCGGCTTTCATGAAATGAATTGTCGCAATTTCAGAACAATCGCGGCGCGATGCCGCGATCGTCCCTTAAACAAAGGCCTGGCGGCCTATGCAACCCACTCCGACATCACAGGCGTCTTGAATTCCGGCGCCGTCTCTTTCTGCTCGAGCGTGCGTTGCGTGCAGGTCTTGTCGAGGCTTGCGCGGCCGCTGAGCAGCGGGCAGCGATCGAAAATCTCCGCAATCCAGTCGACGAATACGCGTACTTTCGACGACAGATGCCGGCTATGCGGATACACCGCGGAAATCGGCATCGGCAGCGGTTTCATCTCGGGCAGCACCTCGACGAGCTGGCCCGAACGCAGATGCGGCAGCACCATGAAGAGCGGCGGCTGGATCAGGCCAAAGGCTTCGAGGCCGCACGTCACGTACGCATCCGCGTCGTTGACGGACACCACGCTCTTCATTTTCACCTCGACTTCCTTGCCGTCGACGAGAAACGACCAGTCCATAACCCGGCCCGTGCGGCTCGAAAAATAATTCACCGCCTTGTGCTGGTCGAGGTCTTCGAGCGTCTGAGGAATGCCCGCGCGTTCCAGATACGCAGGCGCCGCGCACGACACGCCTTCGAATAACCCTATTCTGCGTGCGACCAATGACGAATCCTGCAGCGCGCCGACCCGCACCACGCAATCGACGCCTTCCTGCAAAAGATCGACCGGGCGGTCGGACAAGCCGAGTTGCAGATCGATATCCGGGTACTTCGTGTGGAATTCGCACAGCGCGGGAATCACGAGCAGACGTCCGATCGATCCCGGCATATCGATGCGCAGCTTGCCACTCGGCTTCTTGTTGCCGCTCTGGAAACTCGCTTCCGTTTCTTCGACGTCCGCGAGAATGCGCACGCAACGCTCGTAGTACGCAGCGCCGTCCGGCGTCAGCGAAAGACGGCGTGTCGTGCGATGCAAGAGGCGCGTGCCGAGAAACGCTTCGAGATTCTGGATGATCGTCGTGACGGAAGCGCGGGGTAGATCGAGCGTTTCCGCAGCCCGGGTGAAGCTGTTCGTATCGACGACCCGGGTGAACACTTGCATGGCCTGAAGTCGGTCCATTGCAAACCTCCGAAAGAGCCGGAGCACTGGTGAAGCAGCCGCATCAGCCATTTAACGATTGGCTAAGGCGCCGAATAAAGTCATTCGATTGTTCAGGTGCACCGAATTGTGTTGCCGGATTATAGGCATTTATTTGGAAGTCTGCTGGTCCCACAATTCGCACCATTCGATAGCTTCGCGCATTGCGCTGTTCCGACATGGATGCATTCAACCCGCGTCACACCTTTGTCCCGTCTGGCGCGAGCCTCGGCGAAAACGCCGCGTTACTCGACGTCACCGACGTGCGGATCGAAGGGTACGCACAGGACATCACACTGCGCCTTTACCGGCGAGCCGCCGCCAAAAACGGTCTGCCGATCCTGCTCTATTTTCACGGCGGCGGTTTCGTGCGCGGCTCGATCGAGGAAGCCGACTACGCCGCACGCTATTTCGCGCAGCACACGCCGGCGCTCGTCGTGTCCGTCGGTTATTCGCTCGCGCCGCAGTTTCCGTTTCCCGCCGCGCCTGAAGATGCGCACCGTGCAGCACTGTGGGTGCAGACACGCGCACGGGCGTTCGGCGGCAACACGAAAAAAATCGGCGTAGCGGGCCACGATGCTGGTGGCTCGCTCGCCAATTGCCTTGCGTTCATCGGCCGCGATCGCGGGGATGTGCGGATCGATGCGCAGGCTTTGTTCGGACCGATGCTCGATCCGAGCCTCACGCGTCTTGGCGACGAGAAGCGCCTGAGCTCGGACATCACGGCGAGCGAATGCGCGGCCTGTTATCGCGCGTATCTGCCGCAGGCAGCGCAACGCATCCACCCGTATGCGGCGCCGCTCGAATCGGTGCGGCTCGCCGGCTTGCCCGCGACGCTGATTGCCACCGCGCAAAACGACGTGCTGCACGTCGAAGCGGAGAAGTACGCCAGCAATCTCATCGATGCGGGCGTGCAGACGCAGGTGGTCCGTTACCCGAGCGTATCGCACGCGGCGCTGGCCCAGCATCCGGCGGCGCTGCTCGAGGCGGTCCGATTCTTCCAGTGGCGCTTCGATGAGCGCGCACTCCGATAAACAAACTTCTATTAACTAAATTAAATCCGGAGTCTGTCATGTCTGTTTTTCCTCTCTCGCGTTCGAAGCTGGCGGTTGCGGCGCTAGCGGTGCTTGTGATTGCGGGCCTCGGCACGTTCGGCGCGATTCGCGTCGATGCGCGCTCGCCGGCGCAGTCCGCGCCGACCATCGTGCCGGAAGTCGACGTCGCCACTGTCGTGCAGAAAACCATCACCGACTGGCAAACCTATTCGGGCCGTCTTCAGGCTGTAGAAAAGGTCGACGTGCGGCCGCTCGTATCGGGCACGATCGTGTCCGTGAACTTCCAGGACGGCGCGCTCGTGAAGAAGGGCGACGTGCTGTTCGTCATCGATCCGCGTCCGTATCAGGCGGAAGTCGATCGTGCTGCCGCGCAACTGGCGGCTGCGCAGTCGCGCGCGGGTTACTCGCAAAGCGACTGGGAGCGCGCGCAACGGTTGATCGGCGATAGCGCAATCGCAAAACGCGACTACGACGAGAAGCAGAACGCCGCGCGCGAAGCGAGCGCGAACGTGAAGGCCGCGCAGGCCGCGCTCGAAACCGCGCAGATCAATCTCGGCTATACGAAGATCGTCGCGCCCGTGGCGGGCCGCGTGTCGCGCGCGGAGATCACGCTGGGCAACGTCGTGAACGCGGGCGCAAGCGCCGCGCCGCTGACGACGCTCGTGTCCGTCTCGCCGATCTACGCGGAGTTCGACGCCGACGAGCAGACGTACCTGCAGTACATCAGCCAGGTGAAGGGCGACAGCAAGGTGCCCGTCGAACTCGGCCTCGCCAATGAGACGGGCTATTCGCGCAAGGGCACGATTCAGTCGGTCGATAACCGCCTCGATACGTCGTCGGGCACGATCCGCGTGCGCGCGCGTTTCGACAACAGCGACGGCTCGCTGGTGCCGGGTCTCTTTGCACGCGTGAAAGTGGGCGGCAGCGAGCCGCATGGCGCGTTGCTGATCGACGATGCCGCAATCGGCACGGACCAGGACAAGAAGTTCGTGTTCGTGGTCGACAAGGACGATCACGTCGCGTATCGCGAGATCCAGCCTGGCGACCTGCAAGGCAAGCTGCGCGTCGTGAAGAGCGGCTTGCACGCGGGCGACCGCATCGTCGTGAACGGCACGCAGCGCGTGCGCCCGGGCGCGCAGGTCCGCGCCCACATGGTACCGATGGGCGAGGGCGATGCGAACAGCGCGCCTGTTGCGGACGACGCGCAGGCAGACAAGCAGGCGCAGCTCGACGGAGCGAAGCAGAAGCACACCGAACCGCAAGCGCAGAAGGGTACGCAAACGCAGGCACAGGCGCAGCCGCGCACGAAGGCGCGCAAGGATTCGTGATCGGTCGACCAACCGGCACCCATCCTTCGATGCATGCGCACAAGACGTAAGCGCTCCAACATCAAGAGCTTCACATGAACATATCAAAATTCTTCATCGACCGGCCGATCTTCGCTGGCGTGCTATCGGTCCTGATTCTGCTCGGGGGGCTGATCGCTCTGTTCCAGCTGCCGATCTCCGAATACCCCGAAGTGGTGCCGCCTTCCGTGGTGGTGCACGCGCAATATCCGGGCGCGAACCCGAAGGTGATCGCCGAGGCCGTTGCGTCGCCGCTCGAAGAGCAGATCAACGGCGTCGAGAACATGCTGTACATGCAGTCGCAAGCCAATAGCGACGGCAATCTGACGTTGACGGTCACGTTCAAGCTCGGCACGAATCCCGATCTCGCGACGCAACTCGTGCAGAACCGCGTGAATCAGGCGCTGCCGCGTCTGCCGGAAGACGTGCAGCGTCTCGGCGTGACGACGATCAAGAGCTCGCCGACGCTGACGATGGTCGTGCATTTGATCTCGCCGAACGACCGTTACGACATGACGTATCTGCGCAACTACGCGCTGCTCAACGTGAAAGACCGCCTGGAGCGGATCAAGGGCGTCGGGCAGGTACAGCTGTGGGGCGCGGGCGACTACGCAATGCGCGTGTGGCTCGATCCGGCGAAGGTCGCGCAACGCAATCTGACGGCGATGGAAGTCGTCAACGCGATTCGCGAGCAGAACATTCAGGTGGCGGCGGGCGTGATCGGTGCATCGCCTTCCGTGCCGGGCACGCCGCTGCAATTGTCGGTGAATGCGCGCGGCCGTCTGAAAACAGAAGCGGAGTTCGGCGACATCGTCGTGAAGACGGCGCCCGATGGGGCCGTCACGTACCTGAAGGATATCGCGCGTGTCGAACTCGCGGCTTCGGAATACGGCTTGCGTTCGCTGCTCGACAACAAGCCGGCCGTTGCAATGGCGATCAACCAGTCGCCAGGCGCGAACTCGCTGCAGATTTCCGACGAAGTGCGCGCGACGATGAAGGAACTCGCCGCGGACTTCCCGGCTGGCGTCGAGTACAAGATCGTCTATGACCCGACGCAGTTCGTGCGTTCGAGTATCGAAGCCGTCGTGCACACGCTGCTCGAAGCGATTGCGCTGGTCGTGATCGTGGTGATCGTGTTCCTGCAAACGTGGCGCGCGTCGATCATTCCGTTGATTGCGGTGCCTGTGTCGATTGTCGGTACGTTCTCGCTGCTGCTCGCATTCGGTTTCTCGATCAACGCGCTGTCGTTGTTCGGGATGGTGCTGGCCATTGGTATTGTGGTCGACGATGCGATCGTGGTGGTGGAAAACGTCGAGCGGAACATCGAAAGCGGATTGAGCGCGAGAGATGCGACCTACAAGGCCATGCAGGAAGTGAGCGGGCCAATTATCGCCATCGCGCTGACGCTGGTCGCCGTGTTCGTGCCGCTCGCGTTCATGACGGGTCTGACGGGCCAGTTCTACAAGCAGTTCGCGATGACCATCGCGATCTCGACGGTGATCTCGGCATTCAACTCGCTGACGCTGTCACCCGCATTGTCTGCGCTTTTGCTGCGTGGTCATGGCGCGAAGGAAGACTGGCTGACGCGCGGCATGAACCGCGTGTTGGGCCCGTTTTTCAGGGGCTTCAACAAGGTGTTCCATCGCGGCTCGGAAAGCTATGGGCGTGGCGTGAACGGCGTGCTCAAGCGTAAGGGCGCGATGCTCGTCGTGTACGCGGTGCTGCTGGGCCTGACGGTGCTCGTGTCGCGTGCAGTGCCGGGCGGTTTCGTGCCGGCGCAGGACAAGGAGTATCTGATCGCGTTTGCGCAGTTGCCTAACGGCGCATCGCTCGATCGCACCGAGAAGGTGATCCGCGACATGGGCACGATCGCGCTGAAGCAGCCTGGCGTGGAAAGCGCGGTGGCGTTCCCGGGTCTGTCGGTGAACGGCTTCACGAACAGTTCGAGCGCGGGCATCGTGTTCGTCACGCTCAAGCCGTTCCATGAACGCAAGGGCAAGGCGCTGTCGGCGGGTGCGATTGCGGGCGCGCTGAACCAGCAATACGGCGCGATCAAGGATTCGTTCGTTGCCGTCTTTCCGCCGCCACCCGTGCTCGGTCTCGGTACGCTCGGCGGCTTCAAGATGCAGCTGGAGGACCACGGTGCAGTCGGATACACAGAGCTGAACAAAGCGACGGAAGCGTTCGTCAAGAAGGCTGCAACGACGCCCGAACTCGGCCCGACGTTCTCCAGCTATCAGATCAACGTGCCGCAAGTGAACGTCGATCTCGACCGTGTAAAGGCGAAGCAGCTGGGCGTGCCCGTGACGGACGTGTTCAGCACGATGCAGGTGTATCTCGGCTCGCTGTACGTGAACGACTTCAACCGTTTCGGCCGTGTGTACCAGGTGCGTGTGCAGGCGGACGCGCCCTACCGCCAGCAGGCCGACGACATCCTGCAACTGAAGACGCGCAACGCGAATGGCGACATGGTGCCGTTGTCGTCGCTGGTGACGGTGACGCCGACGTATGGTCCGGAAATGGTCGTGCGCTACAACGGCTACACGGCGGCCGATATCAACGGCGGCCCGGCGCCCGGCTTCTCGTCGGGTGAAGCGCAGGCAGCGGCCGAGCGCATCGCGGCGCAAGTGTTGCCGAAGGGTGTGAAGCTCGAATGGACCGATCTGACGTATCAGCAGATCATCGCGGGCAACGCGGGCATGTGGGTGTTCCCGATCAGCGTGCTGCTCGTGTTCCTCGTGCTCGCTGCGCTGTACGAGAGCCTGACGCTGCCGCTCGCGGTGATCCTGATCGTGCCGATGAGCGTGCTGTCCGCGCTGGCGGGTGTATGGCTGACGCAGGGCGACAACAACATCTTCACGCAGATCGGTTTGATGGTGCTGGTGGGGCTCGCGTCGAAGAACGCGATTCTGATCGTCGAGTTTGCGCGTGAACTGGAGCACGACGGACGCACGCCGCTGCAGGCCGCCATCGAAGCCAGCCGCATGCGTTTGCGGCCAATTTTGATGACGTCGATCGCGTTCATCATGGGCGTGGTGCCGCTGGTGGTGTCGAGCGGCGCGGGTTCCGAAATGCGTCACGCGATGGGTGTGGCCGTGTTCTTCGGGATGCTGGGTGTGACGCTGTTCGGCCTGATGCTGACGCCGGTGTTCTACGTGGTGCTGCGTACGTTGGCGGGCGGCAAGATTCACGTCGCGCAAAAGGACTCGCCGCATCTCGTCGCGCATACGACGGACGCCTGATGGAGAAAATGACAATGAAAAGCTTTGAACAGATGAGCGGCCTGGGTCGCGCGGCGGCAAGCACGCTGCTGATGTTGCTGCTCGCGGCGTGCTCGCTCGAGCCGACGTACAAGCGTCCCGATTCGGCGACGCCCGCGGCCTTCAAGGAAGCGCCCGTGTCGGCAACGACGGCGGATGCAGCGGCCACGCCGCTGCCGGCGAGCGAAGCGGGCACGTGGAAGACGGCTGAGCCCGCAGAAGACGCGCATCGCGGCGAATGGTGGACGATTTTCGGCGATTCGACGCTCAACGATCTGGAAAAGCAGGCCGGCGATGCGAACCAGAACCTGAAAGCAGCCGCGGCGCGCGTGCAGGAATCGCGTGCGCTGACGCAGCAGGCGCGCGCCGACTGGTTCCCGTCGTTCGATGCGGGCTTCGGGCCGACGCGCGAGCGTCTGTCGCCCGCTTCGCAGTTCCTGCCGAACGACACGCATGTGCCGACGCAAACGCTGTGGCGCGCACAGGTGACGGCTGCGTATGAAGTCGATCTGTTTGGCCGCGTCAGTTCGAACGTGAACGCCGCACGTGCCGACCAGGCGCAGAGCGAAGCGTTGTTCCGCTCGGTGCAGCTCGCGTTGCAGGCGGACGTCGCGCAGAACTACTTCCAGTTGCGTGAGTTCGACACGCAGTTGAGCTTGTATCGTCAGACGGTGACGTTGCGCGAGAACGCATTGAAGCTTGTCGAGCGCCGCTTCAACGAAGGCGACATCAACGAGCTCGATGTGTCGCGCGCCCGCAATGAACTGGCGACGGCGCGCGCCGATGCCGTCGGCGTGGCGCGTCAGCGCGCGGCCTCCGAGCACGGCCTCGCGATTTTGCTCGGCAAGGCGCCTGCGGACTTCTCGTTTCCCGAGACGCCGCTTGCGCCTGTGACGGCGCGCGTGCCTGCTGGATTGCCGTCTGCGCTGCTTGAGCGTCGGCCGGATATCGCAGCGGCGGAGCGCGCGATGGCGGGCGCGAATGCGCGGATCGGCCTAGCCAAATCGGCGTTCTTCCCGAAGCTCGATATCACGGGTGCGTTTGGCTACGAGTCGACGACGCTCGGCGATTTGTTCCAGTGGTCGAGTCGCGCGTTCCTGCTTGGTCCGTTTGCGGGCACGGCGCTCACGGTGCCGCTCTTCGATGGCGGACGTCGCAAGGCGAATCTCGCGAATGCGCGCGCGAAGTATGACGAGGATGTGGCGCAGTATCGTCAGCAGGTGCTCGTGGCGTTTCGTGAAGTTGAGGACAACTTGTCCGATCTGCGTTTGCTTGGCGATCAGACGCGCGAGCAGAACGATGCTGTCAACGCGTCGAAGCGGGCGGAGCATCTGTCGCAGACGCAGTATCAGGAAGGGCAGGTCGCCTATCTGGATGTGATCGATGCGGAACGGCAGACGCTGCAGTCGCAGTTGCAGTTGAGCCATCTTGCCGGCACGCAGGCGGTCGCGACGGTTAACTTGATTCGCGCGCTTGGCGGGGGGTGGGGTGATGTGAAGGCGGATGTCAGCAGCGCCGACGGCGCGCAATCGCAGCAGGTGGCGAAGCAGTAGGGTTTTTGCTGCGCGGGCAGGCGCGGTTTGCTCTTTCGCTGGCATCCGCGTTACGGTGTTTGCCTTTTCGCCGGCATCCGCGATTTGCCTTCGCGCTTCACGCGTCGCCCCTGTGCGGGGCGGCACCTACTTTTCTTTGCCGCCGCAAAGAAAAGTAGGCAAAAGAAAGCGGCTAACACCGCCAACATTTCTTCCTGCCTGAGGGCCCCCAACCGGTCCCACGCTTCACAGGGCAATCACGTGACCCATGTTCGTTGCCAACGCTCTTGCGGTGCGCCTCACCCGCTTCACGCACCCGCGCAGCATCATGCCGTGCCAGACATTCCACGGCCGCCCAGGTGGCAAACTGTGTGTAGGCCGTAGTGCTACACACACTTCACTTCGGACCGATAGCGCACGCTCCACCCTGTAAGAGCGCCAAGCTATACGCCGCGACAACCTACACACAGTTTGCCACCTTGGCGGCACATACCATTCGCTGCCTTTAGCCCATGTACGGGTGTTTGAAGCGGGTGAGGCGCTCATTCAGCGCGTTGGCAACACACGCGAACAAAATCGCTGCCGTGTGAAGCGTGGGACCGGTTGGGGGCCCTCAGGCAAGAAGAAATGTTGGCGGTGTGAGCCGCTTTCTTTTGCCTACTTTTCTTTGCGGCGGCAAAGAAAAGTAGGTGCCGCCCCGCACAGGGGCGACGCCTGAAGCACGAAAGGCACAACGCGGATGCCAGCGCAAAGGCTAAAGCAACCAAACCGCTAACGCCGCGCAGGCGCCACGCGGATGCCACCAAAAACAAAACCAAAAAACCAACCAGCGCGTGCACCCCTGCACGCCCCTCCCGGGACACGTCCCCATATTTCTTTGTACACTTAGAGCCGTTTCGCGGCAGCGATCCAGATCCAGCTATCGCACTGCGACTTCACCCCCACCTCGAGGTCACCGGCTTTGCAGTTCAAACTTCCAACCACAGCAACCGCGCCGTTCTGCCCATCCGAGGTGCAGGGCTCCGTCGCCGTCACGCAGTCCGCGCCATTCTGGAAAAAAATCCTTCAGTTCGCAGGTCCCGGCCTGCTGGTGTCGATCGGTTACATGGACCCGGGCAACTGGGCCACCGACATCGAAGCCGGCTCTCGCTACGGTTATAGCCTGCTGTTCGTAGTGGTGCTGTCGAGCCTCGCAGCGATGGTGCTGCAGTGTCTCAGCATGCGCCTTGGCATCGCGACGGGCCGCAATCTCGCGGAACTATCGCGCACGCGTTACTCGCCGGGCGTCGCGCGGATTCAATGGCTGCTCGCCGAACTGTCAATCATCGCCTGCGATCTCGCCGAAGTGCTGGGCGGCGCGCTCGCGTTTCATCTGCTGTTCAAATGCTCGCTGACGGTCGGCGTGATCCTCACCGCGTTCGACACGCTGATCGTGCTAGGCCTGAAGGGCAAAAATTTCCGCGACCTCGAAGCGATCATGCTGGGTCTGGTCGCGACCATCGGCGTCGGATACGTGATCGAACTGGCGCTGGTTCATCCGC
Source organism: Paraburkholderia sp. SIMBA_054 (assembly GCF_046534875.1). Classification (NCBI taxonomy): domain Bacteria; kingdom Pseudomonadati; phylum Pseudomonadota; class Betaproteobacteria; order Burkholderiales; family Burkholderiaceae; genus Paraburkholderia; species Paraburkholderia sp. SIMBA_054. The sequence goes on along the minus strand of NZ_JAWRXV010000065.1, from coordinate 7,224 downwards.
ACTGGCCGTCCGTCGCGGCGGGGCTCGTGCCGTCGTGGCAAGCCATCAGCGAACGCGAGCCGCTATATCTCGCGATCGGCATTCTCGGCGCGACGGTGATGCCACATAACCTGTATCTGCATTCGTCCATCGTGCAGACGCGCGCAATCAAGCGCGACCGCGAGGGCATCGCCGACGCGATCTCGCTGTCGCGTATCGACACCATCGTCGCGCTCATTCTCGCGCTGCTGATCAACGCGGCGATCCTGATTCTCGCAGCGGCCGCGTTCCATTCGACGGGGCACACCCAGGTCACCGAAATCGAGGACGCCTACCGGCTGCTCGCGCCCATCGTCGGCACGGGCTTCGCGGCCGTGCTGTTCGCGATCACGCTGCTGGCGTCGGGGCAAAGCTCGACGTTCACGGGCACGGTGGCCGGGCAGGTCATCATGGAAGGCTTTCTGCAGCTGAAGATTCCGTGCTACCAGCGGCGCTTCATCACGCGTGCGCTCGCGTTGATTCCCGCGCTCATCGGTGTGCAGATGCTCGGCAATGGCGCCGTCGGGCAGTTGCTCGTCGCGAGCCAGGTGGTGCTGAGCCTGCAGCTGCCGTTCGCGCTCTATCCGCTGATCCGCATGACGGACGACCGCGCGCTGATGGGCGAATTCGCGAACCGGCTGCCGACGCGTATCCTCGCGTGGTCGCTGTTCGTCGTGATCAGCGCGGCGAATATCTGGCTGGTCGTGCAGACGTTCGGGTTCGCGGGCTGAACTTCAAAGCTCGAATAAAACGCGGACGAAAAAAAGCCGGTCTCGCGAGACCGGCTTCAAAATAATGCGTAGCTTCGGATGGACTGAGCGATGCGCGGCGCTAGGCCGCCAACGCAGTTTCCTCGAGCATCTGTTCTTCGAGTACTTCGATTTCTTCCGCGACTTGCGGCACGGATACGATGTCCTTCTCCGCCTCGCGCTTCGCGGCGGCGGCCTTCTTCGTCTTGCCGGCGCGCGACGGCGGCTGGCAGGCGCCGCACACGACGTTGTGCTGCAGGTCGTGCTTGTGGGCGACGAACTTGCCGCTGCAACGGCAGCAGGGCGTCAGTTGCAGGATCTCGGCGTCGAAGAAACGCACGAGCGTCCATGCGCGCGTCAGGTCGAGCACCGGCTCGGTCTCGCTATGACGGCAATGCTCCAGATACAGACGATAACCCTTGGTCAGCGCGTCCAGGTGCGAGCAGCGCGCTTCGTTCTTCAGGAACAGGTACGTGTTGTAGAACAGCGATGCGTGAATGTTCGCGAGCCACGTCATGTACCAGTCCGCCGAGAACGGCAGCATGCCCTTCGGCGGCGATACGCCCTTGACCTCGCGGTACAGGCGGATCATCCGGTCGCGCGACAGCGTCAGCTCGCTTTCGAGCACCTGCATGCGCGCGCCCAGTTCAATCAGCGCGATCGCGCGGAACACTTCCTGCGCGTCTTCGGTAAGGCTCTTTTTCAGCATGGCAGTCCTCTCCGGTCTTAAGCGAACTGCTCTGCGGGCTGTCCTGCCAGCAGGATCGCGGCATGCGTCGATGCCACCTCCGCGTGACGGGACGTGTGCGTCAACGCCGACAGCATCGTGTGGTCGTTGAAGCGGAAGAAGCATAAAAGCTGATCGGAGCTGGCCAGCTTGACGATCTGCGCGAGCGATAGCCCGGCAAGAATATCAGCCAGCTCCGATGACAAGCCCAGGCGGAACATGCCGACTGCCTTGTCCTCGCGCAACATGCGTTGTGCGAGCATGATGTAAGACAAATTGATTTCGCGGATTGAATCCAGCGTCTCGCTGCTACGGTCCATTTTCTCTTTTCCGAAGCCCCGAATTACTTATATCGGCATTTTCTGCCGTTATGGTCTTATGCCCCGCCGGACACTGAAGATTTCCGGCGTCAAGTTGGTGCACAGATACAACCAGCCAACCTTTGATACAACCCGTTACATTTCGTAACAGCTTGGGCGGAATTGTATGAACAGGATTTCCAGAAATCAATACCTTTCTCAAAAAAAAGATACGACAAAACAACAGTCGTTTCGGTAACTCTTTCATGGCGACGTCATAATCGCCAGGCAGGCGGAAAACGTTTGCAACGGGCTCCGGCTAAACCCTTAGCAGATAAGGCTTCATGCAAGAGTTTCCGATTTACGCACGTAACTTTGCTTATGCGAAAATCATATGAGTTCAGAAAGCTGGGAGAAAGAAAACAAAAAACCGGCAGGTAAAAAATACGCTGCCGGTTAGCGGATGAGGGATAACCCGAGATGTAACGAAAAGGAGTTACAAACAGGGAAGAAAGTGTAACGAGTGCGGCCGCAGTTGTTACAGACTCAGCCGGAGTTTGTAACGGGTCAGCAGCCGGTTTGGCGGATACGTTCGACTTCCAGTCCGAAAAGGGGTCGCAGCCGCGTGCCGATGACGTTGCCGGCGAACGCTGCGACGAGCCACAGCCAGCCATGCAGGCTGCCTGACACGATGCCGCTGAAATACGCGCCGATGTTACAACCATAGGCCAGCCGGGCGCCGTAGCCGAGCATCAGGCCGCCCACGACAGCCGCGACGAGGGATCGCATGGGCACGCGCCATAAAGGCGCGTAGCGGCCCGCTAAAGCGGCCGCAGCCATCGCGCCGAGCACGATGCCCGCATCCATTACGCTGGTGACATCGCGTGTAACGGACGATGTCAGGGCGGTGGCATTCGTGTGAGAACTCCAGTAAGGCCAACTGGCGACGTCGATGCCCGCCAGCGAGGAGAGTTTCGCCCCCCACAGCGCAAAGGCCGAAGTTACGCCCCACGGACGGCCCGACAGTGCGAGCGTCGCGAAGTTGAGCAGCGCGAGCGCGACTGCGCCGGCGAACAGCGGCCACGGTCCGTGCAGCCACGGCGACGCGTTAGCGGCGCGCGGCGCGTCGTCGACGAGGCGCCCGTGCCGGCGCTTTTCGATCACGACCGTCAGCGTGGCAATCGCCGCGAACACGGCAAGATTGACCGCGATCGCCCAGCCGGCGCCCAGAGTTGTAACAAGCGAAACCGGTTTGAGCGATGGCAGCGCGGTCCAGAACGGCATGTGCGCGGTGGCGATCACCGAACCCACGATAAACGCCGCGAGCGTCACCAGCATCCGCGTGCTGCCGCCGCCGACCGTGTACAGCGTGCCCGACGCGCAGCCGCCGCCGAGCTGCATGCCAATCCCGAACATGAACGCGCCGACGATCACCGACGTGCCCGCGGGCGACACCAGTCCGGCGACGGGATGGCCGAACAGCGAGCCTGCTGACAGCGCCGGGAAGAACAGCAACACGCCGATGCCGAGCATTAGCATTTGCGCGCGCAGGCCGGCGCCGCGGCCATCGGCGATGAACACGCGCCACGCGGACGTGAAGCCGAACGCCGCGTGATACAGCGACATGCCGAGCAGCGCGCCGACCACGTAGAGCGCCGCCTGCCGGCCGCTGACGGTTTGCGCGAGATAGACCGCGCCGAGCGCGATCAGAAGGAGCGAGAAGGCGAGCGGCTTCGGATTGATGTCGAAGCGGCGCGGAAGCGGTGTGGCGAGATCGGACATGACGAACGTTGTGCGAGCGTGTGGATGGTGCCGAGAGCGTGAGCACGGCGACTGAGCGTGCCGTGCGTGCGTGTCCGCGAACGGATGGTTGAGGTATGCGGTTTCGGGTGCCGATTTGCAACCGGAAGCCTGTCAAACAACATAGCACGTTGTGACGGATGATGCCGGGCGTGGCCCGCTTGCTGGCCACGCGTCGGGGCGGTTCGCAGTGTGTTCGATGCGTGTCGCGGAGTCGTAAGACCTATTTTGCGTCGTGAAAAATCACCCCAAGCGTATGACGATGCCCCGAGCGCAACCGGCTCACGCCATGCCGCATGTTCACGCGATACGCGCCGCGCGCGCCGTGCACGGGCCGGTGATGCACCGCAAAGATCACCGCATCGCCCTTACGCAGCGGCACGACTTCCGCGCGCGACTGCATGCGTGGACGCTGCTCCGTCAGTACGAACTCACCGCCCGTGAAATCCTTGCCTGGTTCGGACAGCAGGATCGCGAGCTGCAAAGGAAAAACGTGCTCGCCATACAGGTCCTGATGCAGGCAGTTGTAATCGCCAGCCGCGTAGCCCTTACGGATAAGTTTCGTAAGATGGACATCATGTAAGCTATTGATTTTAAACGATTCATGGTTTTTTGAGGGTGTCCATCTTGCTATCGGGTGAAATGGACATCCTAATCGACGAGTTTCCACTGCCCGAGCGTTAGACAACCGTTTTTCGCGGGGAAACGGAAGCGGTTGCGGTGATAAGCGGTTCATCGCCGGAAAACAGACTTGCGCTTTGGCTTGCCTGCAAGGCTTTACGCGCCAGTTCTGCGAGGGGACGCTGAAGAACTGCGGCCGGCTGACACCTGCGTATGGAATATCTGGTTGCCCTAGCGATGCTGCTTCCGGCTGGCACGCCCCCCGGCGGGGGCGTGGCGAAGACGCTCACACAGTTCGGTCAGCCACTGGCTCACCCAGACGCGGTCCGTGGCGTTCAGGTGACTGAGCGTTTCGGCCAGTTCTTCTGCAAGATCGCTTGGGCGTGAAGAACCCCGACGCAGCAGGGTACTGGCGGGGACGCCATAGATTTCCGCCAGTTCGATGAGTCTGGGCAGCGTGGGAAGGACCGTGCCGCGCTCGAAGCGGCTAATCGTTTCCGCATTGACGCCGACCTGTTCGGCGACCAGTTCCTGGGCGTAGCCGGCCGCTATGCGGGCGCGGGCGAGCGTTTTGCCGAGCTGTTCGGCGAAGTTCTGTTCTGCGGACAAGGCGGCCGGGTCAACATGACGTGTGGTTGGTCAACACGAATGCTCGCCCGACCTGGCGGTTTGCGTAACAACATGATATGTTGAGTGTCAACACAATATGTTGACTGGCGTGAATCTGGCCGCTTCTCATTGAGTAAAGATCGATCGTTGCGCCATGTCTGATGGGTAACAACCCGCCATGCGCCGGTCGCAATGCCATATAGCGTCTGCCACACACGCCGCACCCTGATGTCCTGGTAGGTCCGTTGTTTTTGGGAGTGAGAGTATGTTTTTGACTTCTGACCAGAACCGACTGCCCGTGGGATCCTCGCTGGTCGGGCCCGGCGCAGCGATGTGGGCGATCGTCGAGATGTGGAGCGGTGCGGATGTCCTCATCCTGCAATTTGCGGCCACGAAGCGGGCAATGACACGGGTCGCCATGGTGGAGTTGTCCTCGGGCGCTGCGACGCTTGAAAAGCTTGCGTCGGACGGTCACGTGGTGCGTGGCGCGGCCGTGCTGAGCGCCAAGCCGCAGCATGAGTCCGCGCAGTGGAGTCTGGAGCCGCTCAGCGAGATCCATCTGGGGGCGACGCGCGCCTTCGATGACAAGCATCCGCTGGTCTCATTCGTGCACTACACAACGATCGAGGGCCGGGAGTTTTCGATGCCCATCGGTATCGCCGAGAAGCATTCTCGCGGCAAGCTCATTTACGGAACCAAATCCGTGCGGTCCGCGAAAACTGCCCATCCGCTCACGACCGGCAACGTCGCAGGTTCGACCTGACGGTATGCGCGTCCAGATTGCCTCGAACCTGCATCTGGATGTCCTGACCAGAGCCTTCGAGGCTAGAACGTTATCGCGCCGCCGGACGTGAGTGTGCTGGTGCAGCAAGATCTTTGCTGACGTATACGGGGGAGGACTGAACGGAGAGGGTATGAACAAGGCGAAGCGGAAAAGGGCGCGCGCTGCTAGTGACCCACCCGTCAAAACGACGGAAGACCTGCGGGCAAGGCTGCGCGCGTTCGCCGAGCTCACACGGGAGCAGGCCGTGCGGCAGGTTGCGGCCAGCGATCCTGAAGATGTGACGGTGCTGGCTGCGCCATTGCGAAGAGTTCGGAGGCGTCAATGACAAGCAAAGCTGAGGAGCGAAAGAAGTCGTTTCTGCACGCGGGCCGTGTGATCGACGATACGCCACCGGCTGGCGAGAATCTTCCGCACGGATTTCTGGAGTGCACGTGTGGACGAGAGGCTTCGAAAACAGGATTGCCCGCTGGCATTGGCGTACTGACGAGCGCGCCTTCCGCCGGGAAGAAGCTGGATGGGCCGCTCGATTCCGCGCGATTCACACTCAAGCCAGTCGACCCTCGATCGCTGAGTGAATCGCGGCGACGCGCAACACTGGCCCGATTTGGTATTGATCCACACCTGAGCCTGCAGGGCGAAGCGGGTTGCGGGAAAGGCACGCTCGATGGGCGCCCGATCGCTTCTCTAGTTGCGGACTCGCCGCGGCGAGGACTGAAGCTTGTCGCGTAGAAGGAGTCACGATATGAGCCGATGGAATCGTAGACAGGGCCACGGACAGAACGTGTATCTGGCCCGCAGCGTCGGTCCGCCTCGATATGCACCGTCGATCGACGGTCTCGCTCTCAAGGACCTGAAATGCTCACAGGCGGCGTCATGACCGCGGTCCCCAATGAGCGCGGTCGGACGGCGAGAGCCGCCCAGAAGTGGTCCGCACTCGGCAATGAGCGTCGCTCGCATGACGCAGCGGTCGAGTTTCGCGACCGGCTGCTTGCGAATAACTGGCCCGATGACACCACGGTGGCAGAACGGATGGACGCACAGCTTCGAATCGACGCGAGACATGCGCTCACCGGGATGCGACTCGGTGGCATGCTGCTGGGTGTGTGGTCGGCCCCGCGTGAGTGCTTTATCTACCCCGACTTCCAGTTCGACAACGACGGACGTCTCATTCCTGAAATCTCCATGCTTTTGCGGATACTGCCCGCCGAGGACGACGATTCAGGATGGAGGCGGGCATTCTGGCTGTATTCACCGCACGCGTTGCTCGACGGAAGCACACCGTCGGAGATGTTCGCCCTGGATCCGCTGAGGATCCTGGAGGTAGCGGATGCGGAATTCAATACATCGCCAGACTCCGGATGGTGATAGGAAGGGACATGCATTCTGGAGTTCGCTGCCAATGGACGGACGCAACCGCGTCATTAGCAATCGCACGTTGAATATGGCATTCGTCGCATCCTGCCGTGGATCCGGCACGGGTGAACGGTGAGCTATTTCAGGAACACAGGGCGAGTCCGCACGCGAACGGGAACCCGCTGCGACGGGTTTGAGGAACAATGTAGAGGGGCCTATGCGTCTGGCGTATAGAGCAGTCGTTTCTCTTGACTTCGATGGTGT
>NZ_JAWRXV010000453.1:0-320 GCF_046534875.1 Paraburkholderia sp. SIMBA_054 | reverse complement strand
GTGAGACGATGGGAATGGACATCATCGACAGGAAGCTGCTCGAGTTGCTGCAGGAAGACGCGACAATGCCGATTGCCGAACTGGCGCAGCGCGTGAATCTGTCGCAAACGCCGTGCTGGAAGCGGCTGCAGCGTCTGAAGGAGACCGGTGTGATCCGCGGGCAAGTGGCGCTGTGCGATGCGCGCAAGCTGGGCGTCGGCACGACCGTGTTCGTGGCGGTTCGCACGAATCAGCACACGCAGGCGTGGGCGCAGACTTTCACGCAGGCGGTGCAGGACATTCCCGAAGTGGTGGAGGTGTACCGGATGAGCGGCGAGACG
>NZ_JAWRXV010000452.1:0-320 GCF_046534875.1 Paraburkholderia sp. SIMBA_054 | reverse complement strand
GACCAAACTTCTTTACCATCTGTCCAAATTGCGTGGATCCTTTTCTTGGCCTGATTCGGTTGCTTCGGCCGCAGGCGACTCTTTGGGCCCGCATCGACGCATCAGGACGCTGGGGCGTTTCGTTTCGTCAAAGAGACGACGTCCTGTTCTGTTGGGTACAGCGCGGAGAGTGCCTGCTTCTACGGCCAGGAATGCCACCGCTTCGTTTGAAAGAGGCGGATTTCGCGCTCATCCGAACGTCAACGACTTTCGCACTGGTTTCTGACCCGGGTGTAGAACCTCGTGACAGCGAAGAGATCGCGGCCAACGCAGGCCACACC
>NZ_JAWRXV010000451.1:0-320 GCF_046534875.1 Paraburkholderia sp. SIMBA_054 | reverse complement strand
AATATCGCATTGCACTGCCGCTTGCCAGCCGGTCGGAAAGATGTCGCCGAGAAAAAGCACCTGCTCGTCGGTGAGGCCGTCCGGAATCTTGACGTGCGTTTTGTCCGCGAAGGGCACGCGCACGAACTCCGCCTGGCCGCCGGGATAGCCGCCCGTCAGATGCGTGTAGCCGAAGAGACCCGCTGTGGTGTGGCCGAACATCTTGTCGGCGATGTCCTTGTTGCGGTTCGTGCGCTCGCACACCGAGAAGTTGCCGCGCCGGCACTGATCGCATTCGCCGCAAATGATCGTGAACGGTACGACGATGCGGTCGCCGACCT
>NZ_JAWRXV010000450.1:0-320 GCF_046534875.1 Paraburkholderia sp. SIMBA_054 | reverse complement strand
CATACCACAGACGGAGGCTGCAGGCGGCCAGGCTGCGACGGCGGTCAAAACCGCGACCGTACTGTCGAAAAAGGGACCCTGGTTGAGCTTCCACGCGCCTCGCAGCACGGTTCCTCGCTGGCTGATCGAACCGTTTCAGCCGATCAGCCTCAAGCATCTCGACGCAAAGGCCAACATGCTGGACCGGCGTGACAACAAGTATGTGGTGCGTGCGAATATGCTCCACCGGGCGATCGGCGAACTGGTTCAGCAGTTCGATATTCTGGAAATAGATGGCAAGCGGGATTTTACCTATGACACCTGTTATTTCGATGATGTGG
>NZ_JAWRXV010000449.1:0-321 GCF_046534875.1 Paraburkholderia sp. SIMBA_054 | reverse complement strand
GGCTGTCCTTCAGGCGCAGCGGCAGGTGCTTGGCATCGACAAGGGCGACAACGGCATCAAGGCCGGTCTTGGCGCGTACGTCATCATCCATGAAGAAGGTCTGCGCCACCGGAACCGGATCGGCAAGGCCGGTCGTTTCCACAACGATGGCGTCGAAACGACCCGGACGGCGCATCAGTCCTTCCACCACGCGGATCAGGTCGCCACGCACGGTGCAACAGATGCAGCCATTGTTCATTTCATAGATTTCTTCGTCCGACTCGACGATCAGGTCGTTGTCGATGCCGATCTCGCCGAATTCATTGACGATCACGGCGGAAC
>NZ_JAWRXV010000448.1:0-321 GCF_046534875.1 Paraburkholderia sp. SIMBA_054 | reverse complement strand
AATGGGGCTGCCGGATCCAATCCGGCAGCTGCCACGTCGAGGATACCATGACAAAACTATTCAAAGGATTGGAAGGCATATGTCGCCTTCTGATACTGGCAGCATTTCTCTTATTGATGGGGGCGGTGCTGTTGCAGGTCTATGCGCGCACGTTTTTGAGCAGCGCCCCGGTCTGGACCGAGGAACTGACCAGATTCTGCCTGCTCTATATTGGTGCGCTCGGCGCGGGCCTCGCGCTGCGTAGTGGCGATATGGTCAATGTCGACCTTCTTTGCGAAAGCCTTCCCGGACGTATGCCTTGGATTTTGCGACTGGTCAGCG
>NZ_JAWRXV010000064.1:0-58479 GCF_046534875.1 Paraburkholderia sp. SIMBA_054 | reverse complement strand
CTACCGCATCGCTGGGCACCTGCCGCGACTTGATTGACGGCAATTTACGCCCAGGGATGCCTTTGCCGGGCGCTTACCTCAGACCAGGGGTCCACCACACTGGTATTGATGCGCTTGCTGTACTTGGGCTCGTCCGTCGAAGGCTCCCGCAACCATCGACGGATAGTGTTTCGGGACAGCCCAGTGCGCCGTGATATGTCCCTCAGCGGGACGCCGTCGCGGAAATGCATCCGCCGAATCTTGGCCAACATGCTCACCGTAATCACTCCGGTTCTCCTGCTTGGCGTCCAAGCAGGTATTGAACATGTGGGTCAATTTTCGATGCAAATTTCTAGCGTAGGTGGGTCAGTTTTGCATGCCTATCAACAGACTTACCCCAATGCGACCAATCCGGCGGGCGAACCCATCTTCACGGCTGCACCCCGCACTCCGACGGTCAACGGTCTGAGCGGCACACTGCTGAATAACAACCCAAACCTCCTCAATAAGCGAAACGGTGCGGGTGCAGTGAATCCATTCCGGCTCGACCGCACACAGGCTGCGACGGCCGACCAGGACCACGCCTATACCGCGGAGCAGCAGGCCTATAACAATGGCGCCGCCGACCTGTTCCCGTTGTACGCTGGTAAAGGGTCGCGCAGAGGCGCCGGCGCCTTTGGCACGACCGGCCAGGTGATGGGCTACTACGACGGCAATACTGTTACCGCCTTGTGGAACTATGCTCAACACTTTGCGATGAGCGATAACGCGTATTCGGATACGTTCGGTCCGTCGACGCCGGGTGCCTTGGAGGTTATCTCCGGCCAGACTAACGGCGTTCAGCTGGTCAAGACCAGTCAGCAGCCATTCAATCTGGCGACGGCTTCAAATTCGTATTATGTCAACGATAGTCAGGGGGGCGTTACCCTCATCAATGACGTGGACCCAGCAAACGACCTGTGCTCCAGCACGACGGACCAGATTCTGATGTCAGGCAAGAACATTGGCGACCTGCTCAACACTAGGAACATAACGTGGGGTGGTTTCACGGGCGGTTTCAATCTGACGACGACTAACGGCAACGGTACAACCGGGTGCAAACGCAGCACGGTGACACCAGCGGTCGGACGCATAACAGCCGATTACATCCCCCACCACAACTGGTTCCAGTATTACGCATCGACGTCGAATCCGAAGCATTTGCGTCCGGGCGCCACGACAGCCATCGGCTACACGCTGCAGTCCGACGGCAAGACGGTTGACCCGGCAAATCACCAGTATGATTCCGACGATTTCTTCGCCGCTGTGAAGGCGGGGAACTATCCATCGGTGAGCTTCATCAAGGCACCAGCGTTCCAAGACGGCCACGCTGGTTATTCGGACCCGCTAGACGAACAGGCCTTTACGGCCAAGGTGGTCAACTTCCTGCAGCAGCAGCCAGACTGGAAAAGCACGGCAGTCATCGTCACGTGGGACGATTCGGACGGCTGGTACGACCATGCTTATACAACTCCGACGAGTTCGTCGTTCGACGCGCAGGCGGACCAACTGAATGGCCCCGGAAAATGCGGTACGGGCCCGGCTCCGCTCGGCCTGAACGGTGCTCCGGTTAACGGCCGATGCGGCCCCGGTACCCGTGTCCCATTCATCGTGATTTCGCCTTGGGCCAAGGTCAACTACGTTGACCACACGCCGATTACGCAGGCATCGGTGGTTCGCTTCATCGAAGACAACTGGCTCGGCAGCCAACGCCTTGGCGGTGGCTCCTTTGATGCAACAGCCGGTAGCATCCTGGGCCTCTTCGACTTCAGTGGTAGCGGCAGCAATCCGACCGTGTTCGTGGACCCGAACCGGGGCCTGGTGGTTCCTTCGGTACCTGACTTCTAATCCCCGGATTCGCTTCAGAGCCAGACGCGGATGCCCGGAAGGCTGCGCAGAGCAATACACAGCGGCAACGAACCACTCGTGGGAGGTTTTCGCTAAACGATTTCCCGGCGCGACCAGCAGGGCATATAACAATCCGCCCGCAAAGACAGACGTGCCATGCGCATCGACCCACGCGCGAGCCCAATCCAATCCCGCGAGTTCAGCATCGTCCTCACTTTCAAAATGGCCAAGGACACCCGAAGCATGGACGAACTTGCCGCGAAGGGTGATGGTTCCGCTCGCCGCATAACGTTCTCTCTGCAACTGGCCCTTGAGCTCAACGATTGAGTGTCCCCACATATACCCCTGGTAGCTCTGCGATTGCATTAGCGGACGACGCGAGCGGATAGCGCGGCATCGGTTCTGAAAGTCATCGTCGACGAGCAGAACATCGGACGTCATGCGAAATGGTCGAAAAAGCAGTACCCATATTTCGCAAGCCACGTACCTATGCGCAGTCGCGACTCGCTCGCTGTTCAGCCGGTCCCAAGGTGCTGGCGCGTCAAAGACGCTGGCCGCACGGTGCGGGCTGATTCGTCTTACAGCATACCGACCCAATGGCGGGCGCCATGTCACGCGCTGCGGGCATATGCGTTGCGCATAAATCTCCGCACGATTACACATGGAGGACATCATGGGCACACTGAACCCGCAAGGCACCACCTCAGGGACCAGCGGCGCGGATATCGTAGGCAGTGGCACCGGAGAGGGTCCGGGGCCGGAGGTGATGGCCGCCGCGACGCTTGACGATACGCAGGTGATTTCGTCGGACGGCGAGGACGTCGGCAAGATTTCCGACATCATGCTTGACGTACGCAGCGGCAGGATTGCATACGCAGTACTGTCGGAAGGCGGCTTCCTCGGCATGGGCACGAACCTGCATGCAATACCGTGGAACGCGCTCACGCTGGACACCGACGCGAAGTGTTTCCGAGTCAGCATTGATGCTCAGCGCATCAAGGACGACCCGGGCTTTGACAAGGACCACTGGCCGTCAATGGCGGATACCGCTTGGGGCACCACGGTTCATCAGTATTACAACCGCGAGCCGTACTGGTCATCGACCCGCGGCGTAGAAGATTTGCCGCCGAGCGACATCTGAAGACGGTTCTCATGGACGCCGGCTTCCGCGCACGCAGAGCCGGCATCCGCCTAATCGAGGATGCAATCATGAAGATGATGAAAGCAGCAGTACTTTGCTCGGCCCTGGTGCTGGTGTCTGTCAGTACCGCATTCGCTCAGGGCGCCGGTGGTGGTGGCGGTGGCGGCAATGGTGGTGGCACCAGCGTGGGAACAGGCGGGGCTGGCGTTGGTGGCGCGAACGGTGCTGGCCAGGGCGGCGCAGGTATGAATGCGCCCAATTCGGGAGGTACTGGCGGTGCGACGTCGATGTCAAAGGGTTCACATGCGACCATGCCGCCGACGCGAAAGCCGCAAAAGGACGCGCAGGCTAAAGGTGCATCCGATACGGCAGCCTCCAGTGCGCAATGAGTGCCTCACGCTATGGTTGGGCCTGTTCGCGAGGCGCGTAAACGAGGTGTTCCAAAGTTGGTTCGCCCTTTTGTCCACTTTGTCAGTGCTGGCGTCGTGTTGGCGGATGGCACGCGCTCGCAGGTCGACGCAGTTATCTGGTGCGCCGGGTTTCGGCCGGCGCGCGAGCATTTTGCGACCTCTAGACGTCGTCAGCGCCGCGAGACGAGTCGGCCTGGTGGAAGGCTGTTCGCATGCGGAGCCTTGTTGTGGCTCGTCGGCTACGGCGAATAGCGTGGCTTCGCTTCTTTCTGGCACCGGCACCGGGGCAAGTGATTGTGCACTTCAGTACACATTGTTCATCATGCACCTGCCCCACATAGAGGGATAGCCAACACAGGACTGGCGATTACTTTGCAAAAGCGCCTGTCCTGCATTACGTCAAGGGGCCATTATTCTGCAAGACTCCCGCGGGTTTTCCTGATTCAAAAACGCGTGGTTAAGTTCGTGAGCCAGTCAGGCGATATTGTCACCATGAACTCTTCCGCGCTTTTGTCGATGCCTGTAAAAATCAGGATTCCAATAGCGACCAGGGCGCTGCCGAACAAGTACTTTCCCGAACTACCGACCGTCATCAGTTTGCCGCGAACCTTCGATATCATTGTCCGCGACAGAAAACCCAGCGCAATCATCGGCGTCGCGGCGCCTATGCCGAAGACGGCCATGAGCAGCGACACTCGTGCCAAATCCGCGCCCTGTGAAGCCAGCGTAGCTGCTGCTCCCAGCGTCGGTCCTACGCACGGGCTCCAGATTGCTCCGAGCATCAGTCCTACAACGAACTGCCCTGGCAAACCCGTCGGTGCGAGCCTGGACAGCAGGACCTGCCCTGCGTTGCTGACGCCAGAAGTTGCCGTACCCAGCTGTGCTTGCAACCTGGTCGAAATCAGCACGATTCCAAAGCCTATCAATAAAACTGCCGCTGTCAGTCGAAAGACCGCAGCCTCAAGTCCGAGCGAGAAACCGATGGTCGCAATGAAAATACCCGCCGCAGTGAACGAGACAACCAAACCCGCTATCAGCGCTAGCGCGCCAAGTCGATGAGCAGCCGTTGCTGCGCCGAGTATGAGTGGCACGAGTGGTAATACGCATGGCGAGAGGATGGAAAGAACGCCTGCCGCGTACCCTAGGCTGTACGTGCCGATTCCAAAGTCCATGTTGGTCTCTCAAAGCGCTTTGCGGAAGAGCGCAGCTATACGTTCCTTGTTCGTCTCGCCGGTTGACCGGCCAACCTCGGCAGTACCTTTGAACGCGACGAACGTGCTCTGATACGGTACGTGCAATTCTTTGAGCAACGCCTTTTCCTTGTCGAAGTCTGCCTCCATCAACGTCAATTCCTTGAACTCCGGGGCGGCGAGAAGTGAGGGCGTAATAGTTGCCTGCTTCTGGCAGGTCTCACACCACTTGGCATAAACATGCACCACAACCGGCCTGCCGGCGGTGCGCAATTCGTCGAAGGTCTTTTTCTCGAACGGTATTCCGCCAGCGATGGCGGCACTGCTGAGTACCGCGAAAAGCACTCCGACGATGTAAAGGGAAAAGGGTTTCATGGACTATGCCTACAGGATTGGTAGTTCGATGAGACTCGGCGAAGCGTCGCCGTCATGCGGCCGTTATGCCGGTTCGCCGGGAATAAGGTGTGCAAAGAGCGCGCGGGCGTCTTCGCCGGCGCTTTCAGGTGCTGTGATTGTTAGCTCCACATGTTCATCGTTTCGGGTGACCTGAAAGCGCAGAAACCCGCAGCACTGCTGTTCTTGACTCACGAGTCTTTCGACATCTTCCGCCGCTTCTGCCCTGTAGGTCAGGCAAGCGCATAAGCCTTCAACGTGGTGGGCAAGGAGTGCGTTGGACGCTAGTTCCTTCAGCCAGTTTGCGCGGTCCTTGAAGTCTTTCGCAGACAGGGAGCAGGCCAGAGGGGCCGATTTATCGCTGTTCATTCGGATTCTCCGGCAGAAATTGGATTTGGCTGCAGCTACCCCACTCGCATCCGGCCGCATCGTGTGCCGTGGGCCGGTTTCTGCTGAGTCGATGATGGACAAGCAAAACGACGCCGAGCCCCAGGATGGATACGCCTGCTACCGGCAAATACCAGCCCGTCAGCGCCGCGCCAAGGCTCGAAAGTCCCAACCAGGCGAGCAACGGACCGACCATAGGAACACCGACGCAGCACGCGACGCAAGCCGCCGCGACGGCGCCAGTGGTACCAATCGTTCCGGCTACCACGCCGATTCTCGATTTCGTGACTTTCATACAAAAAACCTTCCTCGGTGGCTCGGCGAATGTGCTTGCATTCAAGATACAACCTCAAGTAACTTGAGGTGCAAGGACTTTTTGATGGGTGCCGTCATGTCGCAATCGAGCCTCACTATCGGCGCACTGGCTTCGGAGACGAACACCAATGTGCCCACGATTCGTTACTACGAAGAAATAGGTTTGCTCCCACGTGCTCAACGCGCTGCCAATGGGCATCGGTACTACCAGGATTCAGATTTGAAGCGTTTGACCTTCATCAAGCGCTGCCGTGACTTCGGTTTTCCCATCGAGCAGGTGCGGGAACTGGTAAAACTTTTTGAGGATGGAGACCGCTCCTGCGTTGAAGTGCGCGACATGGCACAAGTCCATCTGGACGCGGTACGGGCAAAGCTGGAGGAAATACGGCACCTTGAGACGAGTCTGGTGGCCTTTGTCGAGAGCTGCAACGAAGTGTGCTGCAAAGGGCCTACCCGGGACTGCGTCATTATTGAAGACCTGTCTTCCCCGACTAAACTTGAGGCGACCACGCCCTCGCAGGGATGTTGCCAGGCGGGGACCACATCTGTGAAGCGGCCGAAAGCCGCGAAGTCGTCGAATCTTTCTGAAAAGAGATGAGCGTAATTATGGAATGGGGCAGTTTTGCACGAACCTTTGGACTATTTTTCGCTACTGCAATCGCCGAGATTGTCGGCTGCTATCTGCCATTGCTTTGGCTGACAGGTAGAGGTAGTTTTTGGCTCCTTCTCCCAGCGGCCCTCAGTCTGTGTGTTTTTGTTTGGCTGCTTACGCTGCACCCCGCTGCAAGCGGTCGGGTCTATGCTACGTACGGCGCGGTGTATATCACTACGGCGCTCGCCTGGCTCTGGGGCGTCGATGGCGTCACTCCGACCTGGACCGACGTATTAGGCGTCGCCTTGGCGCTGTGCGGTGCCGGTGTTATCGCGATGGGGCAACGCGTCGTTGCATAACCTAACGGTAACCTTGACGGTCACGTCCATAGCAGAGCCGATGGCTGTCGCGCAGGTCCGCTGGGCGCTTTTGCCTGTTCGTGAGTGACCGCAAAGCCCTTACATTCGCGCAATGCTGTCACACCACCATGACTATATTTCCGATACTCGTCAGGGCCTCGTAAATTCCTGGAAGAGCGGTTGGGTAAAGACGCGCAAGCCAAAAAATTGCGGGGCCATCTACACTTCGTGTGCCTCTGACCGACGGCGCTCCGACCATCTACGTTGTGCTTTCAGAACACAGAATTTTCGATGAAAACCGAACCGCCGGTCAGTATTCTTCGGCAAATTCCGCGCAGCGTCTGGGTGCTCGGCTGTGTCAGCCTTTTCATGGATGTCTCGTCCGAAATCATCCACAGTCTGTTGCCGATGTTCTTAATGGCAAGTCTCGGTGCCAGTGCGACGGCGATTGGCCTCATCGAAGGCCTCGCTGAGGCGACCGCCCCCATCGTCAAGGTGTTCTCCGGGACCCTCAGCGACTACCTTGGCAATCGCAAGTGGCTTGCAGTCGCCGGGTATGGGCTGGGTGCGCTGAGCAAGCCGCTTTTCGCTGTGGCGCCGACCATTGGTATCGTAGTGACCGCACGCGTCATGGACCGGGTGGGCAAAGGCATCAGAGGCGCGCCACGCGACGCGCTCGTCGCCGACGTCACGCCGCCACATCTGCGAGGTGCTGCATTTGGGCTGCGCCAGTCGCTGGACACCATCGGCGCATTCCTCGGGCCGCTGCTGGCCGTGGTCATCATGCTGGTGTGGGCGGATACCAGTCCAAAATAGATGCCGGCTGGCCTGACATACTCGCGGATGTCAGTGAGGATGTACCTGCATTTAGAGGCGAAAAGGTGTATCGCACGCTTGCGACATTCCACGGCGAACTTGCCGCACTCGACGCCGACCAGTTGGCGGGACAGACGCTCTATCGAGCATTCGGCAACCCTTCGAAGCACGCCCCTTGGGGCAGCAAAGCCGCCGGCGGACGCCAGCCGGCGTTTTGGGGAATCGGCAGTCCGCCCAAAACTGCGGAAGAATGGAGAGTCCGGTCGGCCGTGCTGGATGAGTGGAATGGCAACGGGTTCCTCGCCGTTGTACATCTTCCTAGCGATTTCGGAACGCGGATGCCAACCGCAAAGGCTTGCGGCTGGCCAGATTGCAGAGCAGTTCGGTGACAAAGTTCCTGCGCAATATCTGGAAGGGGGCGGCCGTCAGTTGGTGGTTGACATGGGTGCACTTGCCACCGAAATAACGCGGATTGGTGAGAGTGTGAAGGCAAGTGGTACTGCACTCACTGAAACTATCAACGGAGTTCGAGTCGACTTTCATCCGACCAACTGGACGAACGTTGAGGACGTGTATGGATACAGTAAATTTTCAGAGGACGTATCCGGTTCGGCTCGCACGCGCCGGCTCGGCAGCGACGAAATACAAACCAAGGTAGCGAACAGCAAAACAATCGCGGCGTCTCGTACGGCCGCGAGCAGTCAGGAGTGAATTTGATGGGGTACGTCACGCAAGAATATGACATGCAGAATTCCGAGACTCGGCGACGCGTGTTTTGGTTGCTCAAGCGACTGACCAGTTATTCGCTGTGGGCGAAGAAACGGGATGCATGGGAGGTGTTTTCCAGGGCATTCGAGAACGCTGTCAGAACCTGGCCCAAAAACGACCCCGAGCGGATGGACGCCGATTTGCTCCCCGGAATCTACGAAACGCTAAGTCTCTACAAAAAAGGGGTTGAAGAACTCGGGAAGGGACATCGATTTGTATGGCGGACAGGTCAACCCCTTGATGCCGCGATGGACAAAAGTAGTACGGTTCGCAACTTTCTGTACACCCATCCTGACTACTGGGAGCGGGGTGCACAGACTGCGCCTTACCCGGAAAAAGTCGAAGCACTAAATCGGCTACTACTGGCGTCCCGTTATGAGGGCGATTACGCGCCGATTGCAGTGCCGTTCATACCTCGAATGTCCGCTCGCTACTCAAGTCCGGCAGCGTTGCTGGACCCCGACCGTTACAGGTACCAGTTCTACCAATTGCCCTACCCCGTCTTCCCAGCCGAAATTTCGGACGTGCCTGCGGCTACGGACCTCATCATCGGTTCCGGACAGCGCGTACCGGTAGACGGGATATGGGAGCCTGTCAAGGTCGAGCGAGAGAAGGCCTTCGGCATTGTGCCTTTGGGGGTGAGAAGTATCGAGAGCAATGGGTGCTTCAACTATCTCGTAAGTGACACGAAGGCGCCCAATGTCAGGGGCCAATGGAACGAGGCGGAGTCTCGCACTGAGAGTCTGAATACCCATTGGCGGCTCCTGTGGGAAGACACCCGATACAAGGACGGTGTCATTCCGGACGAATCTGAATATTTCCTTGAGCGTGCGCCGATACATGTGCCAACGGACCACGGCCAACCCGAGGAGGAGATTGAGGTACGGACAGGTGAGGTTTGCCCGGTTACTGGCACTTGGGAAGCGACAGACTTCGACAATCACTGCATCGAGGCATCGCAAGGCATGGTCATGCCGGACGTGCTCGCGAGCGCAGCCGGTTCAGGTGAGCGCCGGGTTCACTGGGTCACATGGCGTCTCATCAGGCGAGCATGATGGGACGCATTGTCGACAACTAGCTGGTTCAGGAAAGGAAGCTAGTGACATGAGCCGTCGGTTCATCCTGAAGGGCGACAACACGGATAGTAACGGCGTGGTGCTTGACGGTATTGCCGGCTCGTCGTTCCACGGTCGTCCGTTGGCCTATGTCGGGGCTCCGGTCTTTTGCAATACCTGCAGCGCGGAGGGCATCATCATCGGAGACGGCTCTCCTCGGTCGACGGAGGTAATGGGAAGGCAGGTGGCTTTGGAAAACGACCTGTGCCGGTGTAAGTGCGTGCCTTTGCCGAAGCTCGTCCCGTCCCAAGCAACTGGCACTTTGTCGCCGTGAGCAAATACAGGAAGATTTTGGCAGCAGATGCGGCGGTAACAAAAGCCCGAAGCGTTCACACGATAGCTCCGCTTCCGGGCCGGCTTCGAAAACGCGTCAGTAACCCTGGTTGCAATTGTCCTTAGCACATCGTCAGGACGATTTTCCCAACGTTCGCCGATGATTCCATGCGCCGATGGGCATCCGCTGCGCTCGCTAGAGGAAAGGTGCTATCGACGACCGGCTCGAGGCGCCGCCCACCCGAGAACCGATTGAGCCAGTGCTCACGGAAACGTTGCACCATGGCGTGTTTTTCGGCTTGGGCGCGCGACTTCATAACCGTGCCGATAATCTGGATGTGGCGATACAGGATGGTCTCCAGGTCAACACTCACCTCTCCACCCCCGCCCAGAATCCCGACCTGAACCAAACGGCCGCCATGTGCGAGCGAAGCGATATTGCGCGCGAAATACGGCTCGCCCACGAAATCAATCACAATATCGACGCCTTTGCCATCAGTCTCCTGGGCTATGACAGCTGCAAAATCCTGAGTCCGGTAGTCGATGACATGGTCGGCGCCCAGTTGAACAACGCGTTCGAGCTTCGTCGCCTCGGCGGTCGCGAATACGGTCGCGCCGGTCGCGTATGCCAACTGGACCGCAGCAGAACCGACCCCGCCCGCCGCCGCATGAATGAGCACTGAATCGCCCGGCTTGAGCCGTCCGAGATGCATCATCGCTTCGTGAGCCGTGACGAACACTTCGGGGATGGCCGCCGCGTGCACGTAATCGAGCTGCTCAGGAATCGGCATCGCCATGCGCCAGTCGATGCGGGCAATTTCGGCATATGCGCCACCGCCAACCACACCCATCACGCGGTCGCCAACCTTATAGCCTTCGACCGATGCGCCGACTTCTAGTACCTCGCCCGCGATTTCCAATCCCATGATGGTCGAGTCGCCGAAATTCGGCCGACCGTAACCGCCACGTCGATGCGTGAGGTCGGCGCGGTTCACGCCTGCTGCATATACACGAACCAGCAGGTCGTCGGGGCGCAGTTCCGGGTCTGAAACGTTGGCGAGTTCGAGTACGTCGGCGTCGCCGAATTCGTTGAAGGTGATTGCTTTCATGATTGCGTGTCCTGTTACGCCTGTAAATCGCCGAGCGTCGATTGCGCAGCGGCGGAAGCCGAGATAGCGGCCGGAAAACCCGCGTAGAACGCAAGGTGAGTAATGGTTGCTGCGAGTTCTTCGCGCGTGACGCCGTTGCTCACGGCACGCCGCAGATGCGCGGGGAGCTCGTCGTGATGCCCGCCAACAATCAGAGCGGCAACAGTCACGAGACTTCTGTCACGCCGTGACAACGCCGTGTCCGCCCAGACCTGCGGAAACAGCACGTCGTCAACGAGTTCGGCGAGTTTTGGCGTGAATGCGCGCGCGGCTTCGCGCGGGCTGTCGAAATTGGCTTTTGACATGATTGAGTCCTCCTCAGACCTGGCTGATGAATTTGTTGGTCAGATAGAACTCGATGCCTTCGGTGCCGCCTTCCGAGCCGATTCCGCTTTCCTTGAGCCCGCCGAAAGGAAGCTCGGTGGACACGATGCGGTACTGGTTGATGCCAATCATCCCCGCTTCCAGCCCATCGCCCACGTCGATGGCCGTGCGCGCGTTGTTCGTGAATGCATAAGCCGAGAGTCCGTACGGCAGACGGTTCGCTTCGGCGAGCCCATCTTCCAGTTGGTCGAAACGCATCAGCACCGCAATGGGACCGAAAGGCTCCTCGTGCATCACGCGGGCGTCCATCGGCACGTCGGCAAGCACGGTCGGTTCAAAGAAGTAGCCATTGCCCGCGATGCGCTTGCCGCCGGCGAGCACCTTCGCGCCGCGCGCCACCGCATCGGCGACGAGTTCTTCCATCTTGGCAACCTGGCGCGGATTCGCGAGCGGCCCGACCTGCGTGCCGGGTTGCATCCCGTCCCCCACCTTGAGCGCCCTGGTAGCAGACACGAAGTGCTCGGCGAACTCCTCGTAGACCTCACGCTGAATCAGGAAGCGCGTCGACGAGATGCAAACCTGGCCGGTGCCGCGGAAACGGTTCGCGGCGCCTTCGACAGCGGCCCGTTCGACGTCGGCGTCCTGGAACACGAGCACAGGTCCATGGCCGCCGAGCTCGAGCGTAATCGGCTTCACGCCTTCGGCTGCCCGCGCAGCAAGCAACCGACCGATGGGAACAGAACCCGTGAACGTCACCTTGCGGATAATCGGCGACGCAATCAGCGTCTTCGAGACCTCGTCGGGCACGCCGAAGACGACCTGCAGCACGCCTTTGGGCAGACCGGCATCGTCGAGTGCGCGGGCAAGCGCGAGCGCCGTCGCCGGGCTTTCCTCGCCGGGCTTGATGATGACGCTGCAGCCAGCGGCCAGTGCCGCCGATAGCTTGCGGGCCGGCGTGATGGCCGGGAAGTTCCAGGGCGTGAAGGCAGCGACCGGCCCGATGGCCTGCTTTTTCACGAGTTGCTGCACGCCGGGACGATTAGACGGCACCACGCGACCGTCAATGCGTCGCGCCTCTTCTGCGAACCATTCGAAATATTCAGCAGCGCGCAGCACCTCGTCGCGGCTTTCCGCGAGCGGCTTGCCCTCTTCGAGCGTCAGCAATTCGGCGATGTGAGCGGCGCGCTCGCGAATCAGGTTCGCACCGTCTTTCAGAATCCGTGCGCGCTCCGCCGGCACCGTATTGCGCCACACGTGGAACGCGCGCTTTGCCGTTTGCAATGCCTGCGCGAGGTCAGCCCCAGTTGCGAGCGGCACGCGGCCCAGTTCCTGCAATGAGGCGGGATTGACGACCGGGGCGGTATCGCGTTCGCCGGCTGCAATCCATTCGCCGTTGATGAAAAGATAGAGTGGGTCGTAGTGAGCGTTCATTGTTTCCAACCTTATATAGTGGGCAATTCGAACGATGTCGCACCTTTGCCAAGCCACATATTTGAGCGTTGCCGCAACGTAGTCCGGTCCAGCGAAACTCGAGGGAGTGGCTTTGACTCGTGGCTGTCAGTGAGTGCCTGTCCGCGGAACCCAGTCTAGGTGGGAAGCCCGAACGGATTTAGCCAGGGCAGATGGAATGATTCTTTCCGTGAGAGGGAAAATCCGCGAGCCCCGCGCGGTTATGCTTACCGGCACGCGAGGCGGCACTCGCCTGTGCTTCATGGCACGCGGACCGCGCGGCGCCGATATGGTGGAATCAGACGAATGGGACTAGTGGGATGGACAAGCTATATAACATGTCGGTTTTTGTAAAAGTCGTCGAAATGGGGAGCTTCACTGCGGTTGCGAACCACCTCGACACCACTGTGGGAAACATCTCGCGCGCGGTCTCAGTGCTCGAGGAGTCGCTAGACACAAGGCTCATGCAGCGCTCGACGCGCCGCCTTGTCATCACCGATACGGGGCGGCGGTTTTACGACCGGTGTCTCGCCATCCTGACCGACGTGGAGCACGCCGAAGCCGAGGCACGTGACGCCCTGCTTGAGCCACGTGGCACGTTGCGCGTCCACTCGGTGCCCGGGCTTGGGCGCACTCTGGTAACACGCGCCGTGATGGCGTACCGCCACTCGTATCCCGAGGTCTCGGTCGACCTTCTGCTGTCCCAGCGCATGCCGAATCTGTTAGAAGAACAACTTGACGTCGGTATCGTGATTACTCGAACGCTTCCCGACTCAGCCTACGTCAGCCAGAACATCGGCACGAGTCATTGCATCCTCGCAGCATCACCCGAGTATCTGGCAGCCCATCCGGCACCGACGTGCCCGGAAGACCTTATCGACCACCAATGTGTGCGGCTCGGGACAGTCGATTACGCACCCGACGAGTGGCATCTTGAGAGCACTGCTGGCAACGCTACCTTCCGCCCCACGGGACCGCACTTCAGCGTCAACGATATGGATTCGATGTCACAGGCGCTGCGCGACGGTGCGGGCATCGGCCTGCTCGCCGCGTACTCTGCGATGGATGACCTGCGCAGCGGCGCGCTCGTTCGCGTACTGCCCGGGTACCACACACATGTTCGCAACGTCTATGCGGTTTATCCGTCTCGACAGTTTGTCGACGCGAAAATCAAGCGGTTCGTCGAAACGTTGAAGACACATCTGGGGGAGCATCTGGACGCCTACGCCAAAGAACGCGAGACGCGCTGATGCGGAGCGAAAAAAGACCCGCATGGCGCGGGTCTCGTTGTAGATGCTAGACGCTGCTCTTCGCTGGAACTGTGCAGGTTCCGTCAGGTGGCTGCTGACCGCGTCGAGGTCGTCGATACGGCTGCACGACCCGACTCGATGGCCGGGTCTCAAGCGATAAAGATGCTTGTGAGGGCTGAGCAGACCTCGGGTTCGCCGAAAAGCTGGTTGAAGCGGGAGTGCGGGGCTCCGTGGGGCTTTCGTTGCCGGCAGCAAATGAGTCGAGCGCCTGAATTTTCGGTTGCCGTCGTCACAGTGGGCGCGGCCTCTCGGACAGAGCGTGGGCCGCGGCTCGGCTTGCGAACGGTTAAGTCGGGCAACCCAGTTGCGTTGCTAGGTCGTTAAGGTCCGCCGCCTCATAATCCCATGGTTGTTCAGCGCGTAAGTCGCTCTGTTGGCCGGGGCCATGTTCGACTGGCCTAAGGACAAACGCGGTCTTCAGGCCGCATTGACGCGCTGCCGCCAAATCGCCGTTATGCGCCGCGACCATGCAAACCTCGGCGGGGCTAAATCCGAGAATATCGGTTGTGTCAGCATAGACTTGCGGCGATGGTTTGTACGCTCTGACTACTTCCGCGCCGAGAATGGCGTCCCAAGGAAGCGCAGCACGCTTCGCCATGTCCACCACCAGTCTAATATTTCCATTTGAAAGGGGCGCGATAATGAATTGACGCTTGAGCCTCAATAGCCCTTCCACAGAATCGGGCCAAGGGTCTAGCCGATGCCAGGCAAGGTTCAGCTCGTCAAGTTCGTCGGCGGTGACCGAGTCGATGTCAATGCCGACGCTGCGCAAGACCTTGACCAGATTCTCTTTGTGAAGAACGTCAAGGCGGACAAACGACCGTCGTCCACTTCTAATTTCTTCCATAGCGGGCGAATATTCGCGTCGCCATGCATCTGCGAACTCGGTGGCGTCGACGGCCATGTTGCGACGGCCGAGAAACGGGCCCACGTGTCGCGCAACACCGCCTCGCCAATCAACGACGGTGCCAAAGACATCGAACAGAAGAGCTTTAATTGCGGAATCCCTGGTCATTTCCCGAACGTCTCCCTCGGCGCACTGGAACAAGTCTACTCGCCCAGCGCTGTAAGAACCAAAGCAGCGTCTACAAGGCGATAGGACAGGTGCCCGCCAAAGTTTTTGAGTGGAAAGCAGAAGTTGTGGGTCTCGGCATTTACCGCCACGACCTGCGCGTTCGGGCCGATATGACCGCCACCCGGTTTCGAGACCGCGCCAGCTCCCACTCGAAACATTGAGACCAGACCCGCTGGCCGGCGAAATACCTGAATGCATAAAGGGCTTCCGGGAAGACCTCCATCACCGCTATGAGTATCAGCAAGCCAACGTCTCGCTTTAGAGTGCGCATACTTCCATGCAGCGTCCTGCCAACCCGAATGCATAGACTTGCGCGAACTTCGCGGCTACGGACTCGGAGCGGGCAAGAATGGCCCCCGCCTATAATCACTATCAAAAGTTGGGAAGCGCCGTCGCGGGGAACTGCTGGAACGTAAGTGGAGGTCGGATGCGATGCGACGGTTGCAGACGTTGTAGTGGGCTGGAGCAGCAGTTCTCTCCGCCGTTAGATGCTTTGAGGCTCAACAATGAGGCGGCATCGTGACTACAGACTCCAATAAAAGTAGCATTGCTGCGCTGACGCTGGCTGCCATTGGAATTGTGTACGGCGACATTGGAACCAGTCCGCTTTACACAATGAAGGAGGTATTCGCGAAACATCACGGTCTTTCGCCTGTTCCCGTCAATGTGCTGGGGGTGGTCTCGCTGATTTTGTGGGGCCTCATAATCGTGATTTCGCTCAAGTACGTAACTCTTGTTTTGCGGGCGGACAACCGAGGGGAAGGCGGCATTATGGCGATGACCGCGTTAGCGCTATCGTCGGTCACTCAGAAATCCCGTTGGTACTATCCGGTGATGCTGCTTGGCATGGTCGGCGCGGGGCTGTTTTTCGGCGACGGTGTGATTACGCCGGCCATTTCAGTCTTGTCGGCCATTGAAGGGTTGGAAGTGGCCGCGCCTGCTCTTAAGCCATATGTTATCCCTGTGACATTGGCCGTTCTGGTCGCACTGTACTTGTTGCAGCGCAGGGGCACAGCCGGTATCGGAAAATGGTTCGGCCCGATTGTGCTGGTCTGGTTCATTACGCTTGCTGCGATGGGCGTTACAAATATCGCTAAGAACCCGGTCATTCTGATTGCCTTCAATCCGCTCCACGCCCTCGGCTTTCTCATCCACAACGGGTGGTTGGCCTTCGTCGCCCTCGGTGCGGTTGTCCTGGCGCTAACCGGTGCTGAAGCGCTGTATGCTGATATGGGCCATTTTGGCAAGAAAACGGTTCGCTTAGCCTGGTTTTCTATCGTCGCTCCCGCGCTGGCACTCAACTACCTCGGGCAAGGCGCCTTGCTGTTATCGAATCCGGCAGCGGTTTCGAATCCTTTCTTTCTGCAACTTGGCCCTTGGAGCGTCTATCCGCTGGTAGTGCTCTCGACGATGGCGACCGTTATCGCATCGCAGGCGACAATCTCTGGTGCATTTTCAGTGACTCAGCAAGCTATTGCGCTGGGCTTCCTGCCCCGTATGCGCATCCGCCAGACCTCTGAAAGTCAAAAGGGGCAAATCTACATCCCACTCGTCAACTGGCTCCAGCTAACGGCTGTCATATTGGCCGTCGTGGGATTCGGCTCGTCTTCCAATTTAGCTTCCGCCTATGGCATTGCTGCGACGGCTACGATGTTGACGACGACGCTGCTGACGTTCTTCGTTGTTCGTTTCGGCTGGAAATTTCCGCTGTTGCTTTCGGTCGCAGCGACCGGATTCTTCTTGACGATTGACGTCGCTTTGTTCTCTTCCACGAGTTTGAAAATCATTAGCGGCGGCTGGTTTACGCTAACAATCAGTGCGCTGATGGTCATGCTCATGCTGACGTGGCGTAGGGGGCGCGAACTGGTATTCCAAAGCCTCCAACGCCAACTCATCCCTCTCGACGAGTTCCTCCAGTCGCTCTTCATCAATCCACCACTGCGCGTGCCTGGTACGGCCATCTTCTTCCGTGCGGAAGGTGACGGCGTACCCCATGCGCTATTGCATAACCTACTGCATAACCAGGTGCTACATGAACGAACGATATTTTTGACCGTGTACGCCACCGACATCCCCAGAGTTCCGGATAGGGAACGCATCAAGGTGGTCCCGCTTGGACACCACTGCTATCAAGTCAACGTCTACTACGGGTTCTCGGATGAGCGCGACATACCACGCGCTTTGCAAGAAGGTCGGCATGCTGGACTCTCGATTGACCCGATGCAAACCTCCTTCTTTATCGCCCGCCAGACAGTCCTCGCCACGCCGAAATCCGGCATGGCGCTATGGCGGGAGGCCTTGTATTCCGCGATGTCTCGCAACGCTCGCGACGCGGCTGATTACTTCAAGATTCCGCCCAATCGGGTCATCGAGCTGGGAGCGCAGGTAGAGATTTGAAGGGTAATGCCGACTCGAGCGAAGAGTTTCGGCTGTGTCCTTGGCAACATCACGTTGGGAAAGCGGCTGGATGCAACGTCGCGTGCGGGCGGCGTCGTCGAGCAGATTCTTCGCGCGGGGGTTGCGCGGCGCTCGTCTTCTGGACGCAGTACGCGCAAGCTTCATCGTTGCGGCGTCTGCACCTTGCGGCGCAGTCATCGGAAACTCTCTTCGTGATGGTCCGGCCGCTCGCCGCAGCACAGGACGCATCACCAACGCTGTTGCCGCTGGCGCTTAAATTATCTGCCGACGGTTTAACGGTCGACATCATCAAACGGCGGGCCCTTCGTGCGCGTAGTCTTTGGTGATTGCCCTTCAACCCACTCTCGTCTGCCGTCGTGGCATGTGCGTCTTTCTCGCCAGGCCGCAGCCCAAGTTGCCGCGGGAAGACGTCGGAAGGAAGCGGTCGTCTGAGCGTACTACGATGGTCGCTCGTCGGGCACAGGATGTCCTAGTGTGAGCCGCCGGTTCTAGCGATGCGCATACAGTGGCAGAAAAGGGTCCTTCGACCGCGGAGCGCCTTCGCTCGTGGGCCGCGAGTCACCGCTTGCAGCGACGGGCGACGGGCATTGCGGGATATCGGAGCGAGGGGTAGAAAGGCTCAACATCTTCGAGAAGCTGTCCGCTGCGCGCACGCGCGCCGTCAAGTTGAGGGCTCCGTTGAGCCCAAGCAGCGTATCGGTTGTTTTCAGAATTGAGCTGTGGTCGTACACCGAATGGTCAATGGTGCCAGCAGGAACGAATGGAGAGACGACGATGGCCGGTACGCGTACGCCTAGCCTGTCAAACGCAAAGTTATGGGTTTTCAGGCGGCCATTTTCCGGCGAGCCCGGCGGCTGCGCATTCGGAGGTGTCACATGGTCAAAGAAGCCGCCATGCTCATCGAAGACGATGAGCAGGACACTGCTCGACCATAGTTTGCTGCCACTGATGGCATCGTACACTTGCTTGACTAACGCTTCCCCTTTTCGAACGTCGCCAGCCGGATGCATCGAATTGCCGTTCCTGAAGTCATTCTTCGCATCGTACGTTGGCTCGATAAAGATAAATTTCTCGGTCAATGAATCATCAGCGAGCCGCGCAAGCAGCGTATCCATTCGAACAAAACGACTGAGCAGATTTTGCATCCCGTGAATACCCCTGGCCTGTGCAACGTCGCCTTGCACGATAAGCCAGTCGGAGTCCTGAAGCTTTGAGAAAACGGTCCCATTCGGAAACGTGAAAAGTGGCGCGTTGAAGAACACCGCTTCCACAACTTGCGCGTCACTCGGAGAATGGTCGAGCCCGGACGAGGTGCCCGCCACGGCAAAGAAACGATTCGGCCACGTTGGTCCCGGCATCGATGCAAACCAGTTATCGCACACACCGTACTGGCGGGCCAGGAAGTTCAGTACCGGGAGCTGGTCCGGTGTGAAGGCGTTGAAAGCGTCGGGTACTACGTCGGAATGGTCCTCGTACGTCGCGGCAAAGCCCATCGTCGAAGCGTCCGTCGCAAAAGGTGGATAACCGTTCGGACCCAAAACGAGGGAGTCGTTACGCACGGTGTCTCCGCTGGCAACCTGTAGCCCGCACAGCTGGACACAGGCGTCGGTAAATTCGTGCCCCGGGTCAAAGCCGAGCGCGTAGGGCGCACCCTTTCCAAGCTGGTAAGCCGTCCCTGACCGTCCGAAATTGACTATGGGCGTCGCCGGCAGTCCGTGGGAGATTGTGGTTCCACCTCCCGGTGTGACCCCAGTCAGGTTTGACCATCCAAACACGCTGTCGTACGAACGATTCTCAAGCATCAGAACGAAAACGTGCTGTATCGCTGCCATAGGTCACCTCAGAATTCTGTTGGCCGTGCTCTTTCATGTTGGCGGCAAGCCAACACAGAAGGCACTCGGGCCACCGCTGTCAGTTCGACTTCGTGCCAGCTACTGTTAGGCGCAAGGAACTGGTTTATTTATATGCTGGCTTGCCGAAAACGCAATGAGAATACTCACGCTACGCGAGGACCCGCTGCGTCCTGTTTCGTTATCAGCGCATCGCGCCAAAGTGCTCGCGCGCCCCGCGTCGAACTGTTAGCGCTACGATTTACTGCGGCCAAGCGGCGACCGCCGTCAGAGGGAGGGGTCGGTCGCCACATGAGAGGATGCTCGGCGGTCAATCTCCGTCGTTGGCGGGTTGCGGGAATACGTACCAACTGACGTCATCGTTCAGACACACAAGAACAGGCCCGCGACGCTACTTGCGCGTCGAGACGTCTTGCAGGGCGCGCGCGTTATTCTTCGTCAGACAGGCGGTCAAATGCGCTGTCTCCACGGGCACCGGTGTAAGCCACTTCTAGACTCACAACTTAGGGGTGCTCATTCGTGTTCTTCAACTCGTACAAAGTGAGCGCCGTGTTTAACGGACTGGTGAAATCACAACCCCAGACGAGAGCGTGGAGCAACGCGACTTGTTCAATGCCCTTCAGAAAACAGCACCGCTTGCGCCCTGGCGTGCGAAGCGGCACGCTTGTCCATTAGGAATTCATTGCGGTCCTTGCCTGCAATCCAGGCGGGTGCTCGCCCACGGCCGCTCCACGTTGAGCCGCTTACGGGGTCGCGGTACTTTGCTGCCAGCTCATTTGCGTGAACGCCTACCTTGCGCCCCGTCAGCTCGGAGACCGAGATGCCGTATTCACCCATCTTTTGCACGATTTCGTTCAACACGAGGAGGGTCTCTCGTTCCTTGGCTTCAGCCAGTTGCTTGTTCAATGCTTCTTGTTGTGCGCGAAGCTGAGCGATTTCAATACCCTGATATGCCATATATTCTGAACTCTTTGCCGATATCCCCGTCGATTGATTTCGGCGGATGGTTCGTAAGTATAGGTGGTTGAGATGCACGCACGTGATACGGTCGAGCGACGCGGGGACCAGCGAAGCCGGCGACGAGCCGGCCACCTGGATTGTGTTAGCTTTGTGCAGGGAGCATCCCGCCACGATGAAGGACTCAGCATCAATGAGTCTCGCAGGTGCGCGGCCTGCCAGGTCTGCCGTCGCAAGGCAGCATATCGTCTACTGGCGCGATGAACCGTGGACTTTTATTTCGCGGCTTACTGGCATAACCACTCAGTAACCAGACGCCATTTTCCCGAACCGACCGGGTAAATAGTGTGGCTGTTTGAGGCGCTCGGCGCCCTGCTTGCAGCATTTGCTCTTCAGAAAAAGCCGCTAGTGTTGCGTGTGGTCTCGCGAGGACAGAAACAAGGCGGTGATGTTCATCTCTTCGTCCAGTTCCGGCCAGTACAACTGCTGGCGGTCCAAAGAGATTGCGAAATGCCCGCGCTCCGCTGTTGTCGCTGCCCGCAGGACAGGGAACCGGTCCAGTGGAAACTGGACAGCCCGACCGTCAGCCAGGTCGACAAACAGGTGCCGGCTGTCGAAATGCACACTTACCACCCTGCAGTCCATGGCCGTCTCCTGAATGAGAAGCAACTTAAAGATAGTCCCCCGCAAGGCGCCGTACAAGAACGAATGCCAGAACGGGAGGACTGCGTCCGGGGCGGGACTGAAGTGATGCGTTTCTTCATGTTCAACGCGATGTCGCCGGTCGGCGGTTTGCCAGGTGTGACCGTGGAAGTTACGGCAGGGGACGCCGACGGGATGCTTTATCGTGTGAGCGCATGACGTAGTGCGTTTGGACCACGTCCCTTCAGGCGAGTGCGAATCGTCTTTATCCGTCGGGCTATGGGGGCAGGCTTCGACAAAAGTGCGTTGCACCGGCTGGGCGCGTGCGCTCGCGCCGCTGAAGGGCGCCGTGCTGCAGACGCTAGCCGATATGGCGCTGAACCTGCTCGGCGCCGGTAGCGCCGGAATCAGTCTGAGGGAGAGCGGCGCCGACGGTCTACCCGCGTTCCGTTCGGCCGCACTTTAGGGCCACTGCGGCGCCTTCTCAGGCACTATCGTCCCCGTTGACTACAGCCTGACCGCTGTCGCGCCCTCGCTGGGTGTCGCACAACTTTTTTCATCGCCCAAACGCCCAAACGCCGCTTCGCGTGTCTGGAACACGTTGTCCCAAGTTATCGAGGAACTGGTGGTGCCGATTCCCGACGAGTCCGCGCCGTGGTGCACGCTGTGGGTGATGTCTCATGGCGAGGCACGAAGCCGCGTAACCATGATGTTCAATCAATCATGACTTTGCGGCATTAGCCGCGCTGGCGACCAGGACGTGATGGCAGAAATGAAGGTCTCGCCGGAGGCCGCAGCACTTGAGCGCATCGCGGGCGCCGCACGGGAAGTCAGGCCGCGTCAGCTGCGCTGGAAAAGCATTCTGATACGCCTCGGACGTTCACAATGCTGACCCGGCCCATCAGTTCTGAAAAGGAGTATTTGAGGTACATGGGAATCCCGACGGCAGGAATTCCGGTGCGGTTGCTCGAAGCGACGTGGTGAAAGCCATCAGGTCTCGTCGCCAAAGAGCGGTTTAATGTCGGTGGCAACTCGTCTAAACCTGTCGCTGGTCAAATCCGCCAGACGGTCAGCGATTACGCCTAGAGCTGGCGTAAAAAGGCGCGATGGGGGGCAGCGAGTAGAACCCGCCATGAATATTCGCTACCGCATCGGTATCGCACGCCCTATAACATAGATGCAGGGCGATTATTACGTGTCGAGGGTCCACAAAATTCGTTGACACTGCCAGTTCGCACGCCACCTTCCGTCCGGAAACTCCGCTCGGCGCACTGCACTTCCGTTTTTTCCAACGACCTACAACTTTGGCCTCGGGCATCAGGCCCGCAGACCTGAAGGACGCGCGTCTGAGTATCTCAGGTGAACGACGATTCCGGCGTTCGCGAATGACCAATCACATCGATTGGAAACTCAATCTATTTCAGGAGCCAACGTGAAAACGCGACTGATGGTTGCTTCTGCAGCGGGGCTGGTTGTTTTGGCCGGTCTGGCGCATTCGCAAGGAATGCCAGATACGACACAGCCTGCCGCACCTCAAAATGCTGTGACTTCAGATGTCGCCCCGAGTGCGGCGACCCAGGCATACGGCGGCATGCCCGATACGAAAGTGCAAGGCGGCGTGAAACGTGCAAGACCCTGCGGCACGACCCCACAATGCGACATCTTTTTCGGTGGGAGCTAGAAACAGACTGGCAGCGTCCGGCACAACGAGGAAAGGACCGGGCGCTCGCTTACGGTGGAATGGCTAGAGTCATCTTTAAACAAGGCACTACGAGACAACGGCCGAAGAATTGAAAGCATACAATGGCCTTGGGGCTTAAGAGGAATCGCTATGGCATTGGAAGGAAGTCTCTGGGTTGAGCTACTTAGGCACGAATAAGAAGGGCAAAGAGGGGCACTTCCTTGCCGGTTGCTCTGCACTACTTCTTCAACTACCTGCACAAATCAGTACGGTCATTCGCAGAACTCGGATGATGCGAAATCGCGTCGGCCCTGTGGTGGGCCTGACTAGCCGACGCGCTTATCCACATGGCATAGTGCAGGCAGTTCAATGGGAGAAACGACAAATGGCGACCTTAGAATCCTTGCAAGCAAAAATCCAGAGACTGCAGGCGCAAGCCGATGCGCTCCGCGCGAAAAAGTCGAGTGCTGTAATCCAGAAGATTAAAAACTTGATGGCAGAACATGGACTAACGACTGCTGACATAGATGCGCACACTGGCGGCAAAAAACGTGGACCCCAACCGGGCGCCAAGGCTGCAGCCAAAGCTCCGAGTGCAGTAGCTAATTATCGCGACCCGAAGACCGGCGCGACTTGGTCAGGGCGCGGCCGTACGCCCCGATGGATAGCAAACGCGAAGGACCGCAGTAAGTTTCTGGTGGGAGACGCCGCCGCAGTGTCGACTCCTGCTATCAAGAAGACCGCGAAGGCTGGCAACTACGTCAGAGGCCCGCAGCCGGCGCTCTATCGTGACCCAAAGACTGGCGCGACGTGGAGTGGGCGTGCACGGCCGCCGGCTTGGATTGCTAACGCGAAGGACCGTACCAAATTCCTGATTGAGGGTGCGGCCGCAGCCGACAAAAAGCCGGTGCAAAAGGCTGCTGCCAAGCAAGCCCCAGCGGTGAAGAAAACTGTTGCCAAGAAGTCCGCGAGCGCGAAGGTGTCGGCTAAGAAAGCGTCGGCGAAAACAGCGCTGCGCAAGAGCGCGACTGCGCCCGCTCCTGACGCGACGGTTGATTCTAGGCCTGCGGTAACCGTCTAAAAAATGCGACGCACGCGAGTAGAGCCGACAATGTGCTCCGCCTACTCGCGAACGGTCATTGACTCAGTTTGCAACGAAGTCGCCGGTCCGCGTGGCTGCTTCGAAATGACGCTGGCGAGTTTGAGCTTACGCCGATAAGAGCGCGGCATGAGTGGGGAGACGGTGAAGCGATGCTGAATGCTGCGGTAGCAGGTTGCGGCGTGGCTCAGCTTCCAACTTGGCTTGTCGGTGCGCATCTTCGCAACGGGGACCTGATTGAAATTTTGAAGGAATGGTCTGGTGGAGAGATGCCGGTTCATGTCATTTGGCCGAGAACAAAATATGTTCAGCCACGAGTCAGAGTGGTGATTGACGAGCTCATCCGGTTGTCCAACGACGCTAGCTCCGGGTTCAAGCCTTGAATATCGGGCGTCGGGTGGTCTCGTTTCACTCGGTACCAGACCAGTGCCGTCGCCAGATATGGCGACGGCTGGTTGCATCTAGACCCCACGGACCTAGCGTCACTCTCCGCTTCCCGCCCGACCGGCAGCGGCCGAGCTGCGAGCGTCGTCTCGCGGCGTAACCCCGTAGCGCTTTGTTTCGCCTCCCTACGTTTGCGCATTCTCTCTAGCGTGCATCACTTGTTTTTATGACTGCCCCTTGGTGAAGTTGAGCCTCGCCTTATCCTAAGCGAGGCCTTCAGACACGTTCCCGGCATCGTGAGATGCCCCTTGGAGCCAGCGTCGCCCGTCAGCCGTTCACCTCAGGGCGCTAACTTCGCCACCCTGTACGGTTTCTCAAGGCTATCCCACAGTACCGGCTGCCCCGCGACCGCTGCCGTTGATGTCCGACTAGTCGCCGCGCTATCAGACCGATTGAAATCGCGGTTCTCGCGATTGGCGATGCGTTCGCTTAACTACGACCGGTTGGCGGGTTTGATTTACCGTAGGAGTTTCATCATGGCAGCAGACGCATGCGCCCGAAAAGCAGTGAGGGAGTTAAAGCATGGCAAATGCACTCTACCGAGCAAGGTACGCCGTCACGGTACAACTGGCACCATCGAGCGACATGACGAACTTTTAGTGTTACACAAGAACGCAAACCAGATAAAACCGACCAGAGGTTGCCGGACAATACAACAGGGCATTCCAGATTTTTAAATTACGGGGTGTATCCAGCACCCGTCGCTTGCACTGTCGAAGAACTCCACTTCAACTTCGGCACCCAAGTTCAATTTAACTAAATATTCCGCGTGATTGCAGAACGACTGTGAATGCTGATAAACCGAGATGGCCACTCGCTTGACTGCCGCTCGTTTTATCTGGTTGAGAATATGTACATCATGGTCGCCGAATGCCCAGCCGTAGATGACCAGAGTCGACTGGTCCGAGGTAAGGACCTCCCGATACACGGTAGAGAGATAGTAACTGGTTCGTATTGCCGATACCTTCTGCTGCCAAGTCCCCTCACTGACAAACAGAGGAACGAAATCCTCGGACTCCCACCGCGCGAGAATGGCATCGAGAAGCCGACCATCTCCACCAAATATCTTCGACTCTTGTTCACTCTTGTCGCGAGCAAGCGCGAGATTCCCGTGCGGATAGAAAACAAGCGTGACCGACTGGTTGCCTCGTATAGGCCTTCTCAAGTCTTCCCAGTCTTCACGAAACTCGCCGTACGGAAAGCAGTCCTTGAAGGAATGCCCATCTCGTAGGTCTATGCCGTACATCGTCGTCCAATACACAATGAGGTCGTAGTTCAAGGACAGGACAGTCTTGAATCTCTTCAAGAAATGATAGATGGGCTCAAAATGAGCACTCACCTCGTCGTGGCCGGGATGAACCTGTCGCACCGCCTGAATAAGAGCCGTCCTGACGTTCTCGTAGGCCTCCCGAGTCCGTTTGTCTTCAATCTTAAGTGCGCTGTTGATGTTCCTCGCTTGCCAAACCGTTCGCAGCACAAACTCGAAATCTGGTGTTTTGAAGAAGTCGAATATTAGCTGCACATCTTCTGATATCGACTTGTCTGCAAGAGCACGTTCTAGCAAAGAGCCATACAGAAACGATTTGCTAACAGCGGCGCTTGCACCGTTGCCCAACAGCACCGTATCGCCGTAGTTATCGGCAATGTCTTTCCACTGCTTGATTTCGTACGGCATAGATAATCTCCAATCACATGTTTCCGATGTACCATGTCTCCGACGGCCGGTCCTGCGGCGCGAAGCAGTCTGTTTAACAGGAGCGAACGCCGT
The DNA here is from genome assembly GCF_046534875.1 of Paraburkholderia sp. SIMBA_054. Classification (NCBI taxonomy): domain Bacteria; kingdom Pseudomonadati; phylum Pseudomonadota; class Betaproteobacteria; order Burkholderiales; family Burkholderiaceae; genus Paraburkholderia; species Paraburkholderia sp. SIMBA_054. Next base: position 32,689 of record NZ_JAWRXV010000064.1, on the reverse strand, counting down.
GTCCTTGGACGCAGATTATTTACTTTTCCGCGCTGCGCGTCTGGATGACCATGATGTAGCGAGACACTTTCAATCGCCTGACCTTGACGCGAATGATATGCGCGTTGTCGTTTCGACCAGTTACTTACGGATTCGTTCTGGAGTCGTCACTTGCAAGCCCTTCGCGACGGGCCTGCGCTTCTTCAAACGTCAGGTCTTTACGAATGATGCGCTTCTCCTGAAGGCGCTGAAACACTGTCTCTTCGGTCACAGGTATGTCGAAATGCAACATTAGTGTCGCCGCATTAATGTCCCTGAAATGTCGAAGCGCTTCCATCGCGGTGCGTAAAGTGTGGTCAAACAGCAGCCAGAGCGCTTTTCCATGGTTTTCCCATTCTGTCCAACCGGCAAATCTATTGGCTTTCTCTTCGGTGCTGTGAGCTAACTCACCATAGATTATGGTGTCGAGAAAGTCGCGCCGCGAGACTGTTTCTTCGCGGAAGCTCCATCCGCTTGGTGAGTCCAAGAACTCTGTATTCAAGTCTTGAAGATGATAAAAGGCGTCGCGAAAAATGTAGTGGACGAACTGGTAACGCTCGGCCAACTGTCGGATGCTGAACCTATCGTTCTTCTGAACGAGCATTCTGTAGGTCAGGATGAACGCGTCTAAATTGTCTCTGTCGTGGAAACGGAGGTTCATCTCAGACACCTGCATCTCAAGCTCCAGGCAGTATGCAAGCTCTCCGTCGTCATCCGTGACTTTCTCGACGGATAGAATCCTTCCTGGCGCGCGTTTCGCCTCAAACATGACAGGACGGCTGCGGAAGTAGCGACTCTGTTCAAGATGCGCAACTTTACGATTGAAACCCAACAGCTGCTTCTTAAATGCCTCTAGGCCAGGTGTTTTCGGACCGTTCAATCGTCATCTCCGTAAGCCACGTCATTTGGGGAGGACCCAGCTTCGATGAATCAGTGCTGGTGTCCCAATCGTTCCGGTCTTCAGGGCTAGTGCTCAAAGCAGTTCGCTGTCCGTCGATACGCCGGGCGGCAGTGTCGAGCTTTCCGTATATTCTCTCACTCACAACGCGAATATCGGATAATCTCAGGATTCGCAGGGCCATGACCGACCAAGGACAAAAACGATGGCTGATAAGACTCTTTCCGGAACCGCTCAAATCAGCGACGAGGGCATCAAGAAGCACTTTCGAAGCTACGAAACGTGGCAGGCACTGTTTGAGCTTGTCTGGAACAGCTTAGACGCCAAGGCAAAAAAGGTCGAGGTTGGTCTGCGCGAGAATGCACTTGAGAGCATTGAGTATGTCACGATTCTTGACGATGGGGATGGGGTCAACGTCCGCAACATTGACGACAACTTTGGGCAGTTCAATGACTCCCAGAAGAAGGAGAACGTTGACCAGCATGGTTCTCACGGACGAGGTCGCTTAGCTTTTCATCGACTTGCCAGTGAAGCAGCCTGGTGGACCCGCCGAGACGACATCGATGCTGTCATTCGAGTTTTCGACGGCAACATCAAAGCCTTTGCAGGCGACTACATAAAGCCAATCGAGCAACACGAACTGCTGCTGAATTACACCAGCGGCACCGTCGTTGAGCTAAAGCGAATTCATTCCAATCTTCCTCCCGTTGCCCAGCTCCTCGAAAAATTCGCAGTCGAATTCGGGTGGTATCTCGCGCTCCATTCTGACCGTGCAATTTCGTTGAATGGGATAAAGGTTGCGGTTCCCGCGCACGACAGACACACGCACGCGATAGATATTGGCTCCGTACGTTTCGATGTCCAAGTCCTACGTTGGCACGACAAGCCGACCTCCGAGAAATCATATGTGTACTTGCTCGATTCGGAGGGAAAAGTTCGACACAAACAGCTATCCAGTTTCAATCAGAAAGCTAATTTCTTCGTGAGCGTCTATGCTCAATCGCCTTGGGCAGACAACTTCAGCAACGAGCCGAGCGACCTGTTGGAAGAACGCACGTGCACGACCGCCTCGGAGGAATGGAGGAAGCTTGCGGACCAAATACACGACCAAGTTACGCACATTTATGCTGAATTTCTGCGTTTATATGTAGAGGGAGAGCTCAAGAAGTTCGACGAAGATGGCGTCTTCCCCAATTACGTGGGTTTGCCGATTCCATACGCGGAGTGGCGAGCGGCGAATACTCGCAACCTAGTGCGCCTCGTCTATATGTCCGACCCGACGCTGATTAATTCGCTAAATAAAAAGCAAAAAAAGATTGTTGTCAGACTTCTGGACCGACTCTCGGTATCGAACGAAAACGACGCGCTCTTCGAAATCATTAGCGAGGTGTTGGACCTTGATGAGCCCAACTTGCTCGCTCTCTCACGCCAACTGCAACACACCACACTCGAGCATGTCATCAGCACTATCGAGTTACTGCAACAGCGACAGCTTGCCGTTCAAAAGTTGCGGAAGCTGATGGACGACCACTATCGTACTGTGCTGGAAACGCCCGACCTTCAGCAGATAATCGAGAACAATACGTGGCTTTTCGGTAACCAGTATGAAACCATCGGCGCAGAAGAGGACACTTTCACGTCAGTTGCACGAAATCTCCGTGAGAAATTGAAGGACGTGAACGTTGTTGACGAAGAGGATGTGGAGGACTCTGCCCATGTTGCGGGAGCTAACCGACAGACCGATATCTTCCTTGCTCGGAAATTTCCTACCCGAGACTCTTTGGGACAATCTTACTATCGATGCATCATTATCGAGATTAAACGGCCTAGCATCGCACTCAATTACAAACACCTACGTCAGTTGGATGACTATGCGGCAATCGTGAAAAAGCATCCTGCGTTTTCCAGTGAGCGAATGCAGTTCGAACTGATTCTCGTGGGCCGTAAGATATCGAGCGCGGATTTTGAGATTAAGAGCCGTCTGAAAAACCAGCTGGCGCATGGTGAAATGGGCTTGGTCAGTGTTGACGACCGAATGAAACGTTATGTCATGAATTGGTACACATTGCTGGACAGTTTCGAGCTATCCCACGGGCATCTCTTGAAGACTTTGGAGTTGAAGCGAGAGGCACTGTCCCCATCGACCAAAGACGAACTCGTTCGCGAACTACAACAGGAGTATTAACGCGAATAGATATCGCGTACATATGTGCTGTTCGGCGAAGACCGCTGGCGCTGGCTGTTCGACGATGATGTATGGTTGGGACCGTGTTTAAGAGAGTCAGCGTTCGGGAAGCGCCTCGAAAACCTTCCTGGCACCATCCTTACTCGTTCCGCCTTCGAGAGGTGGTTCCAAATAGATGTTGCCCGGCTGTCTCCCTCTGACCTCCGAAGAGCCGTGCGTGCATTTTTCACCCTGACAAATCTGAAGCCAGGCTTCGATTGAGGACTCGTCGTAGCCGACCCTTTTGGCGACGCTCTTTCCGACGCACAATGCGATATCGGTCACCAAGCCCCGAGACGGCGAGTAGCTTGGCGACCTCTGGAACTCAAGCTGAGTATTCGAGCGCAACGAGACCGCGTTCACGCAACTCAGCTACTACCAACGGTGACAGTTGCTGTATCAGAGACGCGGGTTGCTGCAAGAACCAATCGCGAACCTGGTCCGAGCTCAACGCCGAATCCGTAATCAGCGACGCCATTGCCGCGGCGGTGATACGTGATAGGCCGAATTCGACCAGCGAACGACCGGTGCGCGTCGACACTCCCAGCTCAAGAGCCAACGAGAAGTCGTAGACCTGCGTGACCATCTCATCGAGCCCCTCTTGCGCAAGAGCATGCTTCAACAAGTCGACGTAGGCCTTCGCCCACTGGACGAGTTTGAATCGAATCGTTTGCTCGATAAGCGTGAACATTTCGCGGATGGCGCCATCGATAGCTTTCTGCGTAAGCGGCCGTTTGTTCGTTTGCTGCGCAACCTTCTTCTTGTACTTCACTGCTTCAGCGACCAACTGTGTCAACGGCTCGCCTCGCATCCACTTCAAGGCCGTAACGGTCACGTGGCTAACGTATCCGCGTTGTCTTCTCCCTTCTTCTCCGGAGAGGTTCATGCCTCCCAAATGCTTATAGAGCCGACGGATGATTGAGTTGTACACCGTGTACGAATCGCCCGAAGGATTCGATGGCATCAGTTTCGAGAAATCGCGCTGGCGCACGAGCTCACGAATCCGCTGCAGAAGGCCTGCAAGCGCAACTGGGTCGAGCATCCAGCTCGTGTTCAAAACCGAAGCAGGAAGCTCAAGGCTCGTAAGCGCCTGCTCGGCCAGCTCAGTAAGACTGTCTTTTTGCTCGGTAGTCAGCGAGAGGCTGCGGCGCCCCAGCAGCCCGTCCAATGTCTTCTGGGACGAGCGAAACAGGATTAGACCTGCAGCTGCGGTAATCCGGTCCACAGCCGCGCGGTCGCGCTCAACGATGGGAGCCTTGTCGACGGCTGCCTGCAGCAGCTCGACCACCGCATCAAAATCCGCCTCGACTGTCTGCTTGAAAGCCGCCTTCATTGCGAACGGCTTGCGCTCGGTCAATGGCTTCGTCTCCCAGTTTTCGTAGTTTACGAGGAACACGTTGCCGACGACTTCCTCGCCAAGACGGCCGGCGCGACCAGCGAAGTTCCAGAGCGAAGCTTCATCGAGCGCCGCGCCCTGACCGCGAGTCGGTGTATCGATGAAGACGTTACGTGCAGGCAGATTCACCCCCTGAAACAGGGTCGTCGTGCAACAGAGGTAGTCCAGCTCTCCGCGTTTGAACGCAGACTCAATACCCTCGCGCAAGAGGCTCGGCATGTTGCCATAGTGGAAAGCGACGCCTTGCCGGACATAATTTGCAAGGGAATATTGCTTGTGGATATGTTGCTCAATGAATTTCGCCAGGTCCGATAACCCCTTCGAGGCTCCGGGTTGTCGATTGCGCGCAAGCAGTTCCGTCAAATCTTCCGCGTTCTTCGCTCCCGTGGCGTAAACTAGGGACCGCCCCGAGGCGCCCAGCTCAAGCGCGACCGCCGCGAGCTTCGTGTCTTCGGGTAACGCAAACCCACGTTTGAACTGGTATGTCCCGATTGGCTCAAGCTTCTTCGGAGTGACCAGGTCGAGATGCACCACGTGTTCGTCGAGGTTGGAAAAGCCAACGCTGATTCGGTTCTGTACGACCGGCGAAAGAGTTGTTTCCTTCACGGTTATTTCGGGCAGCCCGATGCTGTCGCCAATGAGCTGCAGGCCAGATGCTCCTGGCGCCAAAAACAGGAAGCGTGCAGCAGGATTCGACTCGCGCAGCTTCTCCAGCGTGTCCTGCAGAATCATGCCCCGGCTGTCATCACCGAGGGATTGCGCCTCGTCGGAAATGACGAGGTCGATGAGACCGGCAACGGCCACCGTCGACAGAAGGAACTGCGCTCGCTCCTGCGTGAGCACGTAAATCTGCTTCGGCCGGCTCTCTGGGTCGGGCACCGGGATGGTCGTGATACGGATGGAATCCGAAACACTCGAAAGGCGTTTTTCCAGTTTGCCGTGTATCTCGGTCAGTAACGCCCGCGTCGGTGCAATATAGATTGCGCCAAACCGGTCGGCTGCAATCGCGCGCTCAGACAAGTGCTCGAGCACGACGAAAGACTTTCCGGACGAGGTCGGCGCGGAGACAGCAGTTGCCGCAGATGAATCCAAGCTTCGCCAGAGGTCGAGCTGGTACTCGGTCAGCGGGATGCGCGCGCCGGCCATGTCGACCGTATTGAGCTCTCGGAGCAATCCACTGCGCATGTGGGTTTCGAAACCGAGGTCGACGGGATGCTCACGCTCCAGCTTACGGAGACCGGGAAAGTTGCCGAGGTCAGAAAGAATGCGAATGCTTGCCTCGTGGATGACATCGTCGCCCGAAGCCAAGCTGGCGAACACTGCAATCTGCTGAGCCAGCTCCTTACTCTCTTCGTCCGTTGCAGATGCAAACACGCTCGCGGTATTGAGCAGGCGTGTGAGGGCGTTTTCGGCGAGAACCGGGCCTTCAACGCGAACCTGTTCATTTTCGCGCAGGACCGTCGACCGGATGCCGACTGCGCGAAGTTCGGCAAGGTCGCTCCAGAAGCCAGGCTCCTGCCGGATTTCAACCGCAACTTCGGTGGCGAATGTGCTCATGTGTTCAACCCGGCAAAGATTCGCTTGAATTCATTTACATCAGGTATAGCAACCAAAAAGACGATGCATCCGCCAAGGTCCACGCCTTTCGCGTCGGCCTGATTCTTCAGGTTGTTGGCGAAGGTCTTGTGTTTGGCTGCATACAGCTTCTCCAGATGTTCCTCATGAATCTCTGGCCGCTGCTTCATGTCGCGAGGCAGTTTGTCATCGAAGGCGCTTTCGCTGAACACGAGACTGCCGACGTGAATGTCGCGACGCCGCAGATGGCTGCCGTCACCAGTGTAGGAGTTGAAGAACGACTTCGCCGCCTCACGCGCCTCACCCTCTAACGCATCCAGGTTAGACAGGTCGCTGACCAAGCGAAGTTCGTTCAGCATCCGCCCGCGGTCTGCCTGATGCTCCGCGACGGACGCGACCATTTCCCGCGAAGCGTCAGTCGCGCTCGGGATGAGCTTTGACTCCAAGAGGTAGAAGAGAACGGACCCATCATCCGACTGACTGCCGTGCAATCCGTCGACCCCGTGCACCGGCATTTCCGAAGACGTTTTCAGTGCCATCTTGGCGCCAAGCTGCGCTGCGCCGAGGTATCGCACCGCGACAACATACGCAATGAGCTCCCCAACTTCGCCGTAGCGACCGGGGTGCGCCTGGTTGTACGAAACCAAGAGACGTTTGGCCTCGCGGCGGAGGCGCGACATCGCTGCCATATCTCCGCCCGTTGTCGAATTGTTGCTCTGGGCGAAGGCCTCTCTCCGTTTGCGAAGAGGGACGACATAGTTGACGAGCTGGTCAACGAGCAGCTCCGCAAGTGCATCGACTTGCGGAATGTGCTCCTGCATCCGAACAAAAAGAAGCCGTGGCTGGTCGAGCTGCGGCGTCGCCGTCACTTCCTTCAGGACGTTGTCGATGCCTTGAATCGGGTCCAACAACGCGGCGAAGCTGTTCTTCGCTTTGGTCATGTGCGTTGCCCCGGCTCGCTGCCGCGACCTTCAGTCGTTCTAGTCAGCACTACGCTTCTCCGCCATTTACCGTGGGCGACGGCCCCGACGCCCGATATGTAAGTGGTATTTTAATGGTTTGTTATATGAAAGCATCAACAGTCGTGCGGAATGTGCGTCGTCAGGACGCCCCGTCAGTCGCGAATTGACACTGACGACGCGCACGCTCGTAAAACCCTCGGAATGCGAGGCATCGGCAGCTTCCGCTCAAGACTGATGCAAGACGCATCGGCGAATTACATAAAACAAGATATACGGACCAGTCAAGTCACAAGTGAATTCGGAGCCTTTCGAGAAGTATGAATTTGCAATCCGGGACTACGAGGGTCCCCAAGCACCCGGAACGTGACCCAATGCTGCGCCGGCAGATGCGAGAACACTTCGGCAAGATGGCCAGAGCCATGCCAGACGCCGTCTTCATACCCGTTGGAGCGGTAACGCCGAGAGGTGTCGAGTGGCTGACGAAGGAAGGCTTTCTGAAAAAGGAACGAGTCCTCTATGGCCTTCCGCGTCCGGGCAAAGAAGCCAGCGGGCACACTGCATATTCTCTTGGCGAAAAGTAGCGCGCTGACCTGAACGTGCACACTAAAGCCGACGAGGTTGAGCGGTGCGGGACCGTCTTCAACACGCCGTGGCATCCCTCGAATGAGACAGCGCGCGCGGCGGGAGCGTGCCTATGAATCCGCGCGACGTGGGCCAATCAATCTCGGAGGTCAAGTGGCTTGCTTAGTTTGTGGCCGAAGCCGCAGTTCACCATTCTTATACACGTGGTGGGTTCCAGCGACCGTTGTCGTCGAAGTTGATGGAGCCGGTCATACCAGCGGCCTGCCACACCAGGTCGAACATCGGCTTCAAACCCTCGTGCGGCGGCACCTCTGCGGGCACAAGCACGTCAGGCAAAGCCACCGTCCTGCGGTCGAACGTACCCTGCAATCCATCAGCATCCCACCGTGTCCGGTCGAAGCCCAGTTCGATTCGGTTGGCGTCGAGCAACGACATCATGACCGAGATTTCGGGGTGAAAGCCTGCGTGCGTCAGCTCTGCTCTCACTTTCCCGAGGAATTTGGCAGCATGGTCTTCATACGTGGACCCATGCAAGATTCGTGTCCCGCGTGCATTTTCGGAGAGCACCTGTACGGCCTCCACAAAACCGTTGCGAAACAGTTGCGTGTAGCCATGCACGACACCCTCAACTTCGTTTCTGAGACCCAAAGCACCATCAAGGTTAACGCGAAAGCTCATCGCCGCGGTACCAAGTATGGGAATCTGGCGGGCAAAATCCCAGTACGAGAGCGGGTCTATGCTGCCCGTACCGAGCGCAGCCTGCGTAGGAATCAGATGCAACACCCAGATGGAGCCTTCGGAGAGCCGACAGGGCGCCTCGCCCGTCAGAATCTTTCCTAGGCGTTCAGTGCGAAAGTCCCGGACTTTCTGCGCCTGGCTGTCGGAACGCACGAAGAGTTCGCGAATCTCGGGCACATTCAGCTCACGCTTTCGGTTGCCCTCGCGGATGAAGAATCTAGCGTTCTGACGCACGCGATGCGGGCCCACCCAGCTTTGCGGCACCCGGACAACGAAAACAGTCCCATCGTTGCCACCCGTGTTGACACGCACTGGCTGCACCAGCACGCCCGGCAGACGTGGCTCGACGCCATTAAGCAGCACGTCGGCCATCCGCAGCGCCGTGGCATCCGGGTCCACCGACTGGGGCACAACAGCTGCCGCCTGGCCCTGTGCGTTCTCGTCGATGCCGTAGATGAGGTCGCCGCCTCCTGCGTTCGCGAAAGCCGAGACGTCGGCGCAGAGTTCGTGCTTCGCGGCGTCGTTCCACGCCGGCGGCAACTCGCGCTTGAAATCGATGTGTGGCCCCTCAAGCACCTGTTCTTGAATCAACTGCTCCAGATGCGCCTGGGTGGTGTCAACGACCTTCGATGGGAGTGGCATGGCAATCCACGGCGTGTAGTGAGCGGGCAATTCTAAGCTATCGCACCTGCCTCCAGGCATCCGGATTGGGCGCAGCGGTGCTCGCGGGTAGCGTTGCAGGCGGGGACCTGCACCGATAGATGCGCCGTCTGAGATGAGTCGCCCGCAATGAGGCCGAACAGTAGCGCAAGGATTACGAGTTTGGTCCGGCTGCTGCGAAGTGTGCGGCGGACTAAACGGAGGGTTCGGGTAGGTTGCGGCATGACGGATACTCCTGGTGAGTGGAATATCTCTAGTAGCGAGTAAAGTTTATTCCCCCCACTGACCCACCTGGCTACACTGGGTGTCTCGCATCGCGCGCGCCCTCATGAACAAACTCCTCGAGATAGGTTTTCAGGTCGCAGGCAACTGGTATCTCGCCGCCGACCGTATCCGGATTGATGTCCGCCAGCAAGGCACGCAACGCAATGTGCTCTATGCGTTCGTATGCGACGGCGAGGTGAAGTATGTCGGCAAGTCGACGCAGACCCTGCGCGAGCGCATGGCAGGCTATGCCTCGCCCGGCTCGGCCATCCGGACAAATCTGCGCGTGAATAAACTTATTCACGCCCTCCTTACAGATGAAATCACCGTTGAAGTGCTAGTGTTGCCGGATAACGGCCTTATGCACTATGGGCCTTTTCACCTGAATCTTGCCGCAGGGCTTGAAGACAGCATCATCCGAACACTAAGGCCGGAGTGGAATGTCGCGTTCGGCCGGAAACGCAAACGCGAGTTGGGCCTGCCTCTGGCATCGGGTGACACGCCAGATGCAGACGAAGCGCTGCTCGGCAAGGAGGACCCCGCCGGAGAGGAGGACGCGTTCGTGGCGCCGCTCGAGGACGGCTCACCGCTAACAAACGCAGACCCCGTCGTAGGTGAGTTCCGGTTCATCCTTCAGCCGACCTATCGACAGAAGGGATTTTTCAATGGTGGCGTGGCTTCATCGTCGCTGCTTGGAGCGGGCGGCGATACCATCGAGATTTTCTTCGCCCACGAGCGTCAGCCGTTCACGGGCATCATCAATCGCACATCAAACAGCAACGGCTCACCGCGGCTGTTCGGTGGGCCAGAACTCGCGCGGCAGTTTCAGACGCTGCCCGAAGGTTGCACTATGCAGGTCCACGTGTACTCGCCCACGTCCATCCGCATATTTCAGACACCACGCTGACGGCTATGCCTTACAAATGCAGGCAACACTTTTTTCCTTGTGAAATGGACAGCCGTCGTGAGACTGGACGAACGCTCCACGCACCTCAATCCGATAGTTGCTGGTCGAGAGCTGCGATGTGATTCCGCAGAGCATCTGTTCGGTCAAGGTCATTCCACTCGCGTTGTACTCCTAGCACTCTTGGCTTCAAGTTTGAATTTTTTGTTCGACCTGCTTGACGTGTTTGACTCATTTGACTACTGAGGTATCTCACCAGCATCCCGCAGAACAAGCAGCTCCTCGGCTCAGCTTGCGTAGCACACACACTGCATTCACCTGTTTCAACCCCAGAACCGCGTAAGAAATGTGCGCCGGCTTTCTCAGTGAACAAGTAGAGCCGCTCCGAAGCTTCGCTTTGTCGGACAGCATGCAAGGACATATCGAGGTAACGCAAGGTCGTCTCTACGTTGAGGTGACCAAGCATCGCGGCGAGCGCATGCTGCCGTCTTTCGTGAATTGTTCGCATTGCGGATACCTCTCGAATGTGATGTTGACCGTACTCACGGAAAGCGTGGGGTGCAACGCGCCCGAATGAACTCTCCATACGCTTCCGTAAGTCAAGCCTATACGGTTGGCTAAATAATTTCAAATATGCTGCGTACTCTGCGGGACGCTCGTGAAAGACCTGAGTAGCCAAACACGTCAAACACGTCAAATAGGTCAAACACATCAGACTCGCCATGCAACATGAAACAGGCAGGCTATTACCAATTGCTAACTCTTAATCGCATTTTGAGACAAAGGGGGTGCTGATGTAGCCTGTTTAGATGGCGCACGGAGGTTGTGCTCCGAATGCATAGATATTGGCCGATGGAGTGTGTCGGCAGTGAGAGCTTCGTCACAACATTTAGTCCGGAGGACGAGATGTATCTGGAGACGGCGACCGACGACTACGTCATCGCAGGTGTTTCGAGGTTTGGCTTCCCTATCTTGCTTTGGGAAGACATGAGTAGCTGCGAAGAGGTCAATCTATTCCTGCGTTTCTACCTTCTCCGAGGCGCTATTGGGTCAACCCGCTCATGGACCACCATCGCCCGTGCGCTTTACGACTATTTCGGATTTCTTGAAGCTCACGGGCTTGAGTGGCGCGATGTAGAACGAGGCGAACAAAAGAATCTCGTCGCAGCTTATCGGGACTATTGCTTCACAGTGTGCGGCTTCAAACGCAACACAGTCAGACAGCGTCTTATATATGTATGCGAGTTCTACAAGTACGCGATACACAAGGCTTGGATAGATGCCCTTCCATACACTTATGAGCTTCGCCGCCTCATTCGTAAAGGAGGCTTTCTAGCCCATCTCGACACGTCAGGTGGACAAATCGCTGTCCCATCGGTCATGCCGAAAAAGCACAAAGACCTAGTCAGATTTCTCTCGTTAGAAGAGGCGCAGAGACTTCTGCATGCGGCAGACAATGTGCACCACCACACGGTAATCTCGATGGCGCTTCGAACTGGGCTGCGCCGCGAAGAGCTGGCGACCTTCCCGCTATCCTATGTTTTCGACCCCGATTTATATAGCTCGCGGAATCTAAACACGAAGGTCACACTCGACCCTGAAGATGGTTCCGGCATGCGGACTAAAGGCTCGAAAGCACGCGACGTATGGGTGTCAATCAGACTCATGCGCTTCCTTTATCGATACGCGGTGCACTATCGCGGGGAGCGAGCAAGCCTGACAAACGATTCCCGTCCCGAACTCTTTCTGAACCAGGATGGACTCCCGTACAGCGACTTCGGAAAAGGGATAGCACCAATCGTTACCGCAGCAGGAAACCGAGCGGGCTTGCACGCGTACCCTCACTTGCTACGGCACACCTACGCGACGCATACGTTGGCCCGACTTCAACAATCCAAGAAGCCCAATGGAATCGAGCCGCTTATTTTTTTACAACATCAGCTCGGCCACGATTCCTTGGAAACAACGAAAAAGTACCTACATGTCTCGAACGAGGTAGTCGACAACGCTATCCTTGAATACGACCGTGAACTTGATGCGGATTCCCAATGGTAGCGAAACGAAAGGTCTTCAAGCAGACAGACCTAACCGTACCCGCCGTCGAGTACGAGGTCGTCAATGGTCGAGTAACCATTCCTGAAGAGGTAGTACCGCCAGAAATCGCGTTCGTCAGTTTCCCGAATGGGTCGAAGAAACGTCACTTCTACTTCGATTGCTGGTATGGGGTCGGGATTGACGCTATCGTTTATGCATGTCAAAGGCAAATCGAGCGCTTTTTGGCGAAGCAAGATAGTGATGTTGAAGTGGCCACAGTCATCACGTACTGTGACAGCGGTCTGAATTTTTTCCTTGAATACCTCGCGGTGTACAGTGCTGCGGTAGGGCGGGACCTCACGCTTGGAGACATTAACAGAGATGTCATCGATGGTTACGTCGTATTCCTAACCACTGAAACTGCTTCTCCCACGACACGGAAAAATCGCTACACTTCCACCAAATCGGTCTTGACCGCTATGTGTGACCGCGGCCTCATTGTAAGGGTACGCGGCGGTGACGAAGCAACGTTTCCTCGGAACCCATTCCCGCGTAGTCACTTGGGCGAGAGAGGCGAGAAGCCGTTAGCTTTGAGCGAGCGGAAGGCGTTCGCTACTGCAGTCAAAGCAGCCGTAATGCCGATATTTGACGACCGCGTTGAGCCAACTTCGGAAACGCTCGCATACGCCTATCTAATCATAGCGCTGCATACCGGCGGAAACGTAACACCCCTGTTGGAGATGTCAACCGATTGCTTACGGCCGCACCCGAAAGCCGACACTGCGTTCCTCGTCCTATTTAAGCGACGCGGTCAGTCCACGAAGGGGGTCGTGGTTAACGATGGAGAAGGCGAGCACCGGGTAATTGAGTCACTTCCGACTCTGCGCCCAACAGTTGCGAAGTTGGTCCGCCGAGTCATCGAGTTGTCCTCACGATTGCGAGATGACGCTCCCGACCATTATAGGAGCCGCGTATGGTTGTTCCGCGTTCGGAGAACCACGCAGCATACGCGAGCCGGCGACGTTACAGCGCTTACACCTAGTACCCTCGCGCTTGCAATCAAGACGCTGGTCAACCAATACGGACTTAAAGACGCCGATGGACGACCATTACGGTTAAATGTAAGTCGCCTCCGCAAAACTTTCGTCAATAGAGTATTTGACCTGCTAGGTGGAGATGTGACTGCGACCGCCGCAGCAGCCGGCAACAGCGTTGATGTCACTTCCATCAGCTATCTACGGCCTGGCGAAGATGCAAGAAGCAATTGGCGGTTCCTAGGTATCGCGCTAACCAATGAACTGCTCACCAACACGTTGGGTGCGACTGAGAAGACGCCTGTCGGAAGATGTTCCGACGTTCGACAAGGGCAATTCGCGCCGAAGAAACCGGGGGCCGTTTGCATGAGTTTCTTGAATTGCGTTCGTTGCAAGAACTATGTGGTAACCGGCGAGGACCTCTATCGACTATTTAGCTTCTACTGGCGCGTGTTGGCGGAACGAGCGCACATGAATGCCAGAAGGTGGCGGAAGAGTTTTGCCCACATCGTCAGAGTCATCGACCGAGACATCATTGATGTTGGCCTAGCGAAAGGTATTTTCAAAGCAGTTGATGTCAAACAAGCTCGTGAGCACGCCCGGGTCAATCCGCATCCCTTCTGGCGAACCGAAGACGTTATTTCAACCATCCATGAGATGTCGTCATGAACGCAACTCAAGCTGACCCGAACTTCGCATTGTTTCTTGAGCAACGTAACGATGCGCGCAGCATTGCCGATTCTGAGCGAGATAGGCTCGTAATATCCCTTAAGGAACTCAATGGGAAACTGCGCGTCGTCAGTCGCTATGGTGACAGCGCCTGGTGGATAATGAATCTGACTCGGAACGTCACGAAGTCGAACAAGAAAATTGACTTCGATACCTTGCCAAAGGCTTTTCGTGGACAAGCGAAGGCAATGCTCTATCGATTTATACGACGAGGTGCGCTGGGCTTCGGTCGACCACCAGCGGGCTCGACTACTGTGCAGTTCTTCCGTAACCTTAAACTGTTCTTCGAATATCTAACACGCATTGGTATCCACAGTTGCTCTGACGTGACCCCTGTGGTTTGCTCGAACTACCTCAATGCGATAAGGAAGAAAACCAAGAAATCAGGGGCGGTCGCGTACACAAAACGGACTGTCGAAAAAAAGTCGACTGTAATCGAACAGGTCTACGAACTCTCTCAATACACGGACGTCCCCATTCCGACTTATCCGTTGGCGGACTTCGATTACGGGACGCAAGCCGGTCGACCAGCGAAGGGCAGCAAGAGTGGCAAGAGTGACAAAAATAACGGCTGTAAAACTCCTCTGATTCCGGACGATGTTTTTTCGACGCTTTTCAGTAGAGCATGGGCCATAGTTAGCGACGCGGCCAGACTGTTTCAACTTGAGACTAATCTTCAGGCCGTACGAGCAAAAGGCAAAAAAAAGCCCACCAAAAAGTACATAACAATGCTCAAGACTCCTGCACTCCACGAAGCGGGTTTCGACGGCACATATTTCGATTTTAAAGCGCAGCTGAATAGCGTTCGCATCGCCTGCTACATCGTCATCGCAAGCTTGAGCGGATGTCGAGTACATGAACTTGCGCACATGGAGAAAAATGGATTCTATAGCACAATCGAAGGTGACGACGAGCGGTATTGGTGGCTCCGCTCGGTCTCGAAGAAGACATACGAAGGACCGACCGAATGGATGGTACCCGAAGCCGCGATTACTGCAGTGCGCGTACTTGAACAGTGGGCCGAGCCATACCAAGAAAAAATACGCGAAGAAATCGCAAGTTACCGTGAGCAGGATGTCGATGATATACGCATTGCTGAAGCACAAGAGCACGAGAACTCGTTGCTTCTGGGCGTCGACCTTAGGAATGGTGGACAAGTACGAACACTGGGAACTCAAGCAATTAACAACGGTCTGGAAGCCTTCGCGAAGGCATGCGGCCTGACGTGGATTCCGACAACTCATCAATTTCGACGGAAGTTTGCGAACTATGCTGCGAGGAGCAAGTTCGGTGACTTGAGATATTTGCGCGAGCACTTCAAGCACTGGTCAATCGACATGACGTTGAGCTACGCGCTCAACGAGTCGCAGGAGATAGCACTCTATCTGGAAATTCAAGACGAGCTTGACGACATCAAAGTGGCCGTCGTGGATAGCTGGCTGGACCGTTCGGAACCACTTGCTGGGGGCTATGGTGAAAGCCTCGTCGCGTGGCGAGATTCAAGCGAAAGCGTAATCCTGTTTCACTCACATGCCGACATGGTGCGGTCTATCGCAAATAGCACCCATATCAGAAGCAACGGCCATGCGTGGTGTACTGCGGACGATAGGGCTTGTGTGGGAAACGACTTCGAGAAGACGCGCTGTGGAGCGGGATGTGACCATGCGGTCGTTGGGCGTGCGCACGCAGAAATCTATCATGGCATCTTTGGCCACCTCAAAGAACTCAAGACGGCTAAAGACATCGGACCTGGCGGCCTCGCCAGAGTGCAAAGGGATTTGAAGCGTTGCGCTGATGTGCTGACGAAGCTTGGTTGCGACTTGGAGGAAGCTTAAATGGCTACACGTAAGACCGCCATAGCTCGGAGGAAAGAGTTCGAGCTTGCAATATTGCGCATTGAGCACGGGAGAGCGCGTACGAAGCCGGCAGGGCTGAGCATCCAGGCTGTGGCTGCTGAGGTTGGAGTTACCGCGCCTCTCATTCACAACCACTACCCTGACGTCGCCGAACTTATCAACAGAAAAAGCGCTCGCAAGCCAGCACGGCTCGAGAGAAACGAATCTGCCCTGGAAGCAGAGCGTCGCAAGAATGACGAACTGAAGAGAGAACTGGCTGATTGTCGCGACCGGCTGACTAAGCTCACGACAATCAATGAAGTCTTAATTGCGGAACGCGATGAACTGAAAGCAAAACTTCACAGTAAAAACATAGTCGATATGCCATCAAAGAAGCGTCCGCCTCTGAAAGAATAGGGAGTGGACCGTACCAAGTCCCTATCGGGCGGCACCAGAGCTGTACACACTTGAGCGTCTGACACGCCACTTAGCGGGCTTGCCAAGCGGAGTGGCAAACCTCGTCGTGCTGCCGAACATTCCTAACTGTTAGGAACAAACCTAAAAGCTTGATCTGCCCATCGCGCTCGGCATTCTCGCCGCAAGCGGGCAGGTTCCGGTTGAGTCGCTTGCGCATCGGGAATTTGCGGGAGAGCTCTCGCTGACGGGCGCGCTGCGTCCGATGCGCGGCGCGTTCGCGATGGCGTGCGGCACGGCGCGCGGCCATCAGTCCTATCCTGAAACCTCGTCCGATACGCCGGAAGACGCCGCGTGCAGCCGCACACCGGAACTCTACCTGCCGCTTGCCAGCGCAAAAGAGGCGGCGCTCGTGCCCGGCGTCGCCGTTTATGGCGCGACGGATTTACCGTCGCTGTGCGCGCATCTGGCGGGCGACGCGGACGCGCGGCTTTACCCCGTCGAGGCGGCGACCTTATCGGACGATGCGCGGGTCGCGCCGCCCGATATGGCCGACGTTATCGGCCAGCGCGGTGCCCGGCGCGCGCTCGAAGTGGCGGCGGCGGGCGGTCACCACATGCTGATGATCGGCCCGCCAGGCGCGGGCAAATCGATGCTCGCGGCGCGCCTGCCCGGCGTTTTGCCGTCAATGACCGACGACGAAGCGCTGACATCCGCTGCGCTGCTCTCGGCGAGCGCGATTGGATTCACGCCTGCTCAGTGGCGGCAAAGGCCGTTTCGCGCACCTCACCATTCGTCGAGCGCTGCGGCGCTGGTTGGCGGGCGCAATCCGCCACAGCCGGGCGAGATCACGCTCGCGCATCTCGGCGTGCTGTTTCTCGATGAACTGAATTCGACCGGCACGTACTCGAAAATCTGCGCGAGCCGCTGGAAAACGGCCGCATCACGATCTCACGCGCCGCGCTCCAGGCCGACTTTCCAGCCGCATGCCAGCTGATCGCCGCGATGAACCCATGTCCGTGCGGCTGGCGCGGCGACCCAGGCGGGCGCTGCCGGTGCACGCCGGAAGTGGCCGCGCGCTATATGCGCAAACTGTCGGGGCCGCTGCTGGATCGCATCGATATTCGGATTGAGATTCCCGCGCTGTCGCCGGCGGAACTGTCGGCTCGCTCGACGGCTTCCGGCGAACCAAGCGCGCCGATCGCGCAACGGGTCGAGGCCGCGCGCGAGCGCCAGCTCCAGCGGCAAGGCAAGACGAACCGCGAACTCAGCGGCCGGGAAGTCGACGCCGTCTGCCGGCCCGACGACGATGGAGAACGTCTGCTGCGCGAAGCGGGCGAGCGCTTTGGCTGGTCAGCGCGCGCTTACTACCGCGTCCTGAAAGTGGCGAGAACCATCGCCGATCTGGCCGGCAAGGATGTCCCAAACGCCGCGCAGGTCTCCGAAGCGGTTCAGTATCGGCGGGCGTTCGGTGCTCAGTAAATGCTGCAGATGACAAAAAATGCATGTCAAGACTTGACTTATGCACATTTACGGCCGCGCGACAGATTTTGATACAACTGAAAGCCTGTTGTGAGGCATCTCGCGAATGCCTTTGATTTTATTGGATTTTTCAAAATGCCAAGATTCAGGGCAAACTGGCAACCTGCCCGTCCGATGGGCATTTGCGGCCTACCGCACAGAGTTACTAACAAAGTTATCCACAGATCCTGTGGGTAACAAAAAAAGTCCCGTGTAAACGCGAGATTAGCGAAGATTTTTGCGAAGGAACATTCACTTGGAACGGTGCGCCGCAGCAGACCGTATGACGCCAAATCAGTAAAGTTTGAACGATCCGAAGAATTGCTCAACTTGTTCCGGCGGCGGTTCCTTGCTCGCAATCACGGCCGCCTGATACACATGCCGCCCCTTCGCGACCAGGCGCGCGTGCATGATGCGCGTTTCCTGTTTCGGCCCCGCCTTGCCGCTGAACGTCATTTCCAGACCCTGCACCTGGCCGCCTGCCGCGAGCGGAATCGCCGCCACGTGGGCATCGGGCGCTGAGCCGAGGTTGTGCGCGAGGCCCGAGCGCAGATAGTCAAGCGCAGTGCGCTGCACCTGTGGATCGTCGCTCGGCAGCATTACGGTGCCGACGGCGAATACCGCGTGGTCCGCTTCGGCGATCTGCATCGACATATTCATCGGCGTACCGCCGATGTCTATCTGCCGCTGGTCGGTGGTCGGCTTGGCGGGCAAGTCGACGGTGTAGCCGTTGTCGTTATTCATGATCGTGCGCCAGTCATATGTCGGCGAGCAGGCGGTCATCAGCCAGCCGGCCGACGCTACGACAACGGCCTTTGCTATCAGCGAACGGGAGGGGACGAACAACAAACCACGACGGCGGACGAACGAATGGAGAGCGGAACGGAGCATGACGCGGCGAATGGAATCTACGTGACGGAAAGCATCATTATCGGACGTTATTCGCGGCTTAACCGCGCCGCCAACTGCGTCACAAGATTGCCGGTACAATATGAGACAGTATCCGGGGCGCCCGTTTCCGCTGCTGTTCTCGCAGCCGTAAAGCGCCTCAAGACGTGTGTCCCACGCGTTCCCCGAGGTCTGTTCATGAGCCAAACCAACGTTTCCCGGCGTTCGAGCCCGATCCGCTACATCGCTGCCGCCGTCGTCGCTGGCGCGATCGCTGTTGCGGGCTACTTCGCGTTCGGCAGCCAGCAGCACGTGCCCGACGCGACGTTCACGCTGCTGTCCGGCCAGAAAGTGTCGACGGCCGATCTGAAAGGCAAGGTCTATCTCGTCAACTTCTGGGCGACGAGTTGCGACACCTGCATGAAGGAAATGCCGCAGATGGTCCAGACGTACAACCGCTTCAAGGACAAAGGGCTCGAGTTCGTCGCGGTCGCGATGAGCTACGACGCGCCGATGTACGTGACCAACTACACGGAAACACGCCGTCTGCCGTTCAAGGTCGCGATGGACGACGGAACGGCTGCGAAGCAGTTCGGCAACGTTCAGCTCACGCCGACCACGTTCGTGATCGACCGCAACGGTAAGGTGCTGAAGCGCTATGTCGGCGAACCGCAGTTCGCGGAACTCGATCAGTTGCTGGCAAAGGCGCTCGGCACGTCCTGATCGCCCGGATTTCTCTCTTCTACGGCGGGCGTCGCGCTGAATCCTTCACAGCGCACCCGCCGTCAGCAGCACCTCACTCCAGCTTCACCTCTCACTTTCCCCACGCGCCGCCAGGCCATAACGCTTGATCTTCTCGTAAAGCGTCGCCTTGCCGACCTGCAGCCTGTCCGCCGCTACCGCGACGGCGCCACCCGTCTGCTCCAGCGCTTCGGCGATCACCGCCCGTTCGAACTGCTCGACGCGTTCCTTCAAAGGCTGCGTGATCGACGTCAGCGCATCGTCGGCGGGGGCCGCGACCGTATCGTCGCCGACGCCCAGCACGAAGCGATCCGCCGCGTTGCGCAACTCGCGGACGTTGCCGGGCCATTCGCGCTGCATCAGGTTCGTGCGTTGACGGTCGGTGAGAATCGGCGCGGGACGCTGATAGCGCACGGCCGCGTCCAGAAGGAAATGCTCGAACAGCGGCACGATGTCTTCGCGCCGTTCCGACAGCGGCGGTAGCGCGATTGTCACCACGTTGAGCCGGTACAGCAGATCGCGCCGGAACGTGCCCGACGCGACATGGTCGGTCATGTCGCCCTTCGCTGCCGCGACGATGCGGCAATCGACGCGTATCGGCTGGTTCGACCCGAGCCGCTCCAGCACGCCATCCTGCAACACGCGCAGCAGCTTGACCTGCAACGCGAGCGGCATACTTTCGATTTCATCGAGAAAGAGCGTGCCGCCCGAAGCATGCTCGAGCTTGCCGATGCGCCGCTTCGCCGCGCCCGTAAACGCGCCCGGCTCGTAGCCGAACATCTCCGACTCGAACATCGGCTCCGGCAGCGCGCCGCAGTTCACCGCGAGAAACGGCTTGTCCCGGCGCGGCGACAGTTCGTGCAAGCTGCGTGCGATCAGTTCCTTGCCCGCGCCCGTATCGCCGTTGATCAGCACCGACGCATCCGTCGGCGCGACGTTCGCGATCAGCTTGCGCACCTGCTCGATGGCGAGACTGCGCCCGATGATGCGCGGCGCAAGCGTCCCCTGTTCCGCCAGTTCGCGGCGCAGCGCGAGGTTTTCGAGCACCAGCGTGCGGCGCTCCAGCGCGCGGCGCACGGTTTCGATCAGCCGCTCGGAAGGGAACGGCTTTTCGATGAAGTCGTACGCGCCGTCGCGCATCGCCTGCACTGCCATCGAAATATCGCCGTGACCCGTGACGAGAATGATGGGCACGTCGGGCGCGCGCTCGCGGCATTGCGCGAGCAGATCGAGGCCGCTTGCGCCGGGCAGGCGGATATCGCTGACGATCACGCCGGAAAACTCCGCGTTGATCAGCTTCGCCGCCGATTCCACCGACGCATGCCCGACCACGTCGAACCCTGCGAGTTGCAGGCTTTGCACGCTCGCGCGCCGCACGAGTTCGTCGTCTTCGATATAGAGGACCTGCAAGCCCTTGATCATTGTGTTTCCCACACCTTGAATACGCTTTGAATCACGAGCCCGTCGCGACGGAGCCCGCGATATCGGTTGCCTGCGCCTGCGCGCGGCGCAGTGTCAGCATGAACTCGGCGCCGCCTTGCGCGTTGTTGCGCGCGACGAGCGAGCCGCCGCAATCGCGTGCAATCGACGAACAGATCGCCAGACCCAGCCCCAGCCCCTGGCCCATTTCCTTCGTCGTGAAGAACGGCTCGAAGAGACGCGGCAGCACGTCGTCGGGAATGCCGGGACCATTGTCGCTCACGATGATCGCGAGCGATTCCTGCGACGTCTGCACGTCGATCGCAATGCGCGGCGCAGGCATACCTGCCACCGCATCAAGCGCGTTGCCAAGCAGATTGATCAGCACCTGTTCGAGCCGCAAATCTTCGCAATGCGCGACGAGCTTCGGATCGTCGCTGTCGAGATTGAAACGAACGGGCGCCGCACCCTCGTCGATCAACGATACCTCGACCGTCACGCCCTGCAAGCGTTTCTGCAGCAGCGCCAACACGTTACGCAGCGCGCGCGCCACGCCTGCGCGCGCATTGCGAGGCCGCGCCCGGCCGACGAACAGCTTCAGTTGATTCGTGATCTTGCCCATGCGCTCGGTGAGCGCGGCGATTGCTTCGAGGTTTTCCTTCGCAGATTCATGGTCGCCGCGTTCGAGAAACACACGGGTGTTGTCGGAGAACCCGCGCAATGCGGCAAGCGGCTGGTTCAGCTCATGCGTGATGCCCGCCGCCATCTGTCCGAGCGCGGCGAGCTTGCTCGCCTGAATCAGTTCGTCGTGCGCGGCGCGCAACTCCTGTTCGGCGCGCGTGCGCTCGCTCACTTCCTTCGTCAGTTGCTCGTTCGCCTGCGACAGGTCGGCCGTGCGCTCGGCCACGCGCTGGTTGAGTTCCGCATACGCCTTCTGCAACAGCGCGCGGCTGCGCATCACTTCGCGCACGCGCGCACGGCGCATGCGCCAGTAGAACAGCAGCAGACACAGCGACACGTAGCCGAAGCCCGTCACGATCGTCGCGTAACGCGCGTCGGCGTTGACGGGATCGATGGGCGCCATCGTGATGAGACGCCAGTCCGGCTCGCCGAGCGTGCGCTGCGATGCCAGAAAACGCGGCGCCGCATAGTTTCCGCTACGCCCGCCGCCGATGCGCACGATCTGCGCGCCGCCTTCGAGCGTGCGCACCACCGACATCGGCAGCGGCGCGATCGGCTGGCGCGCGTACTGGCGCGTGTCGAAGATCGACGCGATCACGTCGCTGGTTAGGGGCTTGACCGTGTGGTACTTCCACGCAGGCACCGACGATAGAAAGATCACGCCGTGATCGTCGGTGACAATGAGCGGCTCCGACGCGTCCGCGCCCTGGAACCATTCGAGATTCAGCTTGACCACGGCCACGCCGACGATCTTGCCGTCGCGGCGCACCGGTTGCGAGATGTAGTAGCCCGGATCGAGCGAAGTCGTGCCGATGCCGAAGAAGCGCCCGACCCTGCCCTTCACCGCTTCGACGAAATACGGCCGGAACAGATACTCCTGGCCGATGAAGCTGTCGGGCTGATTCCAGTTGCTCGCCGCCACGCAGCGGCCCGATGTCGTGACGATGTACGCGACATTGGCACGGGCACGGCGATTGAGGTCTTCGAGATACTGATTGGCGCGCGCGACGTTGTCCGCATCCGGCGACGCGAGCGCGTCTTGCACGATGGGATGTTCGCCGAGCAGATAGGGAAGCGACTCGTAGCGTTCGAGCGTGCTCTTGAGGGCGGCTGTGGTGCGGTCGGCGCGCACGGCGGCGTTGCGCCGCAGCGTATCGATGCCGTGCTGCCACGTGATGGTCCACGTGAGTCCGCAGGCCGCCACGAGCCCGGCGACGAGCGCGAACAGGATCAACAGGCGGCGCGTCACGATGGCGGGAGTCGTTCGATGAGGATCGCCTATTGTGGCATATCGCTCCTCATCGCCGAACGCGTCGAGCGCTTCGGCTGCCGCACGCGCTTGCGTCTGCGCGGACGGCGCCTGCGTTGCATGCGGCGCCGCGCCGTGTTGCCGCGGCGCCGCTTTCATGGCTCAGACCTCAGCCGCTTCGCTAACCGACACATCGCGGCGCATCTCGCTACGCAGCTTCGCACGGTCCAGTTCCTTTTCCCAGGCCGACACGACGATCGTCGCCACGCCGTTGCCGACGATGTTCGTCAGCGCGCGGCATTCGCTCATGAAGCGGTCGATACCGAGAATCAGCACCATGCCCGACAGCGGAATGGTCGGCACGACGGCGAGCGTCGCCGCAAGCGTGATGAAGCCTGCGCCCGTCACGCCGCTTGCGCCCTTCGACGTCAGCATCGTCACCGCGAGCAGCGTCAGCTGTTGGCCCCACGTGAGGTCGGTGTTGGTTGCCTGCGCGATGAAGAGCACGGCCATCGTCATGTAGATGTTCGTGCCATCGAGGTTGAACGAGTAGCCCGTCGGCACGACGAGGCCCACCACCGAGCGCGAGCAGCCGAGCTTTTCGAGCTTCAGCATCAGTTGCGGCAATGCAGCTTCCGACGAACTCGTGCCCAGCACGATCAGCATCTCTTCCTTGATGTACGCGACGAAGCGCAGGATGTTGAAGCCGACCATGCGCGCGATGATACCGAGCACCACGACCACGAACACGATCGACGTCAGATAGAACGTGCCGATCAGCTTGAGCATCGGAACCAGCGAGCCGATGCCGTACTTGCCGATCGTGAACGCCATCGCGCCGAACGCGCCGATCGGCGCCAGCTTCGTGATGATCTTCACGATGCCGAACAGGATGTGCGACAGGCTTTCGATGAAGTTCACCACCGGCTTGCCCTTGTCGCCTGCCGTTGCCAGCACCGCGCCGAACAGCAGGGCGATCAGCAGGATCTGCAGGATTTCACCCTGCGCGAACGCCGACGACAGCGTGTCCGGAATGATATGCATGAAGAAATCGACGGTCGTCTGGCCGTGCGCCTTCGCGGCGTACGACGCAACTGCCTTGCCGTCGAGCGTGGCCGGGTCGATGTTGAAGCCGACGCCCGGCTTCAACAGGTGCGTGGCCGCGAGACCGAGCACGAGTGCGAACGTCGACACGATTTCGAAGTACAGCAGCGCCTTGCCGCCGACGCGCCCGACCTTCTTCATGTCTTCCATGCCCGCGATACCCGTCACCACGGTGCAGAAGATGATCGGGCCGATCACCATCTTGATGAGCTTGATGAACCCGTCGCCGAGCGGTTTCATGTCGGTGGCGAGCGCGGGATAGAAGTGTCCCAGGGCAATGCCGATGATGATCGCGACGATCACCTGCACGTAGAGGACTTTATAGAAAGGTTTCTTCACGATGGTGTTCCTGCAATGGAGTAAGGCTTGGGTGGACCGGAGGCTGGCCACGCATCGCATGGACGAACGAATTGACGTGCGTCGTGCGCGCAGACAGAGCCGCGAACAGACGACGAAATCAGAGGGACCGGAACAGGAACTCGAGCATCGTTGTCTCCTTGCTTTGTAGTGGACGGGCCGTTGCGGCCGCGCTTTCTTTTTGCAAGGTCGATGCCAGCGTGCAAAACGCACTTAGTGCGTTGATTTTTAAGATACTTTTTAAACGCTGAGGTGCGTTGACTTCCGGGTTTCCGGAAATCCGGAATCGGGGCGTCCGGAATCCCGAACGCCCTTCTCCATCAAGCTTAGGGCTAACCCTGAGCGCCTTCTTCGAGCACGAGCAGGTTTTCGTGCGAGAAACCGAGCGCCACCGGCTGACCGCGTTCGGGCAACCGGCGGTTCGGATCGTTGAAGACATCGAGCGAAATCACTTCGTCTTTCACGCGTGTCCGGATGCGCACGATCGCGCCGAGAAAGCTCACGTCTTCGACGGTCGCCGTCAGCGTGTTGCGGCCCGCGACGGGCGGTTCCAGCACAATCGCCTCGGGACGCAGCGCGAGCATCCGTTTCTTGCCGGTATCGTCGGCGGGCAGCGCCTGCGTGGTGTGCAATTCCTGGCCGTCGACAGCCATGCGGCCTGTGGACGGATCGACCACATGCCCCGACAGGATGTTCAGCGTGCCGACGAACGACGCAACGAACCGCGTGCGCGGAAAGTTGTAGATTTCGAGCGGCGTGCCGACCTGCTCGACGCGGCCTTCGTTCATCACGACGATGCGGTCGGATATCGACAGCGCTTCTTCCTGATCGTGCGTGACGAAGATCGACGTGATGCCGAGTTCGCGCTGCAGCGCGCGAATGTCCTGGCGCAGTGAAATTCGGATCTTCGCGTCGAGGGCCGACAGCGGCTCGTCGAGCAACAGCACTTGCGGCTTGCCCGCGAGCGCGCGCGCCAGCGCGACGCGCTGCTGCTGGCCGCCCGACAGTTGCCACGGATACCGCTCGCCCAGATGCGGCAGCTTGATCAGTTGCAGCATTTCGTCGACGCGCTTCTTGATCTCGCTTTGCGGACGATGTGCGATCTTCAGTCCAAAGCCGATGTTGTCCGCGACCGTCATGTTCGGAAACAGCGCATACGACTGGAACACCATGCCGACCTTGCGCTGCCGCGTGCGCAGATGCGTGACGTCGCGGCCGTCGAGGCGGATCGTGCCGCGCGTCGGCGATTCGAAGCCGGCGATCATGCGCAGCACCGTCGTCTTGCCGCAACCCGACGGTCCGAGAAACGTGATGAACTCGCCGCGCTCGATCTTCATGTCGAAGTGATGCAGCGCCGTGTTCGCGCCGAACGCCTTGTGCAGATTGTCGATCTCAAGAAATGCCATGACGATGCCTCAATTCAACATCAGGGTTTTTGCGCGGCGAGTGTGCGCGCGGAGCCGAACACCTGTATCAGTCCCATCGACGCCCATGTGACCGCGAACGCGATGATCGCGAGCGCCGACGGTTCGTACGCGCGGTTCGCGCCGATCAGCTGCAGATACGGGCCGAACGCCGGCCGGTCCAGCAGACTCGCTAGCGTGAACTCGCCGATCACGACCGCAAAGGTGAGAAACGCACCCGACAGAATGCCCGAGCGGATATTCGGAAAGATCACCTTGAAGAGAATGGTCGGCCAGTTTGCGCCGAGACATTCGGCCGCTTCCGTCAGCGAGCGGATGTCGACGGCGCGCAGGCCCGCATCGACCGCGCGGTACATGTACGGCAACGACAACGTCACGTAGCCGAACACGAGCAGCAGGTCGGTCGCGCGTTCGTTCGACGTGAGCGGCAGGATCGAACTGCTGTTGTAGATGCGCAGATAGCCGAACACGATCACGATGGCAGGCACGACCAGCGGCAGCAGCGTGATGAACTCGACGATGCCGCGCAGCTTCGGCAGGCGCAGTTGCACCCAGTACGCTGTCGGCACGACGAGCAGCACGCCGACGACGATCGTCAGCAGCGCCATCAGGATCGAGTAACCGAACGACGCTTGAAAATGCGGGTCGCCGAGCACCACCTTGTACGCATCGAAGCTGTATGTGCCGCGCCGCATGCGCAGACTGAATTCGAAGGTCGCGATCAGCGGAATCAGGAAGTACAGGGAACCGACGATCATCGCCGTCCATGCGCCCACGCGCGATTGTTTGTTCATCGACGGCCCCTTTCAACGCGCGAACGCAGCCAGATATAGCCGCCGTTCGACAGCCCCGTCACGAGAATCATGCCGAGCGCGAGCGCATAGCCGAGGTTCTGGTTGTGCAGCACGTCGCCGCGAATCTGCGCATAGAGCAGAATCGTCACGATGTTCAGCGAGCTGCCCGTCAATGCATACGCCGTCGCCACCGCGCCGAACGAGTTCGCGAACAGCAGCAGCGTAGCGCCGAGCACGCTCGGCCACAGCACGGGCAACGCGACATGGCGCCAATACTGGTAAGCCGTGCCGCCGAGACAATCGCACGCCTCGCGCCATTCGCGCTTCAGGCCGTCAAGTGCGGGCGTGATGATCAGCACCATCAACGGAATCTGGAAATACAGGTAGGTGATCGTCAGGCCCCAGAAGCTGAGGATGCTGAAGCCCGTCGAATAGAGATTGACGTCCGCATACTTCTTCAGCAGCACCGTCACGAGACCGACGCGCCCGAGCGTGCAGATGAACGCGAACGCGAGCGGCACGCCCGCGAAATTCGATGCGACGCCGGAGAACGTCATCAGCGTCGGACGAATCCAGCCCGGCAGCTTGCCGTGCACGGCCGCCCACGCGAGCAGCGAGCCAAGCACCGCGCCGCCCGTTGCCGAAGCCGCGCTGACCTTGAAGCTGATCCAGTAGGCGTCCATCACGCCTTCCTGGAACAGCTCGCGCATGTTGGCGAACGTGAAATGGCCTTGCGCGTCCTGGAACGCGCCGACCATCAGGAAGCCCGTCGGCAGAATCAGGAACAGCAGCGCGAAAATGAAGAACGGCAGCACGCCGATCCATGTCCAGACAGGCGACGTCCGGCCCGGGCCATCGACCTTCGGCGCAGGTTGCGGCACGGACGGAACCAGCAGGTCCGCCTGACCGCCCGGCCCGGCTCCCGATGAAGCGCTCATAACTCACCCTCGAACAAACTCAACCGCTTCGTCTCGCCGTTCCATCCGGCGCGCGATGCGGACCGAACACATGGCCCGCATCGCCGGACCGCCGGATCACGCAGCGCTTACTTGACGTTCGCGCCGACCACGGAGTCCCACTGCTTCGTCACGACTTCCTTCGTCGCGTCCTGCTGCTGCAGCGTCGGGAACACCGCGTTCTTGTACGCCGATGCGGGCGGCAGCTTGTCGAGCAGCGCCTGCGGCACCTTCTTCTGCGACACCAGCTCGTTGTAGCGGATCGGGTGGCAATAGCCCGTCAGCCAGCCGATCTGGCCTTCGTCCGAGTACAGGTATTCCAGCCACAGCTTCGCGGCGTTCGGATGCGGCGCGTAGGCGCTGATCGCCTGCACGTAGACGCCAGCAACCACGCCCGTCTTCGGCACGACCACCTGCACCTTCGGGTTGCCCTTCAGCGTGTCGCGATCGGCGAGCGCGTTGTAGTCCCAGCGCACGATGATGGGCGTCGTGCCTTGCGCGAGCGATGCGGCCTTGCCGATCACGGGTACGAAGTTGCCGTTCTTGTTCAGATCGGCGAAGTACTTGAGGCCGGCTTGCGCGGCCTTGCTCGCATCGCCCTTGGCAGCGGAAAGACCGGCGGCGTACACGCCCTGAATTGCCTGATTCGCCGAGCGCGGATCACCCGCGAGCGACACAGCGTTCTTGTAGTCGGACTTTTGCAGATCGGCCCAGTCGGTCGGGACCTTGTCGATCATGTCGGCGTTCACTTCGAACGACAGCACGCCGTAATAGTCGCCTGTCCAGTAGCCTTCGGGGTCCTTGTTCTCGTTCGAAATCGACTTCCACGTCGACACCTTGTAAGGCTGCAGCAGACCTTGCGCCTTCGCCGCCGGACCGAACGACAGACCGACGTCGATCACGTCGGGCGCCTGCGGACCCTTGTTGCCCTTGTTCGCCTTGATCGCTTCCACTTCATCGCCCGAACCTGCGTCCGGGTTCAGCTCGTTGACCTTGATGCCGTATTTCTTGGAGAAGTCCGCGATCATCGGACCATAGCCGCACCAGTCGTGCGGCAGCGCAATCACGGTCAGCTGTCCTTCCTGCTTCGCCGCTGCGACGAGCGCATCGGGCGGCGCCGCAACGGCATTCCCCGCGGTGGCCACGCCGGCCAGCGCCGACGCCGAAATGAAACAACGCAACGTGGTCGGTTTCATAGTTTTCTCATCCTCTGCCGAAAATTGCTACGTTAGGAAAACTGCATGTCGACGTCTTTCGATGTGCGCTTGCGCACGCTTTTTTACTAGTTCACGACGTCCGCGCCGATCATATCGAGGCGATCGGTACAAATCATGTCAACGCCCCACTTCGCCAGTTCACGCGCGCGCGCCGGATCGTTCACCGTGTACGCGAGCACGCGCAGGCCGGCATCGCGGATCGCGCGGATGTTCTGTTGCGTCAGATGCTTGTGGTCGGCATGCAGCGATACGCACCCGAGTTCGCGCACGATGGCGAGCCAGTCGTCGGGCGGCGCCTCGAACAACATGCCGCGCGGCAGCGACGGCGCGGCGTCGCGCGCGGCCTTCAGCGCGTCGAACGAAAACGACGACAGGAGCGGCTTCTGCGCGCGCCACAGGTCTTTGGCCGCGAGCGCGACAAGGCGCCCCGTGATTTCGTCGCGGCCAGGACAAGGCTTGATTTCAATGTTCGCTGCAATCGCTTCAGTCGCGCAGCGCGCCGCTACCTGTGAGAGCGTCGGTAGCCGTTCGTCTGCGAAGCGCGGATCGAACCAGGCGCCTGCATCGAGCGATGCCAGCTGATGCCATGTATGTTGCGCGGCCGGGCCGTGGCCGTTGGTCGTGCGGTCCAGGTCGTCGTCGTGCAGCAGGAAAATCTGGTCGTCGGAAGAGAGCTTCGCGTCGAACTCGATCATCTTGTAGCCGAAGCGCGCGCACATGTCGAAGCCCGCGAGCGTGTTCTCCGGCGCGAGCTTGCCGCCGATGCGATGCGCGACGAGCCGTGGATACGGCCAGTCTGCGATTAATGCCTGATCGATCCCGTTGCCCATCGTGCTTGCCCTCACAAAGATCTGATGGAACTGCGGCCTGCGTGCGCCGATGTATCTTATTCTGAGGATCGCGAATGGATGCTCCTCCATCCGCGAAGCGACGCAAGCTTGTCAATGCACGACATCCCGCTTGCCAGGAACATTGCGCAGCGGATATTTCATTTCGTTTTCGAAAATGCGCTGTTCGCGATGTTTCAAATCGAGCGCGAATGTCTCAAAATGCGAAGGCTAAATACAAATACCCAAAGTTGCAAGCTCCCAAAAAAATACAACCGCAAAGGACACAGGCAACCCGCCTGTCATGCATTTTGACATCGCATCGACATATTCCGTTGGTAGTGGTTTATACGGAAACGCGCGCATAGCAAGCGGTGCAAAGAGCAGAGCGCGAGCAGCACGCAAAACGCCAAATACGACCAGGCGAGGGACGATACGCATGTGGCAGGAAGACCGTCATCAACGAATACGCGCGCTGCTCTCGACACTCAAACGCGTGTCGACGGAGCGCATCATGGCGGACCTGGGCGTATCGCGCGAAACCGTGCGGCGCGATCTGCTCGATCTCGAAGCGCTCGGCGAGTTGCGCCGCGTGCATGGCGGCGCGATCAAGCCCGCCGACGAAGCGCCCATCTCCGAACGCGCGCAGGCGCACGTAAAGTCGAAGAAGGCCATCGCGAAGGCGGCGACGGGTGTGGTCGCGAGCGGGCAAACGCTTTTCATCGATGCCGGCACGACCACGGCGGCGCTCGCCGATGAACTCGCGAAGCTCGCCAATCTGACCATCATCACCAATTCGATCGATGTCGCGATGAAGATGCGCGGCGCGCCGGACAAACGCGAGTCGTCAGCAAACGAAGTCATTCTCTTGGGCGGCTCGATCAGCGACCGTGCGTTGTCCACCACGGGCGAGACGACGATTCTCGATATCCAGCGCTATCGCGCGGATTTCGCGCTGCTGTCGCCTGTTGGCGTCGATCCGAAGCATGGCGCCAGCAACTACGACCGCGCGGAAACAGAAGTCGCGCGCGCGATGGTCGCCAATGCGGATAGCGTCGTGATACTCGCGGACTACAGCAAGATCGGCCAGCGCAGCCGCATCTCGTATTGCCCGCCCGAAAAGATCGATCTGCTGATCACCAACCGCAAGGCGACGGAAGTCGCGGCGTTCGCGCAACTCAAGCGCAAGGTGGGCAAGGTGATACTTGCCTGATGTCGCGTGTGCGGTACGTCACATTTGTTGCGGCGCCGTGACGGCCGGCACCTCTTCATGCATGCGTTTGCGCAAACGCGTATCGTGCAGCGCACCTGCAGCATCAAGCACCGGGTAAGCGGTCGAACAGAACAGCGAGTTGAGCCGCTTCATGTCGCTGATCACGTCGAGATGCAGCGCACTCGTTTCGACGCTACGCAATGTCTGACCCGCGAGCCGATCGAGATGCTTGTACGAATACGCGCGCTCCAGATCGCGGAAACGCTCCTTCTCCGCGAGCAGCAATTCCGCGCAACGCAGGTCGTTGTTCAGGAACACCGACATGCCCAGCTGCAGATTGCCGACCAGCCGCGTGTGCAGATCGTCGAGTTCGCTCAAGCCCTCTTCCGAAAACGCGAGCCGGTGCGCAATCTTCTTCTCTTCGATATCCGTGACGATGCGCTCGATGATGTCGCCCGCATGTTCGAGGTTGATAGTCAGCGCGATGATGTCGGTCCAGCGGCGGCTGTCGGCGTCATCCAGTTGCTCGCGTGAAATTCGGGCGAGATAGGTTTTAACCTCGGCATACAGATGATCGACGTCGTCGTCCATGCGAATCGTGTCACGCGCCTTCACCAGATCGTTGTGATGGATCAGATGCGAGACGTTGTCGAGCATCGCCCGCACGATATCGCCGATGCGCAGCACTTCGCGCGCGGCATTCGAGAGCGCGAGTGCGGGCGTCGCAAGTGATGCGGTGTCGAGATGAATCGGACGAAGCTGGCCGTTCGGGTCCGGCCGCTCGGGCAGCACACGGCAGCACGCACGCGCGACGGCATCGATCAGCGGCATGCACGCGCAGCAGCGCAGCGTGTTGTAGATTACATGGAAGCCGACTACGGATTCGCGCGGATTGTTGATCAGGACAGGCAAGCCACGCGCGAGCAGCGATGTGAACGGCAGGATCAGCAACGCGCCCGCGAGCTTGAACGCGAGGCTGCCGAGCGCAAGCCGGCGCGCCGCCGTGTTCTGAGCGACCGTGCCCGCCAGCGCGAGCAGTCCGCTGCCGAGGTTCGCGCCGATCACGAGACACAGCGCCACCTTCAGCGAGATCACGCCCGACGACGCGAGCGTCGCCGTCAGCAGCACGGCTGCGAGACTCGAATACGAAATGACGGCGAAAGTCGCGCCGACCAGCGCATCGAGCATCATGTCGCCCGTCAATGCGCCGAACATGACACGCACGCCAGCGCCATGCATCATCGGCTGCGCGGTTTCGACGATCAGATGCAGCGCCAGCAGAATCAGCCCCAGCCCGATTGCCGTGCGGCCGACCTGACCCAGGCGGTTCTGCTTGCGAGAGAGAAAGAGCGGCACGCCGAAGACGATCAGAAATGGCGACAGCCACGACAGATCGAGTGTGAGAATGCGCGCCATCAGCGCCGTGCCGACATCCGCGCCGAGCATGATGGCGAGGCCGCTTGTGAGCGGCAGCATGCCTTGAGCCGCGAACGACGTGACGATCATCGCCGTTGCATTGCTGCTCTGCACGAGACTCGTGACGCCGACACCTGCGGCGAATGCCTTTACACGGCTATTCGTGCTGCGCGCCAACACGCGGCGCAGATCGGCGCCCCACACGCGCAGAATACCGGTGCGCACGATATGCGTGCCCCACACCAGCAACGCGACACCCGACAGCAAGTTCAACAGGATCAACATAGGCACGACGCTTCTGGACTTCCGCGATCGCCCGGAAAGCCTGCGCCGTTGCCACGGGACGCATGCGTCCGGATCTCATGCTGCCTAGTGTTGCATAGATTTGCGTTGTTGTAGTTTTGTGCGTTTTGTTTTTTGTGGCCTTTGCAACAGAAAGGGGGCTGCGCGTGCTTGTGTCGTTTGTTGTTGCGTGCGCACTTTTGGTGGTTTTGGTCTTGCTTTGGCGCTGGCATCCGCGATTTGCTTCTGGTTTGCTAGCGTTGCCCCTGTGCGGGGCGGCACCTACTTTTCTTTGCCGCCGCAAAGAAAAGTAGGCAAAAGAAAGCGGCTAAC